>JAIVJC010000161.1 GCA_020200235.1 Acidobacteriota bacterium | reverse complement strand
GTATAGAATAAAGCTCTGCGTGCAGTCTATTACGCGCGCCGGTGCGCGCCGTTCCAAAAAGTTTGGCGGGCGAATATGAAGGCGAAAGCGGGGGCGCGGTGGGATGCCGGCGGGGGCGAGGCTCATTACCCCGCCCTCGCCGCGAACTGTTCAGAGCGTCACGACTTCGAGCGCGGGATCGATCTCCTGCTGGAGCATCCCCTCGATGGCGGTCAGCGTGCCCGTGATCGAGCTGGGGCAACTGCCGCACGCGCCCTGGTAGCGGATCGTGAGCGTGTTGTCTTTGAGACCCGCGATCTCGAGCCAGCCGCCGTCCGCGGCGAGGTAGGGGCGGATGCGCTCGTCCAGAATCTCGTTGATGCGAATGAGTCGCGGGTCGTCGCTCATCAAAGCGCCGAGGGCGCCGCCCGTCGCGCCCGCGCCCGACCCGGCAGCAGCAGCAGCAGCAGCGCCGCCCTGCGCGCCCGCCGCCGCGCGGATCGGCACGGCGAGGCGCGGGAGCAGATCGTCCCAGTCCTCGTCCTCGCCCTTCTCGACCGTGATCATGTTGCCCATGTAGAAGACCGAGACGACGTGCCCGACCTCGAAGAGCGACTTCGCGAGCGGGTCGTCCTTCCCCTCTTCGGCGTTGCGGTAGGAGCGCGCCGCGCCGTTCGAGACGGGCTCCTTGAGGACGAATTTGACGGCGTTCGGGTTCGGGGTCTCTTCGATGTTGTCGATCTTCGGCATCAGTATTCTCCGGCAGAAAAGCTTAAAAATCGGCTGAAACAGACCGCGCTGCTCGATTGATGACGCCTCGATTATACCCGGTTTTCGGGCGATCCGCAGCCGCCCGGAGCCAGCGTCCGAAACCGCACAAATTTAAGTTGTCAAAAAATTTGGGCGGGCGTATAGTTCTGCCCCTCACTTGTCCCCCTCTAACCAGGTGAGACAAGTTGAGACGAGAGGCAGACGGTAGCGAGGGCCGCCTGCCTCTTGCTTTTTCAGAGATCAGAGTTTAGAGGTCAGAGGTCAGTTCCGTGCGCGCTTTTGGTGTTAGCAGCGATGAAAGACAGTGAGCCGATTAAGAGTCACAGAGACTTAATCGCGTGGCGGAAGGCGATGGAATTGGTGGTCGCCGTGTATGAGACAAGTAAGTCTTTTCCGCGTGAAGAGGTGTATGGCTTAACCAGTCAGATGCGCCGGGCGGCAGTGTCAGTCCCGGCGAATATCGCCGAAGGGCAGGGGCGCAGGTCGAAGGCGGAGTTTGGGAATTTTCTGAGCCACGCTCGCGGATCACTTTTGGAATTAGACACACACTTAGAGATCGCACTGCGACTCGACTATTTGAGTGGACACGACCACACGCGCATCCAAGATCAAGCACGCGAAGTCGGGCGCATCATCAACGGGCTGCTCCGCTCACTGACCTCTGACCTCTGACCTCTGACCCCTGCGTCCATGAACATCGGCATCACCGTCTACCCGACTTACGGCGGCAGCGGCATCGTCGGCTCGGAGCTGGGGAAGGAGCTGGCGGCGCGCGGGCACACGGTTCACTTCATCGCCTCTTCGTTGCCGACGCGCCTCACCGAGCTGAACGAGCGCGTGCGCTTCCACGAGGTGGAGATGATGTCGTACCCGCTCTTCGAGCACCAGCCCTACACGCTCGCGCTCGCGACGAAGATGTCGACGGTCGCCGAGAACGAGAACCTCGATCTGCTCCACGTCCACTACGCCATCCCCCACTCGATCAGCGCCATCCTCGCGCGCGAGTCTCTGAAACCGAGTCGGAAACTCCCGGTCGTCACGACGCTGCACGGGACCGACATCACGCTCGTCGGCTCGGATCGGTCGTATCTGCCGATCACGCGCTACGGCATCGCGCAGTCGGACGGCGTGACGGCGATCTCCGCCTACCTGAAGCGCGCGACGGAAGAGACCTTCGGCTTCGGCGAGGAGCGCGTCGAGGTCATCCCCAACTTCGTCTGCGGGTCTGAATACTACCGCCGCGAGATGCCGACCTTTCGCGCCGAGCTCGCACCCGCGGGCGAGCCGCTGCTCGCGCACGTCTCGAACTTCCGACCCGTCAAGCGACCCGTCGATTGCGTGGAGATCTTCGCGCGCGTGCGCCGCCAAGGCGTCGACGCGCGGCTCGTGATGGTGGGCGACGGGAGCGAGCGCGGGCTCGCCGAGCACCGCGCGCGCTGCCTCGGCGTCGATGCCTACTGCTCCTTCGTCGGCAAGCAGCCGAAGATCGGCGACTACCTCTCGGTCGCGGACGTTCTGCTGTTGCCCTCGGAGCAGGAGTCGTTCGGGCTCGCCGCGCTCGAGGCGATGGCGTGCGAAGTCCCCGTGGTGGCTTCGCGCGTGGGCGGCGTGCCGGAAGTGGTGACGGACGGCGAGACCGGCTGCCTCGCCGAAGTGGGCGACGTGGACAAGATGGCTGACGACGCCGCGCGCCTGCTCTCCGACGCCGAAGCGCGGCGCGCGATGGGGCGGCGCGCGCGCGAGTCGGCGCTCGCGCGCTACAGCACCGACCGCGTCATCCCGCAGTACCTGGAATTTTACGAGCGCGTCCTCTCCGCCTGAAGCGCGCCTACAGCATCCCCACTTCGGTGCTCGCATACCTGTCGTGACTGTCGCGCACTTCCGTGCGCGGCGGTCGCAGCAGCGCCGCGATGGCAAGTCCTGCGCCGACCATGATCGCGCCCGCGATCACAGGGTGCAGCGAAGCCTTCGTGTAGAGGGATGATTCCGCGACGTGACCGGGGTAGCCGCCGCGCTCCTCGCCGTCTCTGGAGGGGGCGTGCAGACTGTCGGCGCGGTCGGGCGCCGAGGGCTCGTCGCTTTGCTGGAGCTTGAAGGTCGTCAACTCCATCGCCTTGTCTGTGAAGCGCGGCGCGCCCGCGCCCACGGAGGAGAGCACGCGGCCGCCCGCGCCGATGTAGATGTCGCGCCGCTTGTGCTCCGCCGCGTGGAGGATCGCCTCCGCCGCGGGCTCCGGCGCGTAGACGGGCGGCGGGTTCATCGGCTCGACCTCCAGATAATTCTTCGCGTGCGCGCGGTAGGGCGTGTCGATCGCGCTCGGCTTGATGAGCGTGACGGAGACGGGCGCGCCTTCTTCTTCCAACTCCATCCGGAGCGCGTCGGTGAAGCCTTTGACGGCGTGCTTCGAGGCGCAGTAAGTCCCCTGGATCGGGATCGCGCGGTCGGAGAGGACGCTGCCGACGTTGACGAGCGCGCCGCCGCGGTGCCTGAGCAGGCGCACAGCCGCGCGCGAGCCGTGGACGACGCCCCAGTAGTTCGTCTCGAAGAGCCGCCGGTGATCCTCCTCGCTCACGTCCATGATGCGCCCGTAGATGGAGACGCCCGCGTTGTTGACCCACGTGTCGAAGCCGCCGAAGTGCTGTAGAGCCGAGGCGGCGATTCTTTCCACGTCCTCCGCGTTGCCGACGTCGGCGACGACGTAGACCGCCTCGCCGCCCGCCGCCCTGATCTCATCGACCAACTCGCCGAGCGCCTGCTCGTTGCGCGCCGCGACGACGAGCCGCGCGCCGCGCCGCGCAGCCCGGCGCGCCGTCACGAGCCCGATGCCGCTCGTCGCGCCCGTGATGACCAACACCTGATCTTCGAGCTTCCGCAGTTGAAATTTCATTGACGCACCTTTGTCGGATAGATTGCCGCGAGTGTCGGATCGGAGTTGCGCTCGCGACTCGTCGAGTCGCGAGCCGCGCCCGCCGTCGGTTGATCCCAGGCGCGCGTTAGAACGTGTCGCCTTCCTTCCGTTCGCTCCGGCTCCGATCCGGCTTGTTGCCCTGCGGGTTCCTGCCGCGCATCTCCTGGTTGTGCGCGCCCTTCTGCGTCTCGCCGCTCAGTTGATCCTCCTGAAGGCCGCCGCGCTGCGCCTTCACGTCCTGCGACGAGAGCGCGTCCGAGTTGGGCGGCGCGAACTGCGCGCCCGCTGCCGCGCTCATGCTCTTCGGCTCGTCGTTCGGCGTCTGCCTGTCGTCAGCCGCACGTTTGTTGTCAGCCATCTTCCTTCTTCCTCCTTAAGGTTGATGATTTCGCCGCGGTTCCCGAATCGCGGCACTTGCCCTAGGATTGTCCGGGGACTCGGAAAAAGCCTCGGCAGGAAGCGTACAGTGGTGTAACCCAACGGTACGTGGGCAACCCTCGCGCATCCTAACTACACAGGGCTTTTTCGTGTCTCCTATAACGGGGAAGCAACGGCGATGCCAAATATGACGACCGAGCCGAAACCACAACACGATCACAATCAACACGCGCCGGCGGCCGATCAGCCGACCGTGGAGCGCGTCGATCTCGCCGTCACCGGGATGACGTGCGCCGCTTGCGCGCGAAGGATCGAGCGCGAGCTGTCGAAACAGGCGGGCGTGCGGAGCGCGGGCGTCAACTTCGCCACCGCGCGCGCGACCGTCGAGTACGATCCGGCGGCGACCGACAGCGGGCGACTCGTCGAGGCGATTAAAGACGTCGGCTACGGCACGACCGGCGCGGCGCGCGCCGAGTTCGTCGTGGACGACTCGGCGCGACCCGCCGGATCGGGTCAACAGTTGGAGAGACACCTGCGCGGGCTCGGCGGGGTCGTCTCCGCGTCTTTCAACCTCGGCACGATGGAGGTGAGGGTCGAGTATCTGCCGGGCGCGACCGACCCGCGCGCTCTGAAACGGCGCATCGAGGAGTTCGGCTACCGCGTGCGCGAGGTGTCGGGCGCGGGCGGCGGCGCGGCTGAGGAGACGGAGGCTGCGGCGCGCGAGGCGGAGTACCGCGATCTGCGCCGTAAATTTTTCCTCGCCGCTGTGCTCTCGCTCCCCGTGCTGGTCGTCGCGATGTCGCACGGCGCGGTGCCGATTCTGAATTTCGCGGGCGTCAATTACTTGCAGCTCGCGCTGAGCGCGCCCGTCGTCCTCTACTGCGGCGCGCAGTTCTACCGCGGCGCGTGGGCGGCGCTGCGCCACCGCGCGGCGGACATGAACACGCTCATCGCCACGGGCACGGGCGCGGCTTTCCTCTACTCAATCGTCGCCACCCTCGCGCCGGGCTTTTTCGCGGGCGCGGCGGCGGGCGGCGCGATGGCGGGGATGGGCGGCACGGGCGACGCGGCGCACGCCGCGACTCACGCGAACGTGCCGGTCTACTTCGAGGCGGCGAGCGTGATCATCGCGCTCATCCTGCTCGGACGGCTCCTCGAAGCACGCGCGAAGGGGAAGACGAGCGACGCGATCCGCAGGCTCATGCGCCTGCAGGCGAAGATGGCGCGCGTCGTGCGCGACGGTCGCGAACGGGACGTTCCCGTAGAGGAGGTCGTCGTCGGCGACACGGTGGTCGTCAGGCCGGGCGAGAAGATCGCCGTGGACGGCGTCATCGTCGCGGGCGAGTCGGCGGTGGACGAGTCGATGCTGACGGGCGAGAGTCTGCCGGTGGAGAAGCGCGCGGGCGCGGAGGTCTTCGGCGCGACTTTGAACCGCACGGGCTCCTTCACCTTCCGCGCGACGAAGGTCGGCAAGGACACCGCGCTCCAGCAGATCGTCCGGCTCGTGCAGGACGCGCAGGGCTCGAAGGCTCCCATCGCGCGACTCGCGGACGTGATCAGCGGCGTCTTCACGCCGGTCGTGATCTGCGTCGCGATCGCGACCTTCGTCGTCTGGTTCGTCGCCGCGCCCGCGGACGTGCGCTTCACGACGGCGCTCGTCAACTTCGTCTCGGTGCTGATCATCGCGTGCCCCTGCGCGCTCGGTCTCGCGACGCCGACGGCGATCCTCGTGGGCACGGGGCGCGGCGCGCAGGGCGGGGTGCTGATCAAAGGCGGCGAGGCGCTGGAGGCGGCGCACCGCATCGACACCGTCGTGCTCGACAAGACCGGCACGATCACGCGCGGTCGCCCCGCCCTCACGGACGTCGTCGTCGCGGACGGCTCGACGGAAGAGGGCGAGCTGCTGCGGCTCGCCGCGGGCGCGGAGCGCGGGAGCGAGCACCCTCTGGGCGAGGCGATCGTGCGCGGCGCGGAGGCGCGCGGGCTCGCGCTTCCCCCACGCGCGGCGAAGTTCGACGCGCTCGCGGGTCACGGCGTCGAGGCTGAGATCGAAGGGCGGCGGGTGCTGTTAGGCAACGCCGCGTTAATGAACGAGCGCGGGATCGGCGTCGGCGGATTTGAGGAGCGCGCGTCGCGACTCGCGGAAGAAGGGAAGACGCCGATCTACGCGGCGGTTGACGGAAGGCTCGCGGGGCTGCTCGCCGTCGCGGACGAGATCAGGGGTGAGTCGAAAGCCGCGATCGAGGCGTTGAAGCGGATGGGGCTCGAAGTCGTGATGCTGACGGGCTGGCGCGCGCCGCGCGCGGAGGTGTAAGAAGATGGATACGACCGAGATCGTCGTCGTCGTCTCAGGGATAGCGCTCGTCGCGCTCGTGCTGTGGTACTTCTTCGGCGAGCGCGAGCGCGTCGCGGCGCGCGTCGAGAATGACGGCGTGCAGGAGATCGACATCACCGTGAAGGGCGGCTACTCGCCCGACGTCGTTGTCGTGCGCGCGGGCGCGCCCGTGCGGCTCAACTTCTACCGCGACGAGACCGCTTCGTGCAGCGAGCGGGTCGTCTTCGGCGACTTCCGCATCGCGCGAGAGTTGCCCGCCTTCGAGACGACGCCCGTCGAGTTCACGCCCGAGCGCGCGGGCGAGTTCACCTGGACGTGCGGGATGAACATGATGCGCGGCAAGCTCGTCGTCGAGCCGCCGACTGACGCGTAGTCGGCGCGCGCGTGACCCCGGCACGCCGCGCACGCGCTGGAAAAAGTCGGGCAATCCCACTTTACTGAAGGGTCGAACGAATCGGACTCGGACTTTCACGCGGCGTCAATCGAACCCGTTGACGCCTGCCGCGCGGAGGTGTGTCCGAAAATGCCGCCGCCGTTCCCGCGACCGCGGCCCTGAAGCCCCACACGCCTTTAAGGACAAGCCCCATGACGCGAGCACTCGTCATCGTTCTCCTCATCGCCTCGGCCGCGTCGCACGCGTTCGCCGCCGAAGGCTCGCGCGACCCGTTGAGCCAGTCGTCGCTCGCGCGCGCGAAGAAACTTCTCGCCGAACTCGCGAAGCTCGACGCGGCGCAAGGCGCGGGCGCCAACGCCTTCGACGCGCGTCGCGCGGGGAAGATCGCCGCGCGAGTGTACGGACGCGCGCAGGATTTGCCCGACGGCGATCTGAAGATCGATCTTGCGACCGCGGCGCGCTTCTACGGGCGAGCCTTCGCGCTTGGCATTGAAGGAGTGATCGTGCCGGCGAAGAGTCGAGCGTGACGACGAAGGATTGATCGTCGATGTGTTGGCGGGAGCCGAAAGGCGGGCTCGGAAAAAACGCCTAAGCCCCTGAAAGGGGCGAAAGCATTTAGCCCACGGCGCGAGCCGTGGGATTCGACGGAGAGAATGAGACGAGAGCCCCTGAAAGGGGCGAAAGAAAATTCCGATCTGAAATGCCAAGTTTCGGATTCCGGGTCAACACTCTTTCGCCCCTTTCAGGGGCTCTTTTATTTTGTGCGCTTGTGTTCCCACGGCTCGCGCCGTGGGCTACTTTCTTTCGCCCCTGCCGGGGCTTCAAGCGGTCAATTCGAAATCGCGTGGCGCGTTAGCGTTACGATCAAATCGGTCTTATCTTCGTCGCCGCTCGCTCACCTTTGCGCGTCCCGCGCCGCGCCGCCCTTGCCGCAGCCGAAAAAAGTTGTAACTTTCACCGCGCGCGTCTGTTTTACGGGGTGTGGCGAGTCTTATGGCGAGCCGAGATGAAGAGTTCGCGAGGTTCTTTCATGAGTTTTACCCGAGCCTCTGCCGGTTCCTCGAATGCCTGCTCGGCGGGCGCGGGGTCGCAGCCCAGACGGCGCAAGACCTCGCGCAGGACGCTTTCCTGCAACTGCACCGCGCGGGCTTTGAAAATTTCCCGCCCGGGGAGGCGCGCTTCTGGCTCTTCCGCGTCGCGCGCAACATGGCGCTCAACGAGCTGTCGAAGCGGAGGACGCGCCACCGCCTCTTCGACAAAGTGGTCGATACGTTCCGCGCACGCGCGCCGCGACCCGACGAGGTGTTCGAGATGACCGAGACCGAGACGCGCGTCGACGAGATGTTGAAGACGCTGCCGGAACACCAGCGCGCGGCGCTGCTGCTCAGGGAGCAGGAGGAGCTGAGCTACCGCGAGATCGCGGGCGTGCTCGGCGTCTCGGAGGCGAAGGTCAAGGTTGACGTGTTCCGCGCGCGCACGGCGATGCGCGAACGCAGGGACAGGGCGCAGGGCGCGAGCGCCGCGGGCGGCAACATTGCTTAATCGGTAAGACCGACGGCTCGGAAGAACGAAAGAGTCGGGGACGACACGACATGTGTTTTAAAGACGACTGCAACGAAGACGCGACGGGCAGAAGGAGTTTCCTCCTGAGCGCGACCGCATCCCTCGCCGGCTTCGCCGCGGCGCGCGGGCAGGGGATGAGCCCGCAAGCCAGGCAGCCCGAGACGCGCGTGCTCGACGACGCGCGCGTCCAGCACGGCAGGGTCGTCTTCAGGCACAACGGCGCGGACTCAATCGACGGCTTCCTCGCGCGACCGAAGGCGGAGGGCGCTTACCCGGCGGTGCTCGTCATCGCGGGCAACAAGATCAACGAGGAGTACATCCCGAACACCTGCGCGGCGCTCGCGCTCGCGGGGTTCGTCGGGCTCGCCCCCAACATCTTCCACCCGCTGCCGGGTGACACGCCGATCAACGCCGAACCTTACGACAAGTACATCGCCAACCACACCGATCTCGATAAGCTCGACGACATTCAGGCGGGAGCCAGCTACCTGCGCGCGCAGGCGTTCGTGCGCGCGGGCGCGATGGGAGTCCTCGGCTTCTGCTCCGGCGGGCGGCTGGCTCTGCTCCACGGCGCGCGCTCGCGCGACATCGACGCGGTCGTCGCCTTCCACCCCGCGCCGATGAAGGAAGGGGAGGTCGCGCGCCTGAAGGTGCCCGTGCAGATTCACCACGGCACGGCGGATCAGGCGGTGGCGTTCGCCGAGAGCGTCAAGCTCGAAAAGGTGTTGAAGGCGCAGCGCACTCCCGTCGAGCTTTTCGCTTACGAGGGCGCGGATCACGGCTTCCTCGCGTACACGCGTCCGTTCTACAAGCCCGACTACGCGAAGCTCGCCTGGTCGCGCGCCACGCAGTTCCTGCGCGGGCGGCTCGGATGAAGCCCGACGACGGATATCAGGTGAGAGAGATGGACTGTAACTGGACTGAAAAAATCTCGCAGCTCGTTGACGGCGAACTGCCGGCGGAAGAGGCGGGCGCGGTCGAGCGGCACGCCGCCGACTGCCCGGCGTGCCGGCTCGCGCGCGAAGAGTTCATGCTGCTGCGCCAGCAGCTCGTCTCCTACCGCGCCGAGTCAAACCCGCCCGCCGAGCGGCGGGCTCTGCGCAAGATACTGGGCGCCGCTTCCGGCGCGAGCGGCACGTCGGTCGGCTGGCGCGAGCGCGCCGCGTCGGTCTTCGCGCTGCCGCGCCTGAGCCCCGCGCTGACCGCCGCCGCCGCGATGATCGCGGTCGCGGTTTTGATCGGGCTCGTGCTGCTGCGCGGCGGGAAGAACGTCGAAGTCGCGGACAAGTCGGAGCCGGCGACGGAGAAGAACGTTAACGCCAACGCCGTGCCCGCGACCGCCGTGTCGCCGGAAGCCCCGAACGTCGCGCGCGGTGGTGGCGGGTCGGAGAGAGTTGAGAACGCCGCGAAAGATCGCACGACTAACGGCGACGAGCGGCGCGCCGAGGCGGCGGGCGGCGTCGGCGTGCAGACGGCTTCGACCGGCGGGTCGCGGCGCGCTCGGTCGAAGCGCGCGGGCGCGTCGGGTGCTTCGCAGCTGGCCTTGACCACGCCGAAGCAGGTGAGGCGGCTGAAGCTGCCGTTGACGCCCGAGATCGCCATCGACTCGGCGGAGCTGATCGAGTCGCAGCTCGCCGCGCTCTCGACGAAGGTCGAGCCCGCCGACTCCGGCACGGCGCGCCACGTCGAGCAGGCGCAGGTACTTTTGCGCTCGTTCCGCAACGCGCGCGCGGGCGCCGACGGCCCGGCGACGGCGGAGATCGCCTACGAGAAGCGGCGCTCGAAAGAGCTGCTCTACCGCAACATCCTGCTCAGGCGCGAGGCGGCGAGCCGCGGCAACGTCGAGGTCGAATCGCTGCTGTCGAACCTGGAGCCCATCCTCATCGACATCGCCAACCTGCCGGACAAGCCCGCGCGGGACGAGGTGCGCTCGATCACCGAGCGCATGAGGAAGAAGAACATCGTCGCGATGCTCCAGGTCGCCGACGCCTCGCGCATCTACTGAAGCCCGGAAGGAATTTTATCAACGTCATGCTCGAAACGTTCAAACTCATTCGTCCCCGCCGCCGCGCCGCGCGGCGCGCACGAATCATCGCGACCGCCGCGCTCGTCGTCGTCGGTCTCTCGCTCGCGACCCCGCGACCCCGCGAGGCTTACGGCTTGCCGCAGGAGCACGCGCAGAAGCTGAACCGCCTCGTGGCGCAGTCGGGCTCGACTCCGGCGATGAAAGTCTTCGCCGAGGGGCGCGACTTCCTCGACAACAACGAGTGGGCGAAAGCCGCCGACCGCTTCCAGAGCTTCATCAAGAGCTACCCGAAAGACAAGGACGTGGACGCCGCCTACTACTGGCTCGCCTACACGCTCAACAAGCAGGGGCGCAAGCAGGAAGCCATGAGCTGGCTCGACAGGCTCCTCCAGGAGTTCCCGAAGTCGGGCTGGAGGGACGAGGCGAAGGCGCTCGTCGTCGAGCTGGGCGACCCGCGGGCGGTCAGGCAGGCGATTGACGATAAAGAGAACAACGAGATCAAGCTCATCGCGCTCCAGAGCCTGCTCGAAAACAGCCCGGAGCGCGCCATGCAGTACATCTCCGAGATGCTGAAGTCGCCGAACACGAGCCCGCAGATGCGCGAGTCGGTCGTCTCGATCCTCGGCTCGCACGGCGGCCGGCAGGCTGTCCCGATCCTGCTCCAACTCGCGCGCACCGATCCGAGCGTGAGGATTCGTCAGACGGCGATCCGTCGCCTCGGCGAGGACGGCGGCGAGGCGGTGATAGACGATCTGAGGAGCATCTACCAAGCCGACCGCGACGCGGGGGTGAAGGCGCAGGTGCTGCGCGCGCTCTCCGAGATGGACTCGGCGCGCGCCAAGGCGCTGCTCCTCGAAGTCGCGCGCAACACGACGGAGGACGCCGGGCTGAGGCAGACGGCCATCCGCCGCCTCGGCGAGCGGCACGACACGGCGGTCGCCGACCTCACGCAGATTTACGACGCCGACCGCTCGCGTGAAATCCGCGCCCAAATCCTGCGCGCCTTCTCCGAGATGGACGACCCCCGCGCCGCGCAGAAACTCGTCGAGGCGGCGCGCTCGAACGAGGACCCGGAGTTGCGCGCCTTCGCCATCCGCCGGCTCGGCGAGAGGAACGACGAGACGGTCGTCGATGAGCTGACGAGAATTTTCGACGCGGAGCAGTCGGGCGAGATACGGGCGCAAATCCTGCGCGCCTTCTCCGAGATGAAGAGCCCGCGCGCGCGGGCGAAGCTGATGGAGATCGCGCGCGGCGCGGGCGATCCCACGCTGCGCGCCTTCGCCATCCGCCGCCTGGCGGAAAGCGGCGACAGCGTTCAGACGGTTGACGTGCTCTCCAGCCTCTACGACTCGGAGAGGAACATGGAGATCAAAGTCGCACTCCTGCGCGGGCTCGGCGAGTCGGGGCAGAAAGCCGCGCTGCGCAAGCTGATGGACGTGGCGCGCCGCGATCCTTCGGTCGAGATGCGCAAGCTCGCCATCCGCCTCGTCGGCGAGAGCAAAGACCCCGAGGCGCTGAAATTTTTAGAGGAGTTGCTCAAGCCGTAACCGCCTGCCGCGACGCGGCGCGCGGGCGAAAGGAAATCATGATGCGTAAAATCAGTTCACCCGTCTCATTCCTCGTCCTCTTCATCCTCCTGACTACCTCCGCCTGCGCGGGCGGCAGGGGCGCGGGGGCGGCGACGACCGCCGCCGCCGCCGCGACGACGGCAACCGGGTCGGCGTCCATTGATCAGGACAAAGGCGTCACGCCCGCCAGCTTCATCCAGGTCGAGGGCGCGGACTTGAGCGCGAAGCTCGCCGCCGCCGCGCAGCGCGCCCGCGCCGACAACCGGCAGACGCCCTACTGGACCGCCTACTCGTTCGACGTGCGGCCCGGCGTCGCGGTCGATCCGGCGAGCGGCGGCACGTTCCACGGGAGCATGAACGGCTACGGCGGCATCTACGTCTTTTCGGGGACGACCGCCTCCGGCATGACGGTCGAGACCCGTAACCTCGGCGTCTTCCTCCTGCGCTCGCCCGGCAGCAACGCGATCACGCGGATGGAGATCTACAACCTCGACCGCAAGCGCGAGTACAGCGGCTACCCCGTCTACTTCACCGGGCGCGCCGGGAACGAGGAGAGCCTGAACTTCCTGCGCGGGCTCGCCGAGGGGCCGCCCGCGCCTTCCGCCGGCCGCGACGGCGTGCTCAACGAGCGCGCCGCGCTCGCGCTCGCGCTCCACGACGATCCGAGAGTCGCGGGCGTCCTCAAAGACTTCGTGCGCGCGTCGAAGAGCAAGAGGGTGCGCTCGGCGTCGGTCTTCTGGCTCGGCCAGATCGGCGGCGAGACGGCGTTCCTCGCCGACATCGTGCGCAACACGAACGAGGAGCTGGAGCTGCGCAGGCAAGCCGCGCACTCCGTCGGCGAGGGCCGCGACCGCGCCGCGCTCGCGACGCTCCAGACCCTCTACGCCTCGGCGACCGAGCGCGAGCTGCGCAAGTCGATCGTCCACGCTTCGGCGGGCAACGAGGATCGCGAGGGCGCGTTAGCGTTCCTGCTGCGCGCGGCGAAGACGGACGCGGATCGCGAAGTGAGGAAGGCGGCCGTCCACGCGCTCGGCGAGTACGGCGGCGACCGCGCGGTCGACGAGCTGATGCGCATCTACGCGGCGGAGCAGGACACGGCGGTCAAGCGCACGGTCATGCACGCGCTCGCCGAGATCGAGACGCCGCGCGCCGAGGCGAAGCTCTTCGAGATCGCGCGCAGCCCCTCGGAGCCGCAGGAGTCGCGCAAGGTGGCGATCCACCACCTCGGCGAGAAGGGGACGGACGCCTCGACCGCCGAGCTCGTCAGGATTTACGACGCCGATCAGAACCGCGAGGTGCGGCGCACGATCATCCACTCGCTCTCCGAGAACAAGAGCCAGCGCGCCGAGGACAAGCTCTTCGAGATCGCGCGCGGGTCGGACGACCCGGAGATGCGCAAGACCGCCATCCACGTGATCGGCGAGCGCGCGGGCAAGCGCAGCCTCGAACTCCTGCGCGACACCGTGGAGGGCGCGGGCGGCGACGCGCAGATTCAGATACAGGCGTTGCGCGCCATCAGCGAGCGACCGGCGGAGGAATCCGTGCCGCTCCTGATCAAGGCGGCGAAGTCGCACCCGAACCCGCAGGTGCGCCGCGCCGCCATCCGCTGGCTCGGCGAGTCGGGCGACCCGCGCGCCCTCGAATACTTCCGTCAGGTGCTGACGGAGAAGCCGGACGAGAACAAAGAGCAGTAAGGAGTCCGCGCTCATGTGTTTCGACTACGAAGAAGAAGGAATCACGAGGCGGACGTTTCTCGCGGGCGCGTCGGTCGCCGTCGCGGGCGCGGCGTTGGGCTCGAAGGCGCTCGCTCGCCAGTCGCCTGTTCAGAAGGCGCTCGACGATCCGAAGGTCGCGCACGGCGAAGTGAGCTTCAAGAGTGGCTCGGACACGATCAAGGGTTATCTTGCGCGACCGAAGGATAAGGGGCGACATCACGCGATCTTCATGCTTCACGGCAACCCCGGACTGCCGGAGTGGGTGCGCAACACCGCCACACGGCTGGCACAGACTGGTTACGTCGGACTCGTGCTCGATCTGAATTCTCGCGTCGTGCCCGACTCCACGAAGCTCGACAAGCCGATGGAGTTTTACCGCAGCAACACGTTCGATCAGCAGGTCACGCAGGACTCGCTCGCCGCCATCGAGTATTTGAAGGCGCAGCCTTTCGTCAAAGGGGGCGGAGTCGGCGCGATGGGATTCTGCGGCGGTGGGCGCAAGGCTCTCATCCTGCCGACGCAGTCGAAAGACGTGAAAGCGTCGATCTCTTTCTACGGTCCCGTGCTCTTCAGGCAATTCCGAGTCGCCAGCGATCCGATGCCCGACGTGATGGACGTGGTCGCGCGGATCAAGGTGCCCGTGCAGGGTCACTACGGGCTGCTCGATAATGTCGCCCCGGCGGAAGACGCCAAACGGTTCGAGCAGAAGCTGAAGGCGCAGGGCACGACGGTGGAGATGTACTACTACGAAGGCGCGGGGCACGGATTCTACGACTACACGTGGCAACCGGAGAACGGCGGAGCCTTCGGCTCTAACCCCGCCGCGGCGGCGCTCGCGCACAGCAGAATGATCGAGTTTCTCAAACGACATCTGAAGTAAGCCGCGGTGCGAAACGCGCATGAGTCCTCCGTCAGGCGACTTGATGACAAGCGTCCGGTAACGGAAGGGAAGTGAGACCATGAAGAAACTGATCGCGTTCGCGCTCTGCCTCGCGGCTTCTTTAGCGCCGCAGGCTTTGGGGCAGAAGAAAAAATTTAAAGAGAAACACTTCGAGCCCGTCGCCCGACAGAACGTGAGGGACTACGCGGGGCGCTACGTCGGGATCGAGGACGAGTACGTCGTCGAGGTGCGCGCCGAGTCGGACGGGACGCTCTCGGTGACGAGCCGCGAGGGCGGGCGCGAGGCGCGGCTCGAAGGCTTGAAGATCGACGGCGCGCGCGTCACGGCGACGAAGGTTTACCGGGACGGCGCGCGGGCGGAGTTCGCGGCGACGTTCGCCGACCGCGTCCTGAACGGCGAGCGCGCGTTCGGCCTGCTGGTGGAAAAAATCTGGATCGAGCTGCCGGGCCTGACCGTCACGCAGATGTTCTACCGCCGGGTCTCCGAGTGACTCTGAAAAACGTCAGTAGTCCGTGGTCAGTTGTCCGTTGTTTGTGGCTGGCGAGCGGCGCGCTTGATGCGAGGGGCGATCAATTAACGACGGACGACGGACAACTGACCACGGACTACTGACAACATTTTTTGCGGGGCTCCCGCGGCTCGCTACAACCCGTCTGCGTTCGTGGTGGGTCTTCGGACATCGACGGGAGCGGGGAGCCCCGCGCCAGGTATCCTCTGGTAAAGACCCACGCGCAAACGGGGCGGAACTCGCGACGCCCGGCGAGCGTTTGAAGTCCCAACAGGTTTCGACGACCCCGCGCGGCGCCACGCCGCAGACCCACCGGAGCAGTCGTCGTCTTCGCGCAGCGACAATTTATTAAGAGACGGTCTGCCCGCGGAAGTCCCAAGGGCGGACGGTGCGAGAAGTGTGTCTCGTGCAATTCCGGGAGCACGCCGCGCCCGCCGCGCGCGCACGACAAACGAGGAAGGTCGAGGTCGAAGATGAAGAGAACTCTACTGCTCTGCTCACTGCTGCTCGCGGTCGCGGCGCACGCGCGCGCGCAGCAGCCCGTCGTGTCGAAGCCCGCGGACGCGAAGAAGGAGTCGGCGAAGCCAGCGCCGACGAGCGACCCCGCGCCCGCCGCGAGCGCGACGCCCGCGGCGTCGCCCTCAGCCGCGCCCACGCCCGCAGTGACGGTCTTGACCGAGGCGAGCGTCGCGCCCATCAACGCGGGTCGCGCGGCGAGCGTGCCCGCCGAGAAGGTCGCGCCCATCCGCGTCCCGCGCTTCGAGAAAGCCCCAACAATCGACGGCAAGCTCGACGACGAGGTGTGGAAGACGGCGGTCGTCCTCAAAGACTTCTACCAGATCAGCCCCGGCGACAACATCGCGCCCTCGAAGCCGACCGAGGTGAGGATGGGCTACGACGCGCGTAACCTCTACCTCGCCTTCCACGCCTTCGACGAGCCCGACAAAGTGCGCGCCACCGTCGCCAAGCGCGACAACGTCTTCGGCGAGGACAACATCCGCGTCTACCTCGACACCTTCAACGATCAGCGGCGCGCCTACCTGATCGGCTTCAACCCGCTCGGCGTGCAGCAGGACGGCATCTACACGGAAGGGCAGGGCACAGACTTCTCCGTGGACATCGTGATGGAGTCGAAGGGCATGATCACTTCGGACGGCTACACGGTCGAGGTGGCGATCCCATTCAAGTCTCTGCGCTACACGGCGGGCAAGGACAAGCTCTGGGGCATCCACGTCTGGCGCAACATCGATCGCTTCAACGACGAGATGGACTCGTGGGTGCCGGTCTCGCGCGACAAGTCGGGGACGCTCAACCAGGCGGCGCACCTGATGGGTCTCGAAGGGGTCTCGACCGAGCGCACGCTGGAACTGATCCCGAGCTTCACCGTTTCCGAGACGGGCAAGCGCTCGCGCTCGTTCCTCCCCGTCACGCTCGGCGCGCCGCTCGCCGCCGATCCGGGGCGGATGCTCAATCGTCCCGTCGAGTTCGATCCGGGCTTAACTGCCAAGTGGGGCATCACGCCGACGATGACCTTAGACCTCGCCTTGAACCCCGACTTCGCGCAGGTCGAGGCGGACGCGACCGTGGTCACGGCGAACCAGCGCTTTCCCATTTTCTTCGAGGAGAAGCGCCCCTTCTTCCTCGAAGGCATCGACATCTTCCGCACGATCATGAGCGTCGTCCACACGCGCACTATCGTCGATCCGGACGTAGCGGCGAAGCTCTCGGGCAAGCGCGGCAAGACGACCTTCGGCTTGCTCGTCGCCTCCGACAACGCGCCGGGCAACTACGGCGAGGATGAGTTGAACGACCGGCAGCTCTCCTTCGTCACCGAGCCCGACCCCGATCTCCGCCGCCGGGGGCAGTTGCAGTTCCAGAGCTTCCTCGACCGCGTCGTGGGCAAGAACTCGACCGTCGCCGTCCTGCGCCTCAAGCGCGACGTGGGTAAGGAGAACGCGCTAGGCTTCATCGCGACGACTTCCAGCTTCGTCGGTCGTAACAACTA
>JAIVJC010000160.1 GCA_020200235.1 Acidobacteriota bacterium | reverse complement strand
CTCTACGGCAGCGTCAGGAAACGGAACTACGCGTGGAAGGAGGGCGAGGAGCCCTTCAAGCCGCTCGCCTCGACGACGGTCGTCGTCGAAGGACCGGCGGGGCTGGTCGCGGCGCAGACCGACGGGCGCGGCGACTTCCGCTTCACGAACCTCGCGCCCGGCGACTACAAGGTCAGGCTCAAAGTGCCGAAGGGGCTGACGACTTACGAGATGAGTCAGGACTCTTACGCCGTGCGGAAGGCTTCGGTCGTCGAGCGCGGCTGCGCGCGGATCGACTTCCACCTCGAAGCGGACACGCGCGTCGCGGGTCGAGTGCTCGACGCCGAGGGGAAGCCCTTGACTGACGCGGCTGTGCAGATGAGGGGCGCGCCCGGAAGTCGCAGCAGCGGCGTCAACTCCACGCGCACGGACGCGGAAGGGCGCTTCGAGTTCAAGGACATGACCCCCGGCGACTACCTGCTCGGCATACGCATCTACAACGCGCCCTTCGGGATCGTCCCGTACCCGCGCACGTTTTACCCCGGCGTCCCGACGGAGGCGCAGGCTGCCGTCCTCGTCGTGAAGGAGGGCGACCAGTTGCGCGACCTCGAGCTGCGGCTGCCCGCTCGGCTGAACGAGTACGAGGTCGAGGGCGCGGTCGTCTGGTCTGACGGGCGGCCCGCGCCGGGCGCTAACCTCTACCTCTCGCTACAGGAGGGCGGCGCGACCACGGCTTTCGTGATGCTCAAGGCGGACGAGAGGGGTCGTTTCAAGTTGAAAGTTTGCGAGGGCTTGAGCTTCACGGTGAACGCTTACACCGACGGCGCGGGCGACGCGATGGCGGCGCGCAGCCCGCAGGTCGAAGTGCCGCCGCGCGGCTCCGCGCCGCTCAAGCTCGTCCTCGCCGTTACTAAAAAATAATCACGACGCGAAGAAAGGGCAATGCAGCATGAAGACTGACAACGGGGCGAGCACTTCGGTCTGGATGGCGACCGCCGACATGCCGCGTGAGGGGCGGCTGGCGGAAGATTTAGAGGCGGACGTTTGCGTCGTCGGCGCCGGGATCGCGGGCATGACGACCGCTTACCTGCTCGGTCGCGAGGGCAAGCAGGTCGTCGTCATCGACGACGGACCAGTCGCGGGCGGCGAGACTTGCCGGACGACGGCGCACATCGTCAATGCGCTCGACGACCGCTACTACGAGCTGGAGGAGATGTTCGGCGAGGGTGGGGCGCGACTCGCCGCCGAGAGCCACACGGCGGCGATCAGTAAAGTCGAAGAGATCGTCAACGCGGAGAAGATCGACTGCGACTTCTCGCGCCTCGACGGCTACCTCTTCGTCCCGCCCGGCGACGCGGCGAAAGTCCTCGACGACGAGCTGGCAGCCGCGCACCGCGCCGGCCTCACGGGCGTCGAGGCGGTCGAGCGCGCGCCCGTCGATTCTTTCGACACGGGTCGCGCCCTGCGCTTCCCCGAGCAGGGGCAGTTCCACGTCCTCAAGTACATCGACGGGCTCGCGCGCGCCATCAAGCGCGACGGCGGTCGCCTCTTCACCGAGACGCACGCCGCGAAGATCGAGGGCGTCGACGACCAGAGCGCGCGCGTCGAGACGAGCGACGGTCGCACGGTCAACGCGCGCGCCGTCGTCGTCGCGACGAACACGCCGGTCAACGATCTCTTCGCCATCCACACGAAGCAGGCTCCTTATCGAACATACGTCATCGGCGCTCGCGTGCCGAAGGGAAGCGTGCCGAAGATTCTCCTGTGGGACACGCCCGATCCGTACCACTACATCCGCATCCAGGAAGGCGCAGGCGGCAAGAGCGGCTACGACGTGCTCGTCGTCGGCGGCGAGGATCACAAGACGGGGCAGGCTGACGACGCGAACCGCCGCTTCGGCATTTTAGAGAAGTGGACGCGGGATCGCTTCCCCATGATCGAAGGCGTCGAGTTCCGCTGGTCGGGTCAGGTGATGGAGCCGGTGGACGGGCTCGCCTACATCGGTCGCAACCCGTCGGACAAGGAGAGCGTCCTTATCGCCACCGGCGACAGCGGCAACGGCATGACGCACGGCACGATCGCCGGGATGCTGCTGACCGATCTCATCGCGGGGCGCGAGAACCCCTGGGCGCGGCTCTACGACCCTTCCCGCAAGCCCACCTCCGCGCTCGGCGAGTACGCGAAGGAGAACCTGAACGTCGCCGCGCAGTACACGGACCTCGCGTCGCCGGGCGACGTGGAGTCGGTCGAAGAGATCAAGCCGGGCGAGGGCGCGGTCGTGCGCCGCGGCTTGACGAAGGTCGCCGCCTACCGCGACGAAGAGGGCGTGCTGCACGAGCGCTCCGCCATCTGCGCGCACCTGGGGTGCGTCGTCGCGTGGAACACCTTCGAGAAGTCCTGGGACTGCCCCTGCCACGGCTCGCGCTACCACGCGCGCGACGGTCACGTCGTCAACGGTCCCGCGATCAGCGGGCTGGCCGAGGCGAAGGCTGAGGACTGAGAGGGTTGACCGGATTCGTAGGGGCAGGGACGAGCCCTGCCCTTCGTGCGCGTGAGCGCGGATCGTTGCGCGGTGAGCGTGTTAGCGCACGCGACGGGCAGGGACAAGCCCTGCCCCTACAACGATCATCGACACCGTAGTTCTTGCCGGGCACTCTCGAATAAGTGACGCGCGACGGAGAAGAGGAGGCGGCGAAGGGTCGGAGCATTCGACGTGCAAAAAGCAGCGGGCGCGGAGTCATCGAGACTCCGCGCCCACGTTCGCGTTAAGTCGCGCGGTTGTGTTGCCGTCTACGCGCGCGGCGTCAGCCCTGCGGCTGCGGCGGGGCGACGACGCCCTTCGCGCCCGCGAAGTCGTAGGAGATGTGGAGTCGCAGCGCGCCGTCCTTGATCTCGGCGCGCACGTCGCGAGCCTGCGCGCGCACGGTGCCGCCACTCGCCTGCACGGGCACGTTCAGGGTGAGCTGCTGACCGCGCATGATGACGAGCGGGTTCACCTTCTGGTTGATCGCCGTCTGCACGGCGGTCGTGACGAACGGCTCGACGATGGGCGAGGCGCCTTCGAGGTTGACGCTGAGGACGTTGATCTGCCCGTAGAGCGTCTGCTGCTCGCGGTTGAAGGAGAGCGAGATGTTCGCCTGCGCCGCGCCCTTGAAGTTGAAGCAGCCCGCGAAGGGTATCCGGTCGGTCGCCCCGTTGAAGGCGAGCGGCGCGTTGATCTCGCCGTTCTGCAAACTCACGGTCGTGCGCGCGCCGCTGCCCTCCTGCGTGATGTTGATCTGGTTCGCGCAGCCGCCCTGCGCGTTGACGAAGACGGGATCGCCCGCGACGCCGGGCAGGAGCGGCACGGCAGCGCCGAGCTTGAAGGCGGGCGGGTTGAGATCGCGGAAGATCGTCGAGAGAAGCGTGTCGAAAAACTTCTCGTCGAAAGTCAGGACGAGCGTGCCGGGCGGATCGCCCCCGGCGTCGGGAGCCTGCACGGGCTGCGCGCCGAGCTTCGAGTGCCTGGCGCGCGGCGCGCCGACGAAGAAGTAGAACGTCAGCGCCGCGCCGAGGACGAGCCCCACGAGGAGCAGGAGAAGGTATCGCATCGCTTTTCGTGTCTCCGCCTTCAGCCGCTACCTGGTCGGGGACGGCGAGGCAGTGCCCGCGGGCGTAACAAGCGTCGGCGGGTTACTCGGCGCTGCGCCCTGCTGCCCCATGTTGCTCAACAGGAACTTGAACGCGCTCGCGGCGATGCTCACGTACTGCTGAATCTGCTCCTTCGTGATCTGCGCGTACCCCTGCGGCAGATCGAACGTCGCCGCGTCCACGGTCGTCGTCAGATCGCGCAGCTCCGCGACCACCTTCGCCCGCGACGCGCCCGCGACGTTGCCCGTGGACTGCCCGTAGGTCTCGACCTTGATCGGCAAGCCGGTGTCCTTGTCGACGTAGATGAAGTTCTCCGCGCGCACGTCGCCCGCCTGCGTCGTGGTGTGGCCGGCGGCGGCGTAGCGGTACTTGACGACGCTGCGACCGTTCACGGTGTCGTCGCCCACGCGCTCGACGCCGGGCTGCGACTTCATGCGGTCGGCCATCTGCGCCGGGGTGAGCGAGCGCACGTCGAAGCCGGTCGTCTCGGGTCCCAGCTCGACGTACTGCTTCTTCGTCGGCAGCAGGAGGTAGCGCTTGTCGGCGCGGTCGAGGAAGACCACGTCGCCGATCGCCGGGAGCCCCGAGATCGAGTAGCGGCGGTTGTCGCCGCTGCGCGCGATCTGGATGTTCGGCGTCTGTATCGCCTGACCCTTGTCGGTCGCCGCCTGCGTGATGACGAGCGTCGCCTGGTACTGGCTCGGCTCGCGCGTCTCGAAGGCGTTCGCGGCGGCGCTCGAGTCGTTCGCGTTCAACGCGCCCGCCGCGTTGGTCGAGTTCGAGTTCGGGGCGTTCAAGTTCGTCGCGTTCGTGTTGGTCGCGCCGGGCTGGCAAGCCGCGCTGAGAAAGGCGAGGGCGAGCGCCGCGGTCAGAAGTTTTTGGGCGTGCGGGGTGCGCATGGCAAGTCTCCTCCGTCGGGAAAAGGTCTAGAAGAGCGTTCCGGACTGTCGTGCAGGGGATTAACGCCGCACAGGATATCACAGAAACGATGAACGCGGAACGATGGACGATGAACTGAAAGCGAGCCGCCTTCAGTTCATCGTCCATCGTTCCGCGTTCATCGTTGTGTCGGGGCTACTCCTTCTTGATGTAGCTCTTGTGCACCCACGCCGACTTCTTGGACGTGCTGCGCGTCTCGAACATGACGCTCGACTTCGTCTCGCGCGTGATGAGCTGGACGCGACCGCCGACCGTCTCGTCCTGCGAGGGCGCGCCCTTCTCGCTCTCGGCGATGAAGCCGCGCACGTCCGCGTCGGAAGGCGGCGCGGCGTTCGCCTCGCGCCCCGCCTCGGCGAGCGCCTCGACGGCGTTCGACTTGAGCAGCCCGCCCCAGAGCTTGCGGAAGAGCGCGTGCGACGAGTAGACCTCCGCGCTGTTGAGCTTGCCGTTGACGGAGAAGGCGTAGCCGACCGCGTCCGGGTGCCGCTCGACGACGCCTGCGAGCGCCTTGACGTACTCGTCGGCGGTCGCGCGCACCTTCGCGTTTTCGAGCGTCAGCTGGAGGCTCGAAGGCGAGGCGGCGTTGGTGACGACTGCTCCGACGTTGCGGCTCAGTTTAGACTGCGCCTCCTCGACCCTCTGCCAGACCTGCCCCTGCGATTTGGCGCTGCGCGCCGCGAGCTTCAAATCTTTCGTCGCCGCGCGGTCGTTCGACGAGCTGAAGTGCGCCGACGCTTCCGCCCCGCGCTTCGTCCAGCGACCGTGCTCGACGCAGAACGCCGAGATCGCGACACGACCCGAACGCGGCGGCACGATCAGATCGACGGAGAGCATGCGATCCTGCTGCCCGCCCTTGACGATGTCGCCCGACTGGACGAAGACCTCCTCGTCCGAGAGGTTCTCGATCGACAGCTCGTTGACGTTCTTGGTCTCGTAGACGACCACCTTCTTGGAGGCGAGCGCCTCGGAGAGCGTCAGGAGGTTCTTGCCCTCGCCGCCGTCCTTGCCGTGGAGCAGGAAGACGGACAGGTTCTTGTGGGTGTATGGACCGGAGACTCTGTAGCCGGGCGAGCCCGTGTTGTCGTTGCCGGGTTTCGGTCGTGTGACCTGGGCGGTGGTGGCACAGGCGAGGGTGAGTGCCGCGGCGAGCAGCGCGACCGCGTTGAGTCGCGCGCGTGTTCGTGTCTTCATGTTCGTTCTCCTCGATACGGTCAGAGCTAACGTTTCGCCAGTGGGCTCTGTCCTCTTGAACGAGGGAGGCGCAGACTTCTTGCGTGGGACGCGCGGCGCCCGGCGCGGGGTTGTACAGGAAAGGCGAGTTGGAACGTGAGGGTCGGGAGTAAAGCAGATGAAGATTCACCACAGAGGCACAGAGATCACAGAGTTAACACAGAGGAACACTTTTCTCTGTGACCCCTCCGTACGACGACCTGCCCCTCGACCTGCACGGTGCGCTGCGAGTAGTTGGCGGGCTGGCCGCAGCGCACGCAGATGGCGTGCGTCTTCGTGATGTACTCGGCGACCGCCAGAAGCTGCGGCATCGGCTCGAAGGGCTTGCCCGTGTAGTCCTGATCGAGACCGGCGATGATGACGCGCAAGCCGCGCCGCGCCAGCTCGTTCGCCACCCCGACCAACTCGCCGTCGAAGAACTGACCCTCGTCGATGCCGACCACGTCGGTTTCGGGTCTGACTTGCGCCAGTATCTCGGCGGCGGTCTCGACCACGCCCGACTCGTGGCGCATCTCCGAGTGCGAGACGATGTGATCGTGCGAGTAGCGGTTGTCGATCAGCGGCTTGAAGACCTGCACGCGCTGGCGCGCGATGCGCGCGCGGCGCAGGCGGCGGATCAACTCCTCGCTCTTGCCCGAGAACATCGAGCCCGCGATGACCTCGATCCACCCCGGCGCGTTCCGCTGGTGGACGCCGCCCGTCAGGTGATCCTCGTTACCCTGTGCGATGAATTCTTCCATAAAGAAGCTGTTAGCGATTAGCCGTTAGCCATTATGCGAATAATTTAGTGCCTTACGCCAGCCGTCGAAAGTGTGGCAACGAAGCTGCTGGCTAACAGCTAACAGCTAACAGCTAGTCGCTAATCGCTCTTGAACAGTTCCGCGTTGTAGAACGGGGCGAAGGCGGCGACGAGCGCGGACTCGAAGCTCTGCGCGCGCGTCAGCAGCTCCCTCGAGATGACGCCCCACGCGCCCTGTTTGCTCCGCACGTCGCGCTCGCCCGCGACCTCGTCGATCACTTCGCCCAGCTCGCGCCTGCCGACGACGACCTCGCGGACGATGTGCGCGGGCACCGAGACCGACGGGCTGATGCCGAAGTGCCCGCGCTTGCCGTCGGTCGCGTAAGCCCATCCCTGCAGGAAGGTGTGGCGCTCGCCGTCGAGCGTGACGGTGTGGAAGCCCCCTTCGAGCCCGACGTAGAGGTGCGCCGCCGGATCGACCTCGGAGATGCGCGCGCAGGCGGCGCGCACCGCCAGCAGCTTGGCTGATCGAACCGAGCCGACGGCGATCCTCAGTACGTTCATCCGGAAAGTGGCGCGGGGGTTTCGCGCGGGCGCGGCGTTTCAGCCCGCCGCCGGGCGCGGCGCAAGCTATAGCAGACTCGCGCGCGGCAAGTCAAAGAGAGCTTTCGTCGCATGATTTCGACCCGCTTGACATTGCGCGCGGCGGTTGCAATGCTTCCGACATCGAGACCAACAGAGAGGGCGCGGGAATTTCTGCGCGCACTTGAGGAGGGTTGAAGCAGTGCCCGCGAGCGATCTGATTTACGACTGGAACACGGTCGAGCCCGCCTTCGACGCGCCGAACCGACCGATCAGTTTCGACGACGAGACCCTGCGCGACGGCCTCCAGTCGCCCTCGGTCTGCGAGCCTCCCGTCGAGCGCAAGCTGGAGCTGCTCCACCTGATGGACGACCTCGGCATCGACACGGCGGACATCGGTCTGCCCGGCGCGGGCGGCACGCACGCCGCGGGCGTCGAACGCCTCGCGCGCGAGATCGTCGAGCAGCGGATGCGCATCCGACCGAACTGCGCCGCGCGCACGCACCGCAACGACATCACGCCCATCGCCGAAATCTCGCAGCGCGCCGGCATCGCCATCGAAGCCTGCACCTTCATCGGCTCCTCCCGCATCCGCTCGCTCGCCGAGGAGTGGACGCTCGACAAGCTCTTGCGCCTGACCGAGGAAGCCGTCGCCTTCGCCGTCTCCGAGGGCTTGCCCGTGATGTTCGTCACCGAGGACACGACGCGCGCCGACCCCGACACGATCCGCGCGCTCTACACGGCGGCGATCCGCGCGGGCGCGCGCGCCGTGTGCGTCTGCGACACCGTGGGTCATTCGACGCCGGACGGCGCGCGCGCGGTCGTCCGCTTCGTCAAAGGGATCATCGAGGAGCAGGGCGAACGCGTGCGGCTCGACTGGCACGGCCACCAGGATCGCGGGCTCGGGGTGATTAACTCCATCGCGGCGATCGAGGGCGGCGCGGATCAGGTGCACGGCTCCGCGCTCGGGGTCGGCGAGCGCGTCGGCAACGCGCCGATGGATCAGCTGCTCGTCAACCTTAAACTGCTCGGCTGGATCGACAACGATCTGACGAAGCTCAAAGACTACTGCGAGAAGGCAGCCGAGAGCTGCAACTGGACGATCCCTCTGAACTACCCCGTCTTCGGCAGGGACGCCTTCCGCACGGCGACGGGCGTCCACGCCGCGGCGGTCATCAAGAGTTACAAGAGGGGCGACGCGGAACTCGCCGATCTGATCTACTCCGGCGTGCCCGCCGCGCAGTTCGGCTTGCGGCAGGTGATCGAGGTCGGACCGATGAGCGGCAAGTCGAACGTCGTCTACTGGCTCGAATCGCGCGGGCTCGAAGCCACCGAGGAGCGCGTCGCGCGCATCTTCGACCGCGCCAAGAGCGCGCAGGGCGTTTTGAGCGAAGACGAAGTCATGCAGCTAGTTCAGTGACGAGTGACGAGTGACAGGTGACAAGCAAGACGGACTTGATTTGCCTGTCACTCGTCACTCGTCACTCGTCACTCGCCTTAAGTGAATGGTCAGTCCCACGGCAGCATTGTCAGCCGAACAGGTCGTCGGCGATCTCTTGAGCGACGAGCGGGTGCGGCGCGCGTTCGAGTTCTTCGGGGCGCGCGCCGAAGAGATCACTGAGGAGCACGCGGCGCTGTGCGCGATCCCTTCGCCGCCGTTCGGCGAGGAGGCGCGCGCCGAGTACCTCGCGGCGCGCCTGCGGCAGTGCGGCCTCGCCGAAGCACGCGTGGACGCGGAAGGGAACTGCGTCGCGCCGCGTCGCGGAAAAAGTTTGCGCCCGCTCGCGGTGGTGAGCGCGCACCTCGACACGGTCTTCCCCGAAGGGACTGACTTCACGGTGCGGCGCGAGGGCTCTCGGATGCTCGCGCCCGGCGTCGCGGACGACGGCTGCGGGCTCGCCGCGCTCGTCGCGCTCGCGCGCTCTCTCGACGAGAGCGGAATCGAGACGGAAGGATCGCTGCTCTTCGTCGGCACTGTCGGCGAGGAGGGCGAGGGCAACCTGCGCGGCGCGCGCCACCTGCTGACGGCGGGCGAGTGGGCTGGCGGGATCGATCTCTTCGTGAGCCTCGACGGTCCGGGCGTGGAGCGCATCACGCACGCCGCCGTCGGCTCGCGCCGCTACCGCGTGAGGTTCGCGGGCGCGGGCGGTCACTCGTGGGGCGACTTCGGCGCGGCGAACCCCGTCCACGCGCTGGGTCGCGCCGTCGCGCGACTCGCCGCCTACCCCGCGCCGACGCAGCCGCGCACGAGCTTCAACGTCGGGCGCGTGGAGGGCGGCACGGGCGTCAACGTCATCCCGCAGGAGGCGTCGATGGACGTTGACCTGCGCTCGGAGTCGCCGGAGGAGTTGCGCCGCCTCGACGCCTTCTTCCGCCGCGCCGCGCGCGAGGCTGCCGGGGACGAGAACGCCGCGCGGCGCGCGGGCACGCCGCCCGTCGAGTTGGAGTTGAAGATGATCGGCGACCGGCCCGGCGGGCAGACGCCGATAGACTCGCCGCTCGTCCTGCTCTCTCAAGCCGCGACGCGCGCCGTCGGCTACCAGCCGCGGCTCGACAGTTCTTCGACCGACTCGAACGTCGCCATCTCGCTTAATGTCCCCGCCGTCACGCTCGGCGCGGGCGGCGCGTCGGGCTCCTCGCACACTACGGAAGAATGGTACGACCCACGCCAGCGTGACGAGTTGAAATCGAAAGGCGGGAGCCAGTCACTTCGGACTGGCTCCCGCCTTCTGGTTTGGCTGATAGCTAACAGCTAACAGCTAATAGCTCTCGCTCAGTTAATCGGGATCGTGACGACGGTCGTGCCGGCTTTGCCGGGGGCGAAGTGGCGCGAGCGCGCGATGCGCACGGCGGTCGAGGCGTAGGCTTCCGCGCCGGGGCTCGTGCCGACCGCGGAGGCTTGCGTGACGCGACCCGCCTCGTCGTAGGTGATCTGCACGCGCACGGTCTTCGCGCCCGCGGGCGTCGCGGGCTTCGGCGCGCCGGTCAGAGTCTGATCCTTCTCGGCGTTCTTCGCGGCATCCTCCCGCGCCTTGCGCGCGCGCTCTTTCGCCTCGCGCTGCTGCTGCTCCCTCCGCGCCACCGCCGCGGCGTCCTCAGCCGCCACCGCTTCAGAGGCATTGACTTGCACGGGCGCGTTCGCGGCGTCGCTGTTTGCGGGCGCTTCCGCCTGCGCGGCGGCGGGCGTGGCGCTCGGCGCCTGGGCGGCTGCGGGCGCGTCCTTGCGCATGAGCTTGCGGCTGACGGGGATGGCGGCGACGGCGCAGACGAGCAAGAGCGCCGCGGCGACGCCCGCGACCATCGCCTTGCTCCTGCCGCCCGTGTCGTTCGCCGCGTCGACCGTCATCGAGAGCGGCGAGACCTGCTCGGACGCTTCCGGCGCGTCCGCCTTCGGCCGCGCGGCAGCCCTCGCGGCTTTCGACTCTTCGACGCATTCGAGGTACTCGCGCGTCGCCTCGTCCAGATCGTCCTCGCCGTTGAAAACGTCGAAGTCGGGCATCGCGCCCTCGTCGATGCGGCGCAAGCCTTCGAGCACGACGCTCGCCCACGACTCGTTGATGCCGGGGGCGAGCGGGTAGTCGATCTTGAGCCGGCCGGTCTTGCGCTGGTTGCAGAAGAACTCGATCAGTTCGCTCAGGTGGAGGTCGCTTAACTGTCCGTTCATTGACATGGTGGCTTTCCGTCCGCTCCCTTGGGGTGTGCGAGGGCGCCCGCGCGCCGTCCTGCGAAGTTAGAACATGAAGTTGTAGTTGATCGTGCCGGTCATCTTCACGGGCTGACCGGAGAGCAGGGCGGGCGTGAACCTCGCCATCAACGCCGCGCGCTCCGCCGCGCCGCGCAGCGTGTCAGGACCGCCCACGGCTTTCGCCGCGATGACCCTGCCGGAAACGTCAACGACGACCTCGACCGTGACGACGCCCGTCGTGCGCATGCGTCGCGCGATCTCCGGGTAGATGGGCGCGGGCAGCATCGTCGCCTTGCCGTTCAGGACGCCGCCGGAGATCGGTCGCACCGGAGCCTTCGCGACGGGCTTGGGCGGCGGCATGTCGTCTTCGACACGCACGACGGGTGCGCCGGCGTTCGAAGCGACCTGCGCGGTCGGCGCGTTGATGGGCGCGGCGCTCGTGTCCGGCGCGCTCGCCGAGAGCGTGGGCAGAGCCGCCAACTTCTTCGGCGCGGCGGCGGAAGCTTGCGGCTGCCGCTTCGGCGCGGCGACGTTAGCACTCACGTTCGCGGGCGCGCTGGCGGTCGCGACTTGCGGCGCGGGCGCCTGACCGGGCTGGAGCTTCTTCGTCACGTTGTCTTCGAGGAAGTATGCGAGGAAGCGGAAGGTGACTTCAGTCGGCTCGAAGCTCAGCTTGCCGTTCTCGACGACGGCGACGGAGGTGAGCATCTTCGTCCAGTTGCCCATCGCGTCGAACTCGTAGTCGTACTTCTCCTTCGAGATCACCGAGCCGTCGGTGTTGAAGAGCGTCATCTCGACGATGTTGCCCCGGTCGTCGTACTTGTAGACCTCCCTGCCGGTGAGCGCTCCGCCCGCCGAGAGGAAGTAGGCGTTGTCGATCTTCGCGCCCCTGATGTCGTAGGTCGCCGTCTCCAACACGTTGCGCTGCCCCTCGACCATCTTGCCTTCCTTGAAGACGAGCTTGGCGTTCTCGGTGCGGACGCGGCGCACCGACCCCTGCAGACCGTCGCGGTCGCGGTCGGTCTCTGCCGCCGAGGGGCGAGCGGAGGCGAGCGCGATGGGTGAGGGCGCGGCGGATTGCGCGCGCGCCGTCTCAGCGGCTGCGAGCGAAGAGGCGAGCAGGAGCAGCGTGAGGGACAGTGGGGGTGTCTGTTTGACCATGGGTTTCACTCCGGAAGAGAAGTTTGTTTCGACGCGGGCGGGTTTCCCGGCGGGTCGGATCATGGCCGACGCGTCAGCGGGGAGCGCGAAAACGTTCGTGCGTGGGCGAGCATGGCGAAGCCGGGTGCTGGCAGTGAGGAGGTAAATTCGTTTGTCTGACGGTGATGACGACGATCGGGGGGGCGTGTCTGATGAGATCGTCGGAGAGCCCTTCGAAACGCTGCGCCGGGCAGCGAATTCAGTATCACATAAACAAACGCGGCTTGTCTACCACCTTATTTTACGGCGCGCGCCGACCGCGTCCGAGCCGTGAAAGGAAGGTTTTAGCGGGAAATCCGAGGATTTCGTGCCGCCGCGGTCGGGCTCGGCGGGTGATAGGCGGGCGCGACTCTCGCTCCTTCAGTTCGCGAAGATCGAGGCGGTGCGCTCAGCCGCGAGCACGGTGCGCGTCGCGGCGTAAACCTCCTCGACCGCGATCGAGTCGATGTCGCGACCGTAGATGACGTGGTGGCGCGAGCCGACGGGCTCGTAGCCGTCGCGCGTGGGGCGACCGACCATCACGACGACGGGCGTGCCGACGGCGGCGGCGACGTGGACGGGTCCCGTGTCGTTCGAGACGAGCACGCTCATGCGCGCGAGCGCGCAGGCGAGCTGCGGGATGTCCAGCTTCTCGACGACGCTCGTCGTGCGTTGCGGGAAAGCGGCGCGAATCGCGCGCGCGCGCGCCCTCTCTTCCGGACCGAGGAAGACGATGGTGCGCAGCCCGTCGTTTCGCGCGACGCGCTCGGCGAGCTCCGCGAAGCGCGTGAGCCCCCACTCCCGGCTCGGATTGCCCGCGCCCGGGAACACGCCGACGAGCGGCGCGTCCACACCGATCTTCAACTTCCCGAACAGCTGATCCACGGAGCGCGCCGCGTCCTCGCGCAAGGGGAGTCGCGGCGCGCGCGAGACCTCGCCCACATGAAGCGGCGCGAGCACGTCGAGGTACCGCTCGACGGCGTGCTTGGAGCGATCCTCGACCGGGGCGGCGGGGCGGAAGTTCGAGAGGAAGTCGAGCGAGCGACCCGGTCGCCGCGAGTAGAGACGATGGGGCGCGCCGGAGAAATACCCGAGCAGGTTCGTCTCCGAGAGGCTGTGCAGATCGACGACGAAGTCGAACCTTCGTCGTCGAACGTCTTTCACGATCTGCGCGATCCTGAACAGGGAGGCGGGCGCGAACCCGTCGCGCAGCGCGACCCTGTCGACGACCAGTACCTCGTCGGCGCAGGCAGCCAACTCGACGATCTGCTTGCCGGGCTTGCCGACCGCGACCGTGACGCGCGCGCGCGGGAACTTCTGCCTCAGCGCGGCGAGCGCGGGCAGGCTCAGCATCACGTCGCCCATCTGACCGAAGTCGATGACGAGAATGTTACGCGGGTCGAGGTTCATGTCGTGCGCGGGAGCAGATACGTATCGCCCTCGTCTTTAGGTTAACGAAAACGAACCGGCTCTCGTTTCAAATTGTGATTCTACCCGGCGGGGCTTTGGCGCGGAAGCGCGGAGCGGGAACGCGGGGCGCGCGGGTTGAGCGGAAGGGCGACGCGGAAGCGGCGGGGTCTAAAAGATCGTGTGCCGACTTTTTAGGCGTCTTCGGCGAGCGTGTACTCGAAGTCGTAAGAGTGCTTCCCGCCCTCGACGTTGATCGTCATCTTGCCCGCGAGACCCGCGAGCTGATCCGTGCCCGAGTCCGGCACGACGCGCACGCAGAGTTGCGCCGCGCCGCGCGTCATGGTGCCCGTGTGCTGGAGCGCGAAGGCGCCGGCGCGACCGCCGAGCGTACCCGTGACCTGCTCCATCGCGACGTAACCGGCGGAGCCCTCGACCGCGGTGCGGACGGCGAGCATCTCGCCCCTGCTGGTCGCCTCCAGATCGCCGTGGAACTGCTTGTCGATTGACATCCTGCCGACGCGCGCGGACTCGTCGTCCTGCGCTTGCGGGGTCAGCCTGACTTCGAAGGTCCCACTCGCACGAGTGCTCATTGTTCCATCCTCACCGGCTGTGCGTGTCGAAAGCGGCTTGGGGTCAGGGCGCCAGCCCAACCTACTTGCACTTCTTCAGCGCCGCGGCGCCGAACGGGAATCGCTTCCCGAGTTTCTTGTCGTTGTAGAGGGGGCTGAGCATGGTTCTGCGCTTCACCTTTTTTGAACTCGTGGTTTTGCCGATCAGGGGAGCAGGCGGCTGAGGAGATCGATGAGCCAGTCGAAGTCGACGGGCTTGGTGAGGTAGGCGTCGCAGCCGGCGGAGAGCGCGTTGGCGCGGTACTCGGTCTCGTGGTGCGCGGTCAAGGCGACGATGAGCGTCTCGCGCATCTCCTCGCGCTGCCGCAGCTCGCGCGTGGCGGCGATGCCGTCGAGCACCGGCAGACCGATGTCCATGAGGATGATGTCCGGTCGCTCGGCGAGAGCCTTCGCGACGCCCTCCGCGCCGTCCACCGCTTCGATGACGCGGTAGCCGCGCTTCTCCAGCTCGAGGCGCATCAGGTAGCGCGTGTCCTCGAAGTCCTCGACGACGAGCACCGTCTGCGCCGCCGCGTCCTGCCCCGCCGATCCCGTCTGCGCCGTCTCGCGTCCCACTTTTCCCCCCTCGAACCATCGCGTGACTGTAAGTTTGGATGACGAACTCGCGCGCCGCCGAGGCGACGGCGGTAGTGTTGACCATTTTATCTTGCGGGTCAACCGGCGATGCAAAGCATCGACGGCGCGCACCGCACGCGAGCGTACAAACGTGCGCGCGCGATCCAAGTACGAAGAAATTCGTTGACAATACGAAACGCTTCGTAGTAAGGTGCGTGCGTTCGAGCGGTGAGGGCCCCGGCGGGGGCTGAGAGGGGAAGGGATGCCGAAGCAGAAAGCGCCGCGCCCGACCGACGCGGAGTTGGAAATCCTGAGCGTGCTCTGGCAGCGCGGGGCTTCGACCGTGCGCGAGGTGCACGACGAGTTGAACGAGCGCAAGCCGACGCTCTACACGACCGTCCTCAAGTTCATGCAGATCATGACGGAGAAGGGGCTCGTCGAGAGGGACGAGCGCGAGCGGGCGCACCGCTACCACGCGCGGCTGCCGCGGGAGCAGACGCAGCAGCAGTTGCTCACGCACCTGCTCGACCGAGCCTTCGAGGGCTCGGCGTCGAAGCTCGTCATGCAGGCGCTCTCCTCCAAGCGGACTTCCGCCGAAGAGCTGTCGCGGATTCGCAAGATGCTCGACGACTTCGAGCGGGGAGGCGATTGATGAACCTCCAAGCGATCCTCAACCACGCCCTCTTCCAGAATCTCGGCTGGACGCTCGCGCACTCCGCGTGGCAGCTCGCGGCGATCGCGCTCCTTTACGGGGCGGCGAACGCGTCGATGCGCCGCGCGTCTTCGCAGGCGCGCTACTGCGCCGCGTGCCTCGCGCTCCTCGCCATGCTCGCGCTGCCCGCGGGCACGTTCCTCGCGCTCGACTCTTCGGGCGCGCCCGCCCAGACACCAGCGCGCGCCCCCGCGACAGACTACTCCGCGCCCGCGCCCGCGAACGGCGCGTCGGGCGCGTCGGGCGCGTCCGTGAAGTCGCACGCGCGACCGGGCGAGGCACTCGACGGGGGCGAGGCGGGCGCGCCGCTGCGGCTGTGGGCTGAAGAACGTTTCGCGAAGCTGCTGCCGTGGCTCGCGCTCGCGTGGATGGCTTGCGTCGCCTTCCTGCTCGCGCGCCTCGCGGGCGGGTGGCTCCTGAATCGCCGGGTCAGGCGCGAGGCTGACGAGGCGTCGCAGCTGCACGGCTACGCGGGCGCGCTCGCGCGACTCCGCGCGCGGCTCGGGGTCGCGCGCGCGGTGCGCCTGTGCCGCTCCGCCCTCGTCGAAGTGCCGACCGTCGTCGGCTGGCTGCGCCCCGTCGTCCTCGTGCCCGCGTGCGCGCTCACGGGCTTGAGCGCGGCGCAGCTCGAAGCCGTCATCGCGCACGAGCTGGCGCACGTCCGCCGACACGACTACCTCGTCAACCTCCTCCAGTCGTTCGTCGAGACGCTGCTCTTCTACCACCCGGCGGTCTGGTACGTCTCGCGCCGAGCCCGTGCCGAGCGCGAGCACGCCTGCGACGACCTGGCGGTCGAGGCGACGGGCGACGTGCTCGTCTACGCGCGCGCCCTCGCCGAACTCGAACAGCTCCGGCGGCAGCCCTCCTCCCAAGTCTCCCGGCTCGCGCTCGCGGCGAGCGGCGGCTCGCTCGTCCAACGCGTCCAGCGGCTGCTGAAGTTGCAGCCCGCGCGCACCGCCCCGCGCGCCCCCGCCGCCGCCGCGCTCGTCGCGGCAGCCGCGCTCGCCTTCGCGCTCGCGGGCGCGCAGGGCGCGGTCGCCTCGCGCGCGGCGGACGCGCGGGGTCGCGCGCGCGTGGCGAAGCCCGAGGCGGCCGCGCGTCGGCGCGTCGCCGTCACGTTCGTCGCGCTGCCGATGGTTAACACTTCCTACACGCCGCGCGCCGAGAAGGACATGCGAAAACTTCTCGCGAGCCTGCGCGCTCATGACGTGAGCGCCGTCGGCTTCGTCAACGCCGCGCAGCTCTACAAGGACGGCGTGCAGGACGAGTCGCGCGTCGACCTGCTGCGGATGTGGCTCGACGCGGGAATGGAACTCGGCTCCGAGGGCTTCTCGCACCCGAACCTTTACGGCACGCCGCTCGAAGACTTCAAGCAGGACGTGCAGCGCGGCGAGTACGTCACCTCGCAGCTCGCCGCCGAGCGCGGCGCGCGCCTGCGCTACTTCAGCTACCCGTTCCTGAACGTCGGACCCGACCGCGTGACGAAGGAGGCGTTCGAGCGCTTCCTCGCGGGGCGCGGGATGCGGGTTCACAAAGTCACCATCGACAACTGGGACTGGCTCTTCGGCAGGGCGTACGCGGACGCGCGCCGCGCCGGGGACGACGAGACGATGCGGCGCGTCGCGGACGAGTACGTGCCCTACATGGAGCGCGTCTTCGACTTCTACGAACAACTTTCGCGCGACACGCTCGGCTACGAGCCGCCGCAAGTCCTGATGCTCACGGCGAACGCGCTCAACTGCGCGAAGTTCGACGAGCTGGCGGCGATGCTCAAGCGGCGCGGCTACGAGTTCGTCACGCTCGACGAGGCGATGCGCGACAAGGCTTACCGCCAGCCCGACACCTACACCGGCTCGTGGGGCATCTCGTGGCTGCAGCGCTGGGCGATGGCGCGCGGCGCGGACTTCCGCGATGAGCCGCCGCTGCCGCCTTACATGCAGCAGTTCGACACCTACTCGAAGAAGTGGCAGAGCGTCAACGCCGAGAAGAAGTAGGCGGACGCCGCACAGCCGACGACTGAGCTAAAACTTCGGAAGGGATCAAAGAATGAGACGCATCCTCGCAGCCGTCCTACTCGTGTGTGCCACGTTCGGCGCGGCTGCCGCCCAGACGAACGAGAAGCAAAGCCCGCGCGCCGCGCGGATCGCTGAAGAGATCAAGAGGCTGGAGCGCGCGTGGCTCATCGAGTCTTACCGGAGCGGCAACAGCATGGCGGACTACGACCGCATCGTCGCGGAAGATTTCACCATCACGCACAGCAACGGCAAGCTCCTCAGCAAGGCGGAGAAGCGCGCCGACATCGTCGCCGGCCACAACCCGAACCCACTGCCCGGCACGGTCTTCCGCATCGACGACGCGGGCGTGCGCGTGCGCGTCTACGACGACGCGGCGATCTCGACCGGCTACATCATCGAGAAGTACGCCTACCAGGGCAGAGACATCGACGACCGCGTCCACTTCACCAACACCTACCTGAGGCGGCGCGGTCGCTGGCAGGTCGTCGCCTCGCAACTCACGCGCGCGCGCCAGCAGCCGCGGCAGCAGTAGGCGAGGCTTCGGCGCGTCCGGAGAAGGGAAATGAAACGAATGAAGCGAGCACTCCTTGTCATCTTCCTCGTCATCACCGCCGCCCTGGTCGCGGTCGGTCAGGGCAGAGCCGCGCGCCGCGTCGCCGTCACGTTCGACGATCTGCCGATGACGGGCGACGCCGGCCGCAGCACGGGCGAGGGCGTGCTCGAAACCAATAAAAAGATCGTCGACGCGCTGAAGGCGAGTGGCGTCCCGGCGATCGGCTTCGTCAACGAGCGCGGTCTGGGCGCAGCGGAGCAGCGCGAGGCGCGCACCCGCGCGCTGCGCGCGTGGCTCGACGCGGGGATGGAGCTGGGCAACCACACCTACTCGCACAAGTCTTTCTACCGCACGCCGCTCGCAGACTTCGAGCAGGAGGTGATCAGGGGCGAGCCCGTCACGCGACAGTTGCTCGCCGAGAGGGGGAAGCGCCTGCGCTACTTCCGCCACCCGTTCCTCAACACCGGCCGCACGCTCGCGTCCAAGCGCGCGTTCGAGAAGTTCCTCTCGGCCCGCGGCTACGCGGTCGCGCCCGTCACGGTCGATAACTCGGAGTGGATTTTCGCGCGCGAGTACGCCGACGCGCTCGCGAAGAATGATTCGGAGAAGGCGCGCCGCGTCGCCGAAGGTTACGTGCCCTACATGGAGTCGATGTTCGAGTTCTACGAAAAGCTCTCGGTCGATCTCTTCGGGCGCGAGATCCCGCAGGTGCTGCTCGTCCACGCGAACCAGTTGAACGGCGATCACTTCTCCGAAGTGATCGAGATGATCGGGCGGCGCGGCTACGAGTTCGTCTCGCTCGACGAAGCCCTCAGCGATCCCGCTTACCGCAGCCGCGACGATTACGTCGGCGCGGTCGGCATCTCCTGGCTGCAACGCTGGCTCGTCACGCGCGGGAAAGAGTTCCGCAAGGAGCCGTCCATGCCCGAATACATGCGGCAGTTCGATCCAGACTACAGCGGCTCGGACTTCAAGACGCGCCGGGGCAGGTGAAACGGCGGAGGACTGAAGATGAAGAGACTGATTGTTGCGCCCGCCGCGCGCGCCCCTTTAGTCGCGTCGATCTGAGGGGGTGAGTTCGAGTTCGGAAGGGAAGCCGCGCGGGCTGTTGGCTGCCTCGCCCGCGCGCGCTTCCCGGAAGAGGGCGGCGGGCTTCCGGGGGGATTGATCCGCCGCTCTTCATCTCTCAATCGACTGTCGCAAGAATCGCGAGCAGCGCGCGACTGTCTAACGCGTCACGCGACGATCAACGACAGGTGCGCCGCGCCGAAAGGGGAGCGAACGATGAGGCTGACGGGACGACTGGTTTTGGCAGTGATATGCGCGGCGACGTGCGCGGGCGCCGCGTCGGGTCAGGCACAGGGCGGCGTGGTCAGGAAGGTGAGCAATGACGAGTCGGCGGTGCTGGCGGCGGATCGCGCGTGGGGTGACGCGATAGCGCGCGGCGACGTGCCCGCGTTAGAAAAATTGTTCGCCGACGAGTACGTGATCGTGAGCGCGAACGGTGAACTGAAGGACAAGCGACGGGAGATCGACAACCTGCGCCCCGCGCCGGACATCACGACCCACTACTTCCGCACCGAGGACGTTGCGGCGCGCGTCTACGACGACACGGCGGTCGTGCGCGGGCGCGCCGTCTGGAAAATTACTTTCAAGGGGCGCGAGATCGACAACAACCGGCGCTACACGAGCACCTACGTCAAACGCAAAGGGCGCTGGCTGCTCGTCGCGCAGCAAATCTCCGGCAACATCCCGCCGCCCGCGCCGCCGAAGTGAGAGGGCGGCGCGGAGGGTTGAACGATGAAGTATGAACGATGAAGTAAGAAGAAGTTGTCTTCACTTCATCGTTCATCGTTCCTACTTCATCGTTGATTTGTAGACCTGCCCCGCCTTCATCACGAAGCGAACTCTCTGCAGCGCGTTGATGTCGGCGAGTGGATCGCCTTCGACGGCGATAATGTCGGCGAACTTGCCCGCCTCGATCGAGCCGATCTGCTTCTCCATCCGCAGCAGCTCCGACGCCCTGAGCGTCGCCGCGCGGATCGCGTCGATCGGCTTCATGCCGTAGTCCGTCATCAGCCTGAACTCGCGCGCCTGCGTGCCGTGCTCGAACGCGCCCGCGTCGGTCCCGAAGGCGATCTTCACGTTCATCCTCATCGCCTTCTGGAAGACCTGTTTGTGACTGGCCACGATGCGCCGCCGGAGGTCGGTGTTGTCTTCGGGCGTCTCCGGCAAATAGACCGTGAGCGTCGGCACCCAGAACGTGCCGTGCTCGACGAGCAGGCGCAGCGCCTCGTCGTCCATCAGCATCCCGTGCTCGATCGAGCGCACGCCGCCGCGGATCGCGTTCTTCGCGCCGTCGCCTCCGTAGGCGTGCGCCGCCACGTCCCTGCGCCAGCGCCTCGCCTCCTCGACGATCGCGCGCACGTCTTCGACCGACATCTGGCTCAGAGGCTCGAGCGTCGTCGGGTCGACGTGGCGGAGCGTGCCCGTCGCGTAGATTTTGATCCAGTCCGCGCCGTACTTCACCTCGCGGCGCACCTCGGCGATCATCTGGTCGCGCGAGTCGGCGAGGTTGAGGCCGGCGTTGTTCATGTGACCGCCGGTGATCGTGATCGCGTAGGTCGAAACGAGGAGGCGCGGGCCGGGGATGATGCCGCGGTTGATGGCGTCGCGGATCGCCACGTCGGCGAAGCCCGCGCCCTCGCTGTCCACGTCGCGCATCGTCGTGAAGCCCGCCTCCAAATCCTTCAGCGCCGCCGCCACGCCCTGCACCGTGCGGTAGGCTTGTGACTTCGTGACGACGGGCGGCGCGCCCCGCTCGTCTTCCGGCTGCAACAGCACGTGCGTGTGGCAGTCGACGAGACCGGGCAGCAGCGTCACGCTCCCGAGGTCTATGACCTGCGCGCCCTGAGGGATCGGAAGGTTCGCGCCCGCCGCCGTGATCTTCTCCCCCTCGACGAGGATCACGGGGTTGTTGACGAACGCGCCGGTCCGCACGTCGAGCATCCGCGCGGCGCGCACGGCCGTGCGGCGGGGCTGCGAGCGTTGCGTGCTCTCCTGCGCGGGCGCGGCGTGGGAGAAAGAAAGGGCGAGGAGGAGCGCGAGTGCGATCAGTCGTCTTTTCATCTTCGTTTCTCGTGTCGGCATGCGATCAGTCAACGGGCGGGGTGGGGGTTGCGAAAAATCTTTGCACCTTCGCGTGAGATCGAACTTCACGCAAAGTCGCAAAGGGAGAACTCGCGATAGTTCTAGGCGCGCCCGGCGACTTCGCCCGTGCGCGTGTCGACGCGGACGGTCTCGCCCTCCTTGATGAAGAGCGGCACGCGCGCCGTGATGCCGGTTTCGAGCGTGGCGACCTTGCTGCCGCCGCCCGAAGCCGTGTCGCCTTTGACGCCCAGCTCGGTCGAGGTGACGGTGAGCTCGACGAACGGCGGCAGTTGCAGCGAGACCGGCTCGCCGTTGTACTTCAAGACCAGCAGCGTCGCGCCCTCTTTCAGGTAGCCGCGGTCGTCGCCGATCTGCTCGTCCGTGAGCATGAACTGATCGTAGGAAGACTCGTCCATGAAGTGGCAACCCTGCCCGTCGGCGTAGAGGAAGGAGGCGGGGACGAGCTGCACGTCCGGCTCGGCGAACTTCTCGGTCGCCTTGAAACTCTTCTCCTGCACGGAGCCCGTCAGCAGGTGGCGCAGGCGCGTGCGCACCATCGTCGCCGCGCCGCGCGCCGTCGGGCTCGCGAAGAAGACTTCCAGGACCGTGTAGGGCTGAGAGTCCACCGCGATCAGCATCTTCCGCTTCAGCTCGTTCGCGCCGATGAGCGCCATTTACGTTCACCTCTGGAGAATCTTGTCTGCGTGGGACGCGCCATTCTACAAAACAGTCGCGCTCACGACCAACACGCGCGAGTGGGCGTAAGCGTCGAACGGCGGCGCGCGGCAGGATAGTCCTAGTGCATGTTGAACGCGCCGCCGCGCGGCTCGGGCTCCATGTCGGGGCGCGAAGAGTCCTGCACGACCTCGTGCATCTCCAGCACATTGGCGCGCGTGAACGCGTCCTTCGGCAGCGTGCCCGACTGCGCGTGCCCCTTCGCGAATGCGTCCGAGCGCACCCAGTTGAGAAAGTCCTGCCGGCTTTGCCAGACGGTGAAGACCACGTAAGGGTCGCCCTCGTTGACGGGGCGCAAGACCTGGTTGGAGACGAAGCCGGGCATCGCGTCCACGAGCCCCGCGCGCTCGCAGAACCTCTGCTCGAAAGCCTCCGCGTACTCCGGGTTGACGTAGATGCGGTTGGCGACGGTGATCATTTTACTTCCCCCTCTTTGTCGGACGAGACTATCGCGCCGGAGTCTTCGCCCGCGGCGCCCGTCGGCTCATTCGTCGGCGCGCGGCTTCGCGCGCAGTTGCTTGACCTGCGAGCGCTGCGCCTTCTCGCGGAGCGTGCGCTCCTTCGCGCCGCGCTTCGGTCGTGTCGGCACGCGCTTGGGCGCTCGGTAGTTCAGCTTCTCGACCGCCTCGCGCAGCTTCCGCAAGGCTATCGCCTTGTTGACGTGCTGGCTGCGCTCCTGCTGCGACGAGACGACGACGCCGGTCGGCAGGTGCGTGAGCCTGACGCCGCTCTCCGTCTTGTTGACGTGCTGCCCGCCCGGACCCGACGAGCGGAAGGTGTCAACCTCGCACTCCCTCAGCAGGGCTTCGTCCGATTCCGGTAGGGTGATCATGTTCGGCTGCCGCCGCTTAAGCGAACGGGCGCGGCTGGTTTATGCTTCGCACGCGTGTTGAATTGCCGCGACGCGAAATTATCAGGTTTCGCCGCGCGCGGCAAAACCGGTGCGCGCGAAGATGAGAAGGTTCACCCTGCCCAAGCTCTATGCGATCACGGACGCGCGCCTCTCGGGGCTCGCGCACGACGAACAGCTGCGGCGTCTCTCCGAAGGCGGCGCGACGCTCGTCCAGCTGCGCGAGAAGCACGCGGCTCCACGCGATTTCCAACGCGGGGCGCAGGCGGCTGTGAGTGTCGCGCGCGGGCGCGGCGTCACCGTGATCGTCAACGACCGCGCCGACATCGCGCTCGCCATCGGGGCGGACGGCGTGCACCTCGGTCAGGACGATCTCGACCCCGCGGCGGCGCGCCGCCTGCTCGGCGACGACTCCGTCATCGGCTACTCGACGCACAGCCTCGCGCAGCTCGAACGGGCGGCTCTACTGCCGGTCGATTACGTCGCCTTCGGTCCCGTCTTCCCGACGCGCACGAAGGAGAACCCCGACCCCGTCGTCGGTCTCGAACTCTTGAAGCGCGCTCGCGAAGCGCTCGACCCGTCGATCCCGCTCGTCGCCATCGGCGGCGTCACGCGCGCGAACGCCCGCGCCGCCCTCGCAGCCGGCGCGGACTCGGTCGCCGTCGTCAGCGCGCTCCTCTCGGAGCCCGCCGAGATCGAGCGGCGCACGCGGGAATTTCTGGACGACTTGGGGTGAATCTTCCCGCCGAAAAGTTTTCCCTTGCGTTAACTCGTGTGATTAGAGAGAATGTTTCCGGCGCACGATGTCTCTAAGACCCTTGCGCCAGCCCCTCGAAGTCCCTCCCTCTCAAGCATTTTCCCGAATCAATCTTCCCGCCGAAGGTGGAGTAACTACCGGCATGAGTTTCTTCGATCTGCCGCCCGTCATCGAGCGCATGCTGCTCGTCTCGGACAAAATCAGCGATCTCAACTTCTCCGTCGGTCAGCAGCCGCAGGTCGAGGTCAACGGCAAGCTCACCTCCGTGCAGCCGCTCGGTCTGCAAAAGCTCTCGCCCTACCAGACCGAGATCATCGCGATGACGCTGATGGAGGGCAACCCGGACGCCGCCTCGCGCCTCGCCAACACCGGCTCGGTCGATCTCTCCTGGTCGCTCCCCACCAAGATTCGCTTCCGCGTCAACATCTTCCAGCAGCGCGGGACTTACTCCATCGTGATGCGCGTCATCCCGACCGAGATCCCCACCCTCGAATCCCTGAGCCTCCCGAAGCAGCTCTCCGACATCACGAACCTCCGCAACGGCATCGTCCTCGTCACGGGTCCCACGGGCTCAGGCAAGACCTCGACGCTCGCCGCCGTCATCGACCGCATCAACAACGAGCACCACTACCACATCGTCACCATCGAAGACCCGATCGAGTTCCTCCACATGCACCGCCGCTCGACGATCAACCAGCGCGAGATCGGGACGGACACCAAAGACTTCCCCTCGGCTCTGCGCGCCGCGCTGCGCCAGGCTCCGAAAGTGATCCTCATCGGCGAGATGCGCGACTACGAGACGACCGAGATCGCCCTCGAAGCCGCCGAGACCGGGCACCTCGTGCTCTCGACCCTGCACACCATCGACGCCTCGAAGACCATCGACCGCATCATCGGTCTCTACCCGAAGAACGAGGAGCAGGTCATCCGCACGCGGCTCGCGCAGACCTTCCGCTACATCCTCTCGCAGCGACTCATCCCGCACGCCGACGGCGCGGGCCGCGTCGCCGCGGTCGAGATTCTCAAGTCCACGCCGCGCACGCGCGAGTATCTGCAGAACGGCGAGGGCGAGGGCAAGACCCTGCTCGACGCCATGCGCGACAGCCGGCTCGACGGGATGCAGGACTTCGACACCGTCATCAAAGACATGATCGAACGCAAGGTTGTCTCGCTCGAAGACGGCTTGGCGTTCGCCACCAACCCACACAACCTCCAACTCGCCCTGAAGGGCGTCAGCATCAGGGACGATTTTCTTCAGACCGACAACCCCCCGCCCGCCGGCGATCGGCGGCGCGGTGCGCCCATGCTCGACCTAACATAAGGAATGCGGATTTCGGATTGCGGAATGCGGATTTAAAGACGAAGCGGTCTTTCTTTAATCCGCATTCCGCAATCCGAAATCCGCAATTGAAATCATGGTTATCACCTGCCAGCAGTGCAGCTCGCGTCTGCAGCTCGACGACACGAAGGTGCCGTCGCGCGCGTTCACCGTCCGCTGCCCGAAGTGTCAGCAGATCATCAACGCGCAGCCGCCCTCGCAAGCCTCGTCAGCCGGGGGGGCGCTCGCCATCGGCGAGATGCCCTCTTCGCACGACTCCCGCTTCGCGCGCCCGATGCCCGCCCCCGCATTCCGCCCGGAAGGCTCCGAGGGGGGCGAGGCGGCGAGCGCCGACGCGCTGCGCACGGACCGCGACGAGATCGCGCACCTCCTCTCCACGCTCCTGTCGCGCGCGATGACGTCAGCCGCGAGCGCCGCCTCGCAGGGGACGCTGCGCCGCGGGTGGGAGCACCGCCGCGCGCTCGTGTGCGCCCAGGACGAGCACCGCTTCTCGGTCGCGCGCGTGCTCGTCGAGGGCGGCTACGAGGTCTTCGTCGCCGAGGACACGACGCAGGCGATAGAGCGGATGCGCGAGGACAAGATGGACATCGTGCTGCTCGATCCGAAATTCGACGAGGTGGAGCAGGGAGCCGCCTTCATCCGCCGCGAGGTCAGCGCGCTGCGCCCCGCCGCGCGGCGCAAGCTCTTCTTCGTCATCATGTCGCCCGACGTGCGCAGCGGCGACGCGCACCAGGCGTTCGTCAGCCACTCGAACCTCGCCATCAGCCCCGCCGACGTCGAAGAGCTGCCCGCGCTGCTCGAACGCTCCGCGCGCGAGTTCAACGAGCTCTACCGCGACTTCAACAAGGCGACGCAGATCGGCACAGTCTGACGCGCGGGCGGCGCGCCGCGGCTCGCGCCGCGCGGAGTTGATTGACCTTGCCGGACGCGGCTTGTAATCTAGCAAGCCGCGTCCGGCAAACTTTTTTCCGCCGGGCGCGTCGCGCGGCGGCGTCCAGACCCTTCAGCCCCGAAAGCCCTTACTCCGATGGCGGCACTCTCCGAGCAACAGGCGGAACGCGCGCACGCGCACCCTCACGCGCACAGCCACGCGCCCTCGACGCGCGCCGCGCGCAGCAAGCGCAAACTCCTCTGGGTGCTCGCGCTCACAGCCGCCTACACGCTCGCCGAAGCCGCGGGCGGCTGGCTCTCCGGCTCGCTCGCCCTCTTAGCCGACGCCGGCCACATGCTCGCGGACGTGGCCGCCCTCGCGCTCGCGCTCGCCGCCGTCTGGTTCGGCTCGCGCCCCGCCACCCCGCACAAAACTTTCGGCTACTACCGGCTCGAAATCCTCGCCGCGCTGACGAACGGCGTCGTGCTCGTCGTGATCGCGCTCTTCGTCTTCTACGAGGCTTACACGCGCTTCCACGCGCCGCGCGAGGTCGAGACGGGCGTGATGATCCCGGTCGCCGTCGGCGGGCTCCTGGTCAACCTCGTCTGCGCGTGGCTGCTGCACGGCGACCACCACGACGATCTGAACGTGCGCGGGGCGTGGCTGCACATCCTCGGCGACGCGCTCGGCTCGGTCGGCGCCATCGCGGCGGGCGTCCTGATGTGGGCTTACGGCTGGTACCAGGCCGACCCCGTCTTCAGCGCGGCGATCGCGCTGCTCATCGTCTGGAGTTCGTGGCACCTCATACGCGAATCGACGAACGTGCTTTTGGAAGGCACGCCCGCGCACATCAACCTCGCGGCGGTCGAGGAGTCGATCCAGGAGACCGAGGGCGTCGAGCGCGTGCACGACCTGCACGTCTGGACGATCACTTCCGGGCGGGAGGCGCTGAGCGCGCACGTCGTCCACGCCCACGGCGTCGCGCCGCGCGAGTTGTTGATCGAGCTGCGCTCGAAGCTCCACGAGCGCTTCGGCGTCGACCACCTCACGATCCAGATGGAGACCTCCGACTTCGAGGACGAGACGTACCACTTCTGCCACGCGGGCACGGCTTGCTTTCGCTCGGAAAAATAGTCCGTCGTCCGTGGTCAGTTGTCCGTTGTCCGTCGCTCAAGACAGTATGGGCGCGAACCTTCATCCGCTACGAACAACGGACAACTGACCACGGGCAAGGGATAAGCGACAGCCTTTATGGAGATCAACCTACTTCTCACCCTCGACCTGCGCGAGCAAGCCGCGCTGCAAGCCGCTCTCGTCACGCACGGCGCGCCCGACCCGCTCGTGACGATGGCGCTCACCGGCGCGTGCCGCATCGCGACGCTCGATGAGGCGCGCAAGCTCAAGCGCTGGCTCGCCGACGCGCGCGCCGCCGACAGCGGCGACTTCGCCGCCCTCGAAGTCATCGAAAAAGCCCTCGCCCGCTTCGGCATCAGGGCGCGACGAAGCAGGAAGCCATCGAGAACGTGAAGGAAGCCGTCGCCCTCTGCCTTGAGGTGAGGGCGGAGCAGGGGCTGCCGCTGACGATTGAGACGCGGCAGATCGAGATCGAGATCGCAGCGTAATGACTTCGCTTCCTCATAAGAAGGTTAACTTGCAAGGTAACGATAAGCATGAGTGGTAACTTGGGTAGAATCAAAGTTGAGTCTAAGACAGGGCAGGAACGCTTCTGTGCTACGGGACGTGAGTTAGACTTTGATCTGATGGATTTTTGGCGTTGGAGCACTTCTGACCTTGTGGATAACACTATGCGCGGCGTGCTCGCAGAATATATAGTTGCCCGCGCTCTAGGATTAGCTGACGGGTTGAGAGTTGGTTGGGATGCTTATGATCTAAGAACAGAGAGCGGCATAAAAATAGAGGTTAAATCTTCGGCTTATCTTCAAAGTTGGGGGCAGATGGATTTCTGCAAGATCGGCTTTGATGTATCACCCAAAACACCTTTCGATGGTGATTCCGGCAAATCGGGTAAGGAACGTAAGCGATGGGCAGATGTTTATGTCTTCGCTCTGCTGAAGCATAGGGAGAAAGAGTCTATTAACCCACTTGATGTAGAGCAGTGGACATTCTTTGTGCTTCCAACAAGCGTTTTGGACGAGAAGATTCCTTTACGCCCGCGTATTACCGAGAAAGGTTTATTGCAACTTGATCCGGTGGAAACTAACTATTGGAGATTGAAAGATGTAATTGAATCTATTTTTCCGGGCGCACATAGTCACGCCGAATAACTACCGCACTCAATGACTCAGGTCGTCAACCTGCTCGTGCGCCGGCTCGTCCAGCTCGGCGTCGCGCCCTCAGACCTCCGCGTCATCTTCGCCACGGGCATCCACCGCCCCGTTACGGAAGCGGAGAGACGCGAGCTGCTCACGCCCTTCATCACGCAGCGCGTCCGCACGCTCGATCACGACGCCGACGATTCGAGTCAGCACGTCTCTTTGGGCAAGACCGAGCGCGGTACACCGATAGAAGTGAACCGCGCGCTCGTCGAGCACTCGCACGTCATCCTCACGGGCGCGGTCAACTTCCACTACTTCGCGGGCTTCACGGGCGGGCGCAAAAGTATCTGCCCCGGTCTCGCCTCGGCGCGCACCATCAGTGCGACGCACCTGCAAGCCCTCGACTTCGAGACGGGCGGGCAGCGCGCGGGCGTGGGCACCGGCAGGCTCGACGGCAACGCCGTCCACGAGGAGTGCGAGCGCGTCGCGGCTGAGATCGCGCCGTCGTTCTTAATCAACACGGTGGTGGACGAGCGCGGTCGCGCCACTCGCCTCTACGCGGGCGACTGGCGCGCGGCGCACCGCCTCGCCTGCGCTGAGTTCGCCGACACGCACGCGCTCGACATCGAAGAGAAGCGGGCGGTGGTCGTCGCGGGCTGCGGCGGCTCTCCCCACGACATCAACCTCATTCAGGCGCACAAGGCTCTCGACATGGCGACATATGCTTGCGCCGAAGGCGGTCACGTCATCCTCGTCGCCGAGTGCGCCGAGGGCTTGGGTCGCGCCGACTTCATCGACTGGTTCGACGCCAAAGATTCAGAGAATGACTCCCGCGCGCACCGTCGAAGAGGCGCTGGCGAGAGTCGAAGGCGACGCCGGCGGCTACGTGTTGCCGCGCGGCGCGCACTTCATGCCGGTCGTCGGTCGCGCCGTAAGTTAGGCGCGTGAGAATAATCAACTGAATTGCGCGCGGAGTCTTCCGCGTCGGCGTCGGGCGGGGTTAAACTGTCGCATGCCGGACGTAGAGTCGCTGTGAACAAAGGAGACCGAAGGTGAGATCAAGAGTCGTCGGGTCGATCTTCTGCGCCGCGCTCGCCGCGTGCGCGTGTGTTAGCGCGGCGCGGGCGCAGACGGCGCAGGCGCAGCAGCCGCCGGACGGGCGCGGCGTGAGGGAGTCGCGCGTGCCGCTCGCCGACGCGGCGACCGCCTACGACATCGGGGGTCGCGTCGCGGTCGCGGCGCGACTGCGCACGACGCCGCTCGCCGGCGCGGTCGACGCGCCCGTGCGTAACGTCCTCCTCGTCGTCGAGAACCGCGGCGGCGTGTTCTACAACTATGCCTCGGGCTGGGCGACCTTTTACGACGGCGCGGGCGTGCGCTGCGGCGAGGGGCTGTGGAAGGTCGAGGCGTTCGCGCCGGGCGAGTCGGCGGAAGTCGACACGCCGGGCTTGCGCCTGACCTGCGCGCCCGCCACCTGGCGCGTCACCGCGCTCAACCTGCTCACGCGCACGACCGACGTCGCCAAACCCGCCGAGCAAGCCGCGCCGCCGACCGGCGCGACGCAGGCGACCCCCGCCACCCCCGCGCAGACCGCGGCGACGCCCGCCGGCGGGGAAGCGCCCATGCGCCTGGAGATCAACGTCAACGGGAAGACCTTGCCGCTGCAACTCGACAACCCGCTCGACGTGATCGTCGGCAAGGAGCGCGTGCTGATCGTCGTCCGCCGCGCGCCCTGAGCTGTCGCCGACGGGTGATTCGCCGAGTCGCGCGGCGCGGCTTGACGAGCGCGCGGCGCGGCGTCAGACTTCGGGCGGTTCCGAGTCCCCCGATGTTCCTGCCTGCCTGAGGAAAGGAGACCAGAGATGGCGGACGAAGAGAGAGGGAAGAAGTGCAAGCACACTTCGTGCGACTGCCCGGCTCCCGCCGACAGCGACTACTGCAGCGAGTACTGCGAGGACGCGCACAAGGTTGGGATCAACGAGATCGGCTGTAGCTGCCTGCACGACGCCTGCGGCTAAAATTCACGAAGACCCCGCAGAGCCCGCCGACGATCAAGACTGATCGTCGGCGGGCTCGCCGTTGCGCCCCGCGCGCCCGAGCGGAGGCGCGAGCTTCGAGCCTCCGAATTATTATCAAATCGCAACACCGGAGCGGCGTCGCACTCTCTATCATTCACCCGTCGAACAGGCATGTAATCGTTGACGGTTTTCGTTGCGAGAGGGGACTGCGATGAAAAGGATTTTGCTGATCGCGACTCTGATCTTCCTCAGTTGCGCGGTCGCGCCCGCGCGAGAGTCGGGCGAGGGAGTGTCCGGCTCTCCGATGCTTTCGGTCACCGGCGATAATCCAGGTCTCGAAAAGGACACGACGCTGCGCTTCGTCGTCAGCGAATCGGCGGGCGTGGACGACGACCGGCGTTAAATGATCAACTCAATCGACGCTAAGCGGCGCGGGCTTTGAGCCCGCGCCGCTTTCTTTTGAGAGACGACCTTCGCACAGCATCGCGCGGACGTCATCAGGTGGATCGCGGACACTCCCGCCTCGCTGCGGCGTGTTGAAGACGCGCAGCCGCGCGCGTAAAGTAGTCGGAAGCTTTTGTCAC
>JAIVJC010000050.1 GCA_020200235.1 Acidobacteriota bacterium | reverse complement strand
CCCCCGCCTGCTCACATCATTCGCGCACGCGCGCTTCGACGACTACCCGCACGCGCCCGCCGCGAAGGATGACGCCGCCAACTCGCCAGACGGCGGCGACGCGCCCGACCGCTTCAACTTCAGCGTCGTCTGGCGCGGCTCGGCGCGCGCGGGTCGCGTCTTCGCGCACGCGGGCGGCGAAGCTACCTTGCCCGAGATTTCGGGCGCGCACGAGTGGGAGTTGTTCGTCGTCGAGCCCGGCGCGGACGGCTCGCGGCTCGCGCAGAGACTGAGCGGGCGGCGCGCGGGCGCCGGCGACGGCGCCGTCGAGCCCGTCGCGGTCGTGTGGCAGCCTGCGGAGCTGACCGCCGAAGAGTACAACCTGCTGCGCCGCCTGCACGCGCTGCGCAACGATCCGGCGCTCGCGGGCTTCGGCGAGGCGGCGCGCGTCGCCGCCAAGACGCTCGCCTCGCGCGCCGAGCGCGTCTGGACGCGACTCTACTTGGACGAGGGCGCGCTCGTCATCGGCGCCGAGCGCTTCCGCTTCACGAGCGCCGCGCGTTCGGCGCCGAAGCTCGCCGCCGTCTTCGCGGAGGTGCTCGCGCCGCTCTTCGCCGAGCGCCACCCGCAGCACCCGAGCTTCGCCGACGCGCTCTGCGAGCAGGACGTGGCGCGGCTCGTCGAAGAGTTCTTCAGCGGCGCGAACGCGACCGACGACGCCGTGCAGCGACTCGCCGAGAGCTTCGCGCTGCCGCTCGGTCTCGCCAGCCCGCGCGGCAACTCCTACGGGCACGCGAGCTGCGACGAGGCTGCGCGCGCGCCGTGGGTCGCCGCGCTGCTCGCGCTCGTCGAGTCGGCGGGCAGCCAGATCGTGCCGGTCGCCGAGGCGCAGCGCGCGCTCGCGCGCCCCCCCTTCGGTCTCGGGCGCGAGGCGCACCACCTCGTCGTCGCGGCGCTCGTCGCCTGCGGTCGCATCGAGCTGACGACGACCGCCGGCGGACTGATCACGCGCCGCACGCTCGGGCGCGCCGTCAACTGGGAAGAGATCGCGGGCGTGTGCCGCGCGACGGACGTACAGCTCGGCGCGGCGGAGCTGACCGACTGGGCGCAGCGCCTGACCGGGCGCGAAGACTTATCCCAGCTCATCGACCCGGCGGCGCGCGACGCCGCGCTCCGCGCGCTCTCCGCCTGGCTCCAAGCCTGGAGAGCCGACAACCCGCTCGCGCGCTACGAAGAGCTGCCCGACTCCGGGTTGACGACGCGCGCCGCGCGGCTCGCCGCTTCGGTGCGCGCGACCTACGGCGCGGCGGCTGACGCCGTCGAGTCGGCGCTCGCGGGCGAGGCGACGCCGGAAGACGCGCTCCAGCAGGTGGCGGAGTGCTTCGCCTCCTCGGTCGACGAGTTCTCGCGCGCCTCCGCGAGCCTCGCCGAACTCGACGCCTACGTCGAAGGCGTCGCGCGCCGAGAGTCCTCGCACGACTACCTCGTGCTCGCCGAGCCGACGGGCGTCGAAGAGATCGAGAGCGCGCGCCGCGAACTGCTCAAGCTCACTCAAGACCCGCACACGCTCTTCGACGCCGATTCGCGCTCGCGCTTCGAGCTGCTCTGGCGAGCCTTCCGCGACCGCTACGCCGCGCACTACGCCGCGGCGCACGAGCGAGCCTGCGGCGCGGGGCGCGACCGCTCCGCGCTCGACGCGCTCATGCGCTCCGCCTCGTGGTGCGAGTTCGAGTCGCTGGCGCGCCTGCCCTTCGCCGATCCGCGGCCGTGGCGCGAAGCCTCGCGCCTCGCCGGGCGCGCGCGCGGATCGAGCTGCCCCGCGCCGGTCGCCGAACTACTCGCGGAGGAGCCGCGCTGCGCCTGCCGCTTCCGCCTCGCCGACGCCGACGAGCAGGACGAGCTGCTCGCGCGGCTCGCCGACCTGATCGACCGCACGCGCGCCTCCTACCGGCGCGAGCTCTCGCGCTACCACGCGCACCTCGCGGTCGCGCTCGGCTCGGCCGCCGGCGGGGAGACGCGCGCCGAGGTTGTCGCGCGCACGCGCGCTCTGGCAAACTCCTTCGCGCGCGGCGAGAACCCGCAGCACGTGACGGCTGCCGACGTGAGTCTGATCATGAACGCGCTGGAGAGGGCGCCCGCGCCGCCGCCGCTCGTGCGACTCGCGCCGCCGCGGATCGAAGGGCTGCTCGCGCGCGAAGAGCTGGACGCGCGCCTCGCGCAGTGGCTCGAAGAGGTGCCCGCCGCGCAAGCCTTCGTCGAGATCGTCAGCGAGAACAACCTCCATGCCGCGACGGAGTCGGGCAGCTAAGAAGATCGACGACTCGGGCGCGCGCGCGAAGCGCGACGCGGCGCCGGCACGCGCCCCCGCGAAAAAGATCCGACCGAAAGAGAAGCGAGTCGCTTCGAACCCGAAAGAGAAGCCGCCCGCACCGAAGCCGACCGTCGCGATCGTCGGAGCGGGTCGTCTCGGAGCCGCCCTCGCCGTCGCGCTCGAACGGTGCGGCTACCGCGTCAACGCGCTCGTCGCGCGCGAACGCTCGCACGCCCGCCGCGCGTCGCGACTCTTAAGCCCGCGCCCGCCCACGCGGCCCCGCGCGACGCCGCCGCGCGGGCGCGTCGCGCTGCACGTGAGCGGCGCGCTCTCTTCCGACGCGCTCGCGCCTTTGCGCGCGCGCGGCTTCGCCGTCGGCTCGCTCCACCCGCTCGTCTCCGTCTCCGACCCGCGGTCGGGCGCGCAAACTTTGCGCGGCGCGTTCTACTGCGTCGAGGGCGACGCGGCGGCGGCGCGGGCCGCGCGCCGCGTCGTGCGCGATCTCGGAGGTCGCGCCTTCTCCGTCGACGCGCGCGACAAAGTCCTCTACCACGCCGCCGCCGTCTTGGCTGCCGGACACCTCACCGCGCTCTTCGACGTGGCGACCTCGCTGCTCGCGCGCTGCGGCGTCGGAGCTGACACCGCGCGGCGCGCACTGCTGACGCTCTCCGAGAGCGCGCTCGACAACCTCGCGCGCGCGCCCTCAAACGCGCGCGCCCTCACGGGTCCTTTCGCCCGCCGCGACTTCGACACCGTCCGCAAACACCTCGGCGCCCTCGACGCGCTCGACGAAGGCGAGACGCTGAAACTCTATGCGATGCTCGGCCGGCGCGCGCTCAGTATGACGGCGCGCGGCTCGACGAACGAAGATCGAAAGATCCTGCACGAGCTTCGGCACGCGCTTGAGAAGCGTGGAGCCGGAGTCGTCCCGGCGCGAGACGACCGGCGGGGAGAGGCGGGCGGACGACGAAACTGATCGCGGTCGCGCCGCGCGACAGTGATCACGGCCGCGCCGCGCCATCGCCGCGCCGCACGGCTTGCGCGGCGCGACCTTTGGCGTTAGATTTTCCCCCCGGCGCTAACACACACAAATTCATTCTCGGACCGAGCACGACGGAGGCGCGATGTCGAAGAACACACCGAGCGTCAGCTACAGCTCGACCCTGCGCGTGAAGCTCTCGACGCGCACGGGCGCGCTCGGCGAGCTGATGACGGCGATGGGTCGCGCCGGGGCGGACGTGGGGGCGATCGACATCGTCAGCGCCTCGCGCGACGCCATCACGCGCGACGTGACGTTCACCGCCGCCTCCGACGAGCACGTCCGCGCGGTCGTCCGAGCCGTCGAGGACGTGGACGGCGTCGAGGTCGTCAACGTCTCCGACCGCACGTTCCTCATGCACCTCGGCGGCAAGATCGAGGTCGTCTCGAAAGTCCCTCTGAAGACCCGCGCCGATCTCTCGATGGCATACACGCCGGGCGTGGCGCGCGTCTGCGAGGCGATCCACCGCGACCCGGAGAAGGCTTTCACGCTCACCATCAAGCGCAACACGGTGGCGGTCGTCACCGACGGGACGGCGGTGCTCGGGCTCGGGGACATCGGGCCCGCGGCGGCGATGCCGGTGATGGAAGGGAAGGCGATGCTCTTCAAAGAGTTCGCGGGCGTCGACGCCTTCCCCATCTGCCTCTCGACGAAAGACCCGGACGAGATCGTGCGCACGATCAAGACGATCTCGACGGCGTTCGGCGGCATCAACCTCGAAGACATCTCCGCCCCGCGCTGCTTCGAGATCGAGGAGCGACTGAAAGAAGAGTTAGACATCCCGGTCTTCCACGACGATCAGCACGGCACGGCGGTCGTCGTCTTAGCCGCGCTGCTGAACGCGGTGAAGATCGTGGAGAAGCGGATGGGAGATTTGAAGGTGGTGGTGAACGGGACGGGCGCGGCGGGCGTCGCCTGCACGAAGATCATCATGGCGGCGGGCGTGAAGAACGTGGTGGGCTGCGATCAGACGGGCGTGCTCTACCGCGGTCGCCGCGAGAACATGAACTGGATCAAGGACTGGTACGCGCAGAACACGAACCCCGACAACGTCGAGGGCAACGTCCACGACGCGATGCGCGGCGCGGACGTCTTCCTCGGGCTCTCGGCGCCGGGCGTGCTGTCGATCGACGATCTGAAGAACATGAGCGCGAAGCCCATCGTCTTCGCGATGGCGAACCCGACGCCGGAGATCATGCCGGAAGAGGCCGAGCCCTACGTCGCGGTGATGGCGACGGGGAGATCGGACTACCCGAACCAGATCAACAACGTGCTGTGCTTCCCCGGCATCTTCAAGGGCGCGCTCGCGTGCCGCGCCTCGCGCATCAACGAGGAGATGAAGCTCGCCGCCGCCGACGCCATCGCCTCGCTCATCTCCGGCTCGGAACTCCACCCCCAGTACATCATCCCCTCCGTCTTCGACAAGCGCGTCGCCGAAGCCGTCGCGCGCCAGGTCGAGGAAGCCGCCTACCGCACCGGCGTCGCCCGCAGAGAGCGCGCGAGCGCCGATGCGTCAGCGTGAGCATTGGACGCCGCTATTTTTAGCGTTAGCGGGATTAGCGTCCGCCGAAGTCACCCGGCTGACTGGCAGACACAGCGGTACTCCCTCGAAGAGTCATAAGGGGTTCCGTTGTCGTTCGTGTAAGGAACGTCGCCGCCGCCGCCGCGGGGACGCGACTGGAGCTTGCCGCATCTCGAAGCCGCCGAGGGACACGTCCCCTTGCACGCGACGAGGGCTGCGCCCGCCCCGTTCCTGACCGGCTGGCACGTGGCGTCGTCCTTAACATTTTGGTTGAATTCGGGCTCGGAAATCGCGCGCGTTCGAGTCGAGCTGTTCTGCGCGCCGTTCTGTGTGGCGGCATTTTGCGGGGTGTTCTGGGTCGAGTTGTTCTGGGAGTCATAGCCACCGCAGCCGAAGAGACAGGCTAACGCCAGCGCCGACATCGCCCCTGGGATTCGTGTTCTCATCGTGCTTCACTCCTTATTCGAGGTGGTTCTTTGCCAGGCGGCTGCGGCTAACGGCTCGCGGGGGTGAAGTTGCCGCCACCGTCGATCAGGATCGTCTCCGTGAGCGTCTACTTCGATGGCGGCTTTGATGTGGCGGGCGTGGGTGAAGTGGCCGGCGACGTAGACGCCCGGGACGTTGGTCTCGAAGGTGTCGGGGTCGTAGACGGGGACTTCGCAGGCGCCGGAGCGGGCGGTCTCGACGCCGAGCCGTTTGAGCAAAGTGAGGTCGGCGTCCGCGCCGATGAGGACGAAGACCACGTCGTTCGGGAGGACGATTGTGGTGCCGTCCTCTTTTTTGATCCGCACATCAGTCTCGGTGATCTCTTCGACCCCGGCGAAGAGCAGGACGGTGAGTCGCCCCAGTTCGATCTGGCGTTCGAGGGGCGTGCGCACCCAGTGTTTGATCGCGCCCTGCTTGGGGTCGCGGTTCTCCCAGTCGGCGCGGAAGATGGCGAGCGTCGTGCGCGCGCCCTCCTCAGCCAGGAAGAGCGCGGCTTCCGCGGCGGAGTTGCCGCCGCCGACGACGAGCGCGTCGCGGCGCACGTAGGGGTAAGCCTCGACGAAGCGGCGGTGAACCTTCGGCAGCTCCTCGCCCGGCACGCCGAGCCCGCGCGGTCGCGCCATCGACCCGACGGCGAAGAGCACGCGGCGCGCGCGGTACTCGGCGCGCGAGGTGCGGACGACGAATCCCTCCGCGCCGTCGCGCTCGACCGCGAGAGCCTCCTCGCCCGTGTTGACGTTTAAGTTCTGCTCGAGGACGTGGCGGACGTAGTGCGAGAGCAGCTCCTCGCGCGTGGGCTTCTCGCGGCAGGGCTGGAGCGCGCCCGGTCGCAGCTCCAACTCGTTCGTGGTGGAGAAGACCGTGAGACCGACGGGGTAGTGGTAGACGGTGTCGGCGATGAGCCCTTTCTCGACGACGAGGTATGAGAGCTCTTCGCGCGCGGCGCAATCGGCGGCCGAGAGACCGGCGGGTCCCGCGCCGACGATGAGTAAGTCGAGTTGCTGCCCCGGCGGTGTCATTGCGTGGTGGACATCGTCGCACGCCGCCCGACGGGAGGGCAACCGCGCCGCTCAGGGAGTCCCCTGCCGGGCGGGCGCCTTCTGCGACGAGCCGTTCTCCCCCGTCGCGCTCTGCTCCAGAGAGGTGGCCGCCGCCAGGATCAGCTTGTTCATCTGTTCGACCGCCAGCCGCGCCTCCGCCGATCTCGCCTTCGTCTTGTAGCGGGCGTCGTGCTCGATGGCGATCTCCCGGAACTCGTCCATCGTGAGCGGGGGGGCGTCGATCGAGTCGGGGTCTTCCTTGTCGCCCACGACGCGCCCGACGATGTACATGCCGAGCGAGCGGTAGCTCTCGAACTGCTCCTCGCTGAACCACTGATCGACGGTCGACTCGTGGGGGAAGAGCTCGTTGGCTTGCGCGTAGTGGTACACGTCGCGCGGCTCGTTGCCGTAGAAGACCGGCTTGATGTAGATCAGCTTGCCGTCGGGCGCCTTCGTCTCGCCAGCGCCCGCCCGCACCTTGTCCACGCGCGAGTACTCGATGGTGCCGACGGCGCAGAACGCCCCGCCGTGCCCCTTCGCGCGCGGGTAGATGAACATCGTCTCGAACTCGATGGGGATGCCGAAGTCGATCCGTATCTTGCGGATGGCGTTGCCGAGGTTGTCGAGCTTGAACTCGAAGTCGTCGCTCGCGTCGCTGACGACGATGGTGTTGCAGCGGCGCAGGACCATCTCGTAGAGCCCGAGGTTCTCGAAGTGGCCGCCGTCGGAGAGGTAGACGTAAGGGTTCTCGTCGTCGGTGAGCCCGAGCGCCTCCTCGAGGATGGGGCGCGCCGACGACTTCGGGTTCGACACGTGGTAGACGTCCGCGCCGGCTTTCCCCGGGTTGCCGAGCCACCACCCGAGCCGCACGTTGAAGAGCGTCATCAGGAAGGTGACGAGCGGCGAGGAGTAGTAGCCCATGTTCGGGCTGACGGCGGCGCCCGAGACGGCGACGGCCGTGCCGAGCGAGATGCCGCCGTCCTCCTTGCCGCCGTAGTCGCGCGAGCGGCGGTAGGAGCCGTAGACGGGGCGCCGGGCGGGCTGCCCGTCGTCGTCCTCGTCGTCCTCGAAGTCGGGTATCTGGCAGCTCCCGCAGTGGAGCGGGCTGACGGTGAAGGACTCGGCTTTGCGATCCTGCCACGCCAGGTGGGTGCCGCGCACGAGGTTCAGGGCGATGTTGACGACGTGGAACGGGCGGTGCAGCGCGCGGCGGCAGTCGTGGAACTCGTCGGGGAAGGCGATCTCGATGGCGCGGCGGTTGAGCAACGCCAGCTGGTCGGGCCTGAGCTTGTTCGCCGCGTAGCTGTCGCGCAAGTCCTGCTTCTTCGCGCTGACGCGCGCGCGCGCCTCCTCCTCGGTCTCTCCGGGCAGCGCCTCGAACACTTCCTCCTCCGCCCCCAGCCACGCCTCGACCTTCGCCTGGAGTCCTTCGAAGTCGTCGAGCAGCGGGTCGGACTTCATGACGAAGCGCTCGCCGTTGAGGTCTCTGATCAGGGCGCGCTGCAAGACCTTCTTCGGGTGGTGCTTCTCGTCGTGCGCGAGGATGTGGGCTTGCGTCTCCGGCGAGAGCTCTTCGAGGAAGTTTTTGTAGGTAGCGTTCTCCTCCTTCTTCAACCGCGTCACGAACCGCCCGATGTTCTTGAAGCTGCCGGAGTGGAACATCTCGGGGCGCAGCTCGTGCATGGAGACGTTGTCCTCCGGGTCGAAGCCGGTGAACGGGTTCGGGTCGCGCTGCTTGCCGCGCGAGGCGCCGAGGTAGGCGCGGATCAGGCGGTTGCGGTACATCGCGTGGTAGGAGAACTTGTTGGTGTTGATCCGGCGCGAGAGGTACATCCCGAGCACGAGGGTGGCGGCGGCGAAGGCGAGCACCAGGAAGAGCGGGGACGTGATGATGGCCTGCTTGTGAGCGTTCCAGTCGCGACCGAGGGCGCCCACACTATCGACGGGTAGCCCGTCCTTCATGAGCAGCCACCATTCGCCCGACAGCAGCGTGGAGCGCGCCGCGCCGGAGAAGAACGGGGTGATGACTATCGTGACGAGGGCGAGGAGGTAGTTGGTCAGGATCGAGAGCACGACGATGAGGAGCCCCGTGAAGAGCAGCGAGCCGAGCGTCAGGGCGTTCCTCATCAGGATGGCTTTGAGCCCGCCCTTCGTGTCCTGCTTCTCGGTCGGCGGCGCCTTCGCGCTGTGCGCCAGGTAGGCGGTCAGCAGCCCGAGGAGCCCGCCGCCGGGCACGATGTACTCCTCAGCCCGGTAGAGCAGGTATTGCGGCCCGACGAGCACGAGGAAGCTCACCACGCTCCACCCGAAGATCGCGATCAGCAGCCACGCGCCGAAGCGCGCCCACCACTCCCGATCCTCGTCGAGCGTGTACTCGCTCGACAGCCCGGCGAACAGGATGAGTCCGAGGAGGAAGAGGGCGAGGTAGATGGGCGCCGCGAAGGTGGTGAAGGAGCGGTAGTGGAGGTCGGGCTCGTAGAACAACTTCGTCGCGACCAGCCACAGCAAGAGTCCGCCGGCGAGCCCGCTCATCACCACCGCGCCGAACTCGAACACCCTCGTCCAGTCGACCCAGATTTTGAGGCGGCCGTGGTAGCCGGAGTAGATCGCCCACCCGGTCAGATAGAGCACGAGCATCCACGGCCTGTACGTGCCGAAGTCGAGCCGCGCCGTCGCCAGCGCGATGCGCGGCACCGTCAGCGCGACGAGGATCAGCGGGATGAGGACGAGCCAGTTGAGGATCAGGTTGCGGACGACGATGGCGATCATCGTCCAGGTGTCAGCCGAGAGGAAGCCGAGGCGCGGCGTCAGGTAGTTGCTGTAGCTGCGCAGGTGGAGGAGGGGCTCGGGCTCCGGCATCAGCTTGGTGTCGCGCGGCTTCTGCAGCGCCTGCATGACGCCGTTCACGCCCCGCGGGTGGCGGTGAATCCAGGCCGAGAGCCAGCCGCCCACGTAGCCGCCGCCGGAGACCGTCGAGAGGTAGGAGAACTGATCGAGCAGCCCGCGCCGCGCGAGCCCCTGCAAGACGCCGAGGGCGAAGGTCGCGCTGCGGATGCCGCCGCCCGACAGGCACAGCGCCGAGTGCTTGCGCGGGTTCGTGTGGATGTCGTTGAAGATGTCAGCCAGCCGGTCTTTCGCCTTGACGCTGGCGCCGGGGCGGCGCCGGCTCGGCGGCGGCTCGTCATTCAGCCTCTCGTACTCCTCTTCCAGCACCTGGTAGAGCGGCAGCGGGTGGTCAGCTTTTTGGGTGGGCATGGCTAATTCTCGTCCTGTGCGGGGCGACGAACCCCGTCTATGTGCGCGAAGAGTTTCAGCGGCGGCGCGACGCGCTGGTCGGGAGAGGGCATTACGCTGGCGCTCTCAGCTTAGGGGCTTCGCATGGCGAGTGTAAAAAAACGGGCGGGGCTCGCCGTGAGAAGGTCGCGAGCCTCGCCGCGTTTAACCTCCAGGCCGTTTCCGTTGCGCTCGGGGCTGAAGCCACACGCGCCGCGTACCGCGCTTTACGGTGAAGCCGTCAGACAGCAGGAGGTAACGCGATGAACAGAGCCCCTCGGTTGAAGGCGAGGGTTGATGCCTCCGGTATCGCAAACCAGTTAAGGGAGGCGTGAAGCGATCCATCGAGGGGCGACTCATCCGGCTTTATGCGGCGACGGAAAAACGTGTGCAAAATAGACCCGCACCCGGCGAATGTCAATACCGAGCGGTGCGGCGGTACGCCGGCACCCGTCGCACAAAGTCACGCTCCGGAAGGCTTAAGCGGCACTGCTAAAAATTTTTCAATAAACTGTTGACATGCGTCAGGGCGTAAATTATTGTTGGCGCGTTTTTCATCCGGTCTCTTCACATCTCTGCCTCTCGCTCTCGGCACGAGTAACCTCTTACGCCTTACATCGCCTTGAAATGTTGCTGCCTCACATATGTCGGATGAACCCCGAATTCCTTTAACCCCGTTTATCTCCGGCCGCCTTCATCTCCAGCGGGAGAGTGCTACAGGCTAGCGGCAATATCGGAGGGCAAGACGTTAGCGTAACCACAGAGGAGGATCAGCCATGCATCTCATAGATGGGTCTAAGGGTAAGATCAGGTGCGATGACGGCGAGCAGATTACCGTGGTGGTCGCGCCTAACGCGGGCGTCGCGGCGGTGAGGTACTCGCTCGACGGCAAGAAGTGGGGCGGAGGCTCGTTCCCCGTTAACCAGGCCAACCCGCCCCACCCGCCCACCGCGCCGCTCAGGGCTTTGGCGGTCGCTGTCGTCTACAGCGGCGACATCGGCGGGGCCGCGACGCTCACCGTTACGGGCAGCAGCGGCGGCGACACGTCGGTCATCAACGTCACGCAGGCTCAAGGTGAAGTCCTAGACATGGTGCTCTACCGGTTCTATATCTGAGGAAGGTGAAAATCGATGAAAGCCAAACTGAGTTCAGCCGCGCTGGCGCTCGCGCTGTCGGCGGCGAGCATTATACCCACTAACGCCCAGCGGCTCGCCGTCGCTGCTTCGGGCGGCACGAACGCGTCGAGCGCCGCGACCGCCGAAGAACTGAGGGAGGGTATTCGCGGGCTCGAGGCTGCCCTGGACAACCCGACAGCTTCAGCGGCGGAGCGCGAGACCAACTTCGGCACCTTGCAGTCGCAGAGAGTACGGCTCTACGCCATGCTACGCAAACGCGTCAACACGATGCGGGCTTACCAACTGACCGTGGCCTCCGAAGCGGAAAAGCTCGCGGTTGATAAGGACATTGAACATCGCCTGGGGGAGCTGAGAACTTTGGAGAGTGAACTCCAAAAGCCCCTCCGGCGCAACACGCCCGCGCGCGCGATGTCGGCCGCCGCCGCCCGCTCGCTTTTCGCCGCGGCCCAGGCGAAAACGTCAATCGAAGAACAGATTAAAATTAAGGTGAACGAGATCGCAAGTAGTGTCTCCGCGAAGAACAAGGACGACGCAGACCTGTTGGTGACGCACCCAGACTTGGTATTTTTAGCCCTCGCCCGCCGGGAGAGCCGGAAATTCGTCGGCGACATCGAGGACATCAGGGTCGATAAGCAAGTCGGCGGCGGCAGCGAGAATGCCGGCAGCACGTCGCTCGTCTCGAAAGGCCTCGCCCCGGCTATCCTCGGTTTCGCGGCCGAGAACGGTGCGCTGACGCAGGGCGTTAGCGGCACGACCATCACTTACCGGGGCAACCTCGTCGGGACGATTGAGGCGCTGAGGAATCAGGGCTTCACCATGAGCGTGCTCGACGACAGCGCCGCGACAAAAAAGCTGCGCAAACTTTCCTACAGCTTCTCCTTCGACACCAGCCGCGGCAGTCAAGCGGGCACCTTCGTCGGCGACAGGCAACAGCTCTCCTCCTACTCCGTCCGCTACGAGATCAAGAACGACCGCGATCCGCGCAGCCCCTCGTATCAGGCGAAGTGGGACGCCTTGGCTGACGCCGATATCCAGCCGCTGCTGGACATCGCCACCAGAATTGCCCTCGACGCGAAGTCCGAGCCCGCGCTCGATAGGTGGAACACGAAAGCGCAGGCCGCCATCCTCGCGAAGGGGGGGAGCTCCGAGAGGCGCGACGAGTTGATCCGGCAACTCGATCAAGAGTTGCCGTCGTTCAACAGTTTCACGCCTGAAGTGCAGAAGCTGCTCAGGGAGTTCGCGTCGCGCTATGAAAATCTGCTCAAAAACCACAGCGCCTTGAGGGAGCTGATCTCGGAGGGCTCGATCTTCACGGTCGAATACACCGGCGACCGTCGCGTCGGGCTGGTCGACACCTCGAACCTGAAGGTGATCGCCGAGGGCGACCTCCTGCACCTCTTCGGCTTCGGCAGGGGCACGACCGAGTTGACCTACAACGGCTCGATGACCTTCTTCAACTCGCGCCCCGGCCCCGGCATGAGGCGGCTGCGCGACTTCGATCACTCGCTGCAACTCGACTACCCCTTCATCACCGGCTTGGGTAGCTTCGTCTTCAGCTTCGCGGGTAAGTACAAGCGCTTCACCGAAAACGATCTCGCGCCCGGCAGCGTCATCACCATACCGGGCGGGACGCTCACCGGCGCGGCGTTAGCGAACATCAAAGGCGATATCGCGAGCGGGCAACTCAAGCTCTCCGTGCCGCTCTCGAACGGGCTCAGAATTCCGATCTCGGTCACTTTCGCCAACCGCACCGAGCTGATCAAGGAGCACGAAGTGAGGGCCAATTTCGGCTTAACTTTCGATCTCGACTCCTTGTTCTCACGCCGCAGGCCCTGAGCGCTGAACGGCGCTGAAGGCTCGTTCGCTTCTCCCCACGCGAAGGCCCCGCCGGAAGTTCCGGCGGGGCCTTCGCTTTTTAGCGCCTCGCCGCGCGCGCAAGCAGGCGGGCGCGTTGCGCGCCCTTTCCGCGCGTCGCTATAATGCGCTGTCTTGGGCGAGAGAGGCGAGAATAAAGAGGTTGACACGGGCGCGCGTCAAGGCGCTGTTGCGGCGGGCGGGGCGGCCCGTCGGCTCGGCGGCGTGATGCTGCCGTTCCCGACGCCGTTCGACGCGCGCGGCGAACTCGACCTCGCCGCCCTGCGCGCGAACCTCGCGCGCTGGAACGCGGCGGGCGTCTCCGGCTACGTCGCCCTCGGCTCGACCGGCGAGCGCGTCCACCTCGACGAGGCGGAGAGCCTGCGCGTCGTCGAAGCGGCGCGCGGGGCCGTGCCGCGAGAAATGATCTTCGTCGTCGGCGTCGGGCAGCAGAGCACGCGCGAGACGATCAAAGAAGCGCGGCGCGCGGCTGACGCGGGGGCGGACGCCCTGCTCGTCATCACGCCCCACTTCTACCGCGCCGCGATGACGCAAGCCGCCCTCGCCGAGCACTACGAGAGGGTCGCGGACGAATCAACCGCGCCCGTCGTCGTCTACAGCATCCCGCAGAACACCGGCGTCACGCTCGCCGCCGAGACGGTCGCGCGCCTCTCCCGCCACGGCAACATCATCGGGCTCAAGGAGAGCTCCGGCGACGTGGTCGCCTTCGTCGAGATGCTGCGCGTCGCGTCGGATGAGTTCGCGATGCTGACGGGTCACGGCTCGGCGCTGCACGCGGCGTTGTCATCCGGCGCGCGCGGGGCGATACTTGCCGTCGCCTGCTGCGCGCCGCGCACGACAATCGCGATCGCGCGCGCCGTCGAGGCGGGCGACCACGAGAGGGCGCGCACGCTCCAGCGCAGACTGATCCCGCTCGCCCGCGCCGTCACGACGCGCTTCGGCATCGGCGGCCTCAAAGTCGCGCTCGACCGCGCGGGCTACAGCGGCGGCACGGTGCGCGCCCCGCTCTCGATGCCGGACGAGGCGGCGCGCGCAGAGATCGCGCGGCTCGTCGCGGAGCTGGCGGACTCGGAAGGCGCGAGACCGGTTGACGGCAAGGCGGGCGGGCCCGAAGGAGCGGCGACTTGAGCACAACGGAAGCAGCCTGTTACAGCACGCCCGAAGAGGCGGGCTTGCGCGTCGAGTCGCTCCCGTTCGAGCGCGTCCCGCAGCAGTCCCGACTCTTCCTCGACTACCTGCGCGACGCGGTCGCGCTCAAAAAGTTCTACCCTTCGGCCGTCCGCTTCCACCACGAGCTGTCGGCGCGCGCGGCGGAAGTCTTAGCCGCGCACCGTGCTGATCGCGACGCGCTCTGCGACGCGCTCGAAGAGTCGAACCGCGGCTGGGGCGCGGGCGGCGAGACGCTCGCCAACGTCGCGCGCCTGCGCTCCGGGGATTGCGTCGCAGTCGTCTCCGGTCAGCAGGTCGGGCTCTTCACGGGTCCGCTCTACACGATCTACAAGGCCCTCTCCGCCGTGAAGCTCGCCGGGTGTCTGTCGCAGCGCGGCACGCCCGCCGTCCCCGTCTTCTGGATGGCGACCGAGGATCACGACTGGGAGGAGGTGCGCGCCGCCGAGCTCACCGCCTGCGACGGCCGGCTCGCCGTCGCCGAGCTGCCCGCCGCCGCGCACACGGAAGGCGCGCCCGTCGGCTCGGTCCTGATCGACGACTCGATAGAAGAGACGATCAAGCGACTCGTCGACGTGCTGCCGACCACCGAGTTCTCCGACGATCTCGAACGCACGGTGCGCGCGGCTTACGCGCCGGGTCGCACCTACGGCGAGGCGTTCGCGCGCATGTTGACCGCGCTCATCGGTCGGCACGGGCTCGTCCTGCTCGACCCGCTCGACGCGCGTCTGAAACGTTTAGCCGCGCCGCTCTACTCGGAAGCCGCGCGCCGCGCGCCGGAGATCGCCGCGGCGGTCGAGGCGCGCAGCCGCGAGCTCGCCGAGGCGGGCTACCACGCGCAGGTGCACGCCTCCGCGGACGCCTTCCCGCTCTTCCTCCACGCGGACGGCGCGCGCCGCGTCGCGCTCGCGCGCTCCGGGGACGGGCGCTACTGCGCGAAGGACGCGCGCGACGGCACGGGTTACACCGCCGACGAGCTGGCGGAGTGGGCGCTCAGGGAGCCGGAGAACTTCAGCCCGAATGTGACGCTGCGCGCCGTCGTGCAGGACTACCTGTTGCCGACGGTCGCCTATTACGGCGGCGCGGCGGAGATCGCCTACTTCGCGCAGACCGCAGAGGTCTACCGCGTCCTCTCCCGTCCCGCGACGCCCATCCTCCACCGCGCGAGCCTGACGCTCGTCGAGCGCCGGACGGGGCGGACGCTCGAACGCTACGATCTCAAGCTCGAAGACTTCTTCGCCGGTCTCGACTCGGTCGTCGCGCGCGTCGTCGAAGAGCACCTGGGCGCGGAGCAGGCGCGCGCCTTCGACCTCTCCGAGCAGAAGATCAAAAACGCGCTCTCGGAACTCGGCGAACGCTTGCGCGGCTTCGACCCGACGCTCGCCGACGCGCTCTCGCACGGCGGCGAGAAGATCGAGTACCAGCTCGCGGGGCTTCGCACGCGCTTCCACCGCGCGCAGATGGCGCGCGACCGCGCCGCGCACCGGCAGTTAGAACGCGCCGCCGCCCTGCTCTACCCGGAGAAGGCTTTGCAGGAGCGACACCTCAACATCACCTCGCTCGTCGCGCGCCACGGCGTCTACTGCCTCGACTGGATTTTCAGCGCCATCGACATCGGCTCGTCCGATCACCAGATAGTTTATCTCTGAAAAGATTGTCCGTTGTCAGTGGTCAGTCGTCCGTTGCACGTGGCTGACGAGTGGCGTGCTGGAGATAAGACTGACGACGATCTGCTAACAACGGACGACTGACCACCGACAACGGACAGCTCTTCATGTCAAAGATTCGCGTCCTCTCAGATCACCTAGCCAACCAGATCGCCGCGGGCGAGGTGGTCGAGCGCCCCGCGTCGGTCGCGAAGGAGTTGGTGGAGAACTCGATCGACGCGGGCGCGCGCTCGGTAGAGATCGACGTGGAGGCGGGCGGGCGGAGACTTTTGCGCGTGGCGGACGACGGGTGCGGGATGACGCGCGACGACGCGCTGCTCTCCTTCGAGCGGCACGCCACCTCGAAGATCAGTAAGTCGGAAGACCTCGCCGCGATCGGCACGCTCGGCTTTCGCGGCGAGGCGCTGGCGTCCATCGCGTCGGTCGCGCGCGTCGAGCTGGTCACGCTCGCGGCGGGCGACGACACCCCGACGCTCGTCCGGATCGAGGGCGGGCGGATGCGCGACGTGCAGCCCGCCGCGCGCGCAGTGGGCACGACCATCACCGTGCGCGATCTCTTCTTCAACGTCCCGGCGCGGCGGAAATTTTTGCGCTCCGAGGCGACCGAGAGTTTTCACCTGACGAACCTCGTCACGCACTACGCGCTCGCGCACCCGGAGATCGCTTTCACCCTGACGAACAACGGGCGCGAGGTCTTGCGCTGCTCGACGGCGGCGGACTTGAGAGAGCGCGCCTACCAGATTTTCGGCGCGGAGTTTCTGGACAGCCTGCTCGAAGTCGCGGGCGGCGACGAACGAGTCGCGCGCGTGCGCGGCTACGTCTCCGCCCCGCGCGAGCGGCGCACCTCGCGTGACGCGCAGTACCTGTTCGTCAACGGTCGATACGTGCGCGACCGACTGGTGAGCCGCGCGCTCGGCGAGGGCTACCGGACGGTGCTGCCGCACGGCGTCTATCCGGCGGCGCTGCTGTTCCTCGAAGTGCCGCTCGAAGAGGTGGACGTCAACGTCCACCCGGCGAAGACGGAGGTGCGCTTCCGCCGCGCCTCGGCGGTCGTGGACGCCGTGCGCGAGGCGGTGCGCGCCGCGCTCTCCGCCGAAGGCTACGTGCGGCGCGACGCGGAGACTCCGGAAGAGCCGCCGGACTTCACGCGCGACGCGCGCGGCGAAGCGTTCGCGCGCGAGGCGACGACGACGGCGCGGCAGGAGTCGATCGAGTTCGGCTTCGACGCGCCGGCGCGCGATGACGACTTGCTGACGACGCGGGGCGGCGATCAGGAGCGGAGCTACAATCGAGAGTTCGCGCGAGACGCCGTGCCGCAGAGTTCGGCTGTCGAGGCGGTGGCGAAGAACGCGGCAGCCTCTGCGCGGGGCGTTGAGTTTGAGAGTGGCGCTGAACGAGCGTCAACGCCGCTTGAGGAGTCGCGGGGCGCGGCGCGCGCGGGGTCAAACGCCTTGACGCGGACGCCGAACGCGTGCGAGTCGTCCGCGCCGCGCCTCGCGTCGGTCGCGTCGGGCGACGAGAGTCGCGCGGAGAGTCGCCTGCCGCCGCTCAACTCTATAGCGGGCGGGGTCGTCGAAGTCGAAGCGGGCGCGGCGTCGGCGAACGTGCGACCGCTGTTCCAGTTGGAGGAGAGCTACATCGTCGCGGTCGACGAGGAAGGGTTGTTGATGATCGATCAGCACGCGGCGCACGAGCGCGTGCTCTTCGACAAGTACCGCGCGCTGGAAAATTCCCGGCAGCCGGAATCGCAACAACTGCTCGTCCCCGAAACTTTCGATCTCACGCCCGCGCAGGTCGCGGCGTTCGACGCGGTCGCGGACGACCTCGAAGCCTACGGCTTCGGGCTGATGCGACTGTCGGGGCGCACGGTCGCGGTCAAGGCGGTGCCCGCAGACCTCGCGCCGACAGAGGCTCGCAACATGCTCGCCGAGGCGCTGGACGCGGTCGACGCCGAGCGGCGCGGCGCGGCGCGCGCGACCTTGAGGGAGCGCGTCGCCGCCTCGCTCGCGTGCCGCGCGGCGATCAAAGTCAACACGCCGCTCGCGCCCGAGAAGATGCGCTGGCTCATCGACCGCCTGCTCGTCACCTCTTCGCCCACGACCTGCCCGCACGGTCGCCCCGCCATCTTGCGCCTCACGACCCGCGACATCGAGCGCGGCTTTCACAGACCTTAAGTCCGACTCACTTGCCGTCGAACAGGTACAGGTCGACGAGTTTGCGCGCGAGCTGGTGCGCGTCCGCCTCGTTCCGGTTGACGAGGACGATGGCGGTGAACCTCTCGTCGGGGAAGCGCTCGATGGCGGTGCGGAAGCCGGTGGTGCTCCCGTAGTGCCAGACGGTTCGCAGCCCCCGGTAAGTCGCCGTGAACCAGCCGAAGCCGTAGCCCTCGCCCTCGTCGTTGATCCTCGACCCCGGCTTGAAAGCCTCCGCGAGTGAGGCGCGGCTCAGGAGCCTGTCCGTGTAGAGCGCCTGATCCCACCGGTAGAGGTCTTCGACCGACGAGTAGACGCCGCCGTCGCCTAAGACGGAGCTGGTCAGACTCTGATCCTTTCGCACGAATCCTTCGGCGCCGCCCGCGCGCTTCCAGTAGCCGTAGGCGCGGCGCTTGACGGTGGAGATTCCGTTCTCGAAGGCGACGGTGTCGCGCATCCCCAGCGGCTCGAAGATGTTCCGTTCGAGGAACGTCGCGAACGTAGTGCGCGAAACCGTCTCGACGACGAGCGCGAGCAGCGCGTAGCCGGAGTTGCTGTACTGAAACTTCGAGCCGGGCGGGAAGTACGTGCCACGTTCGCGCCTGAGCAGCTCCAACACCTGCGCGTCTTTGAGCGGCGCGGTGGTCTCTTTCGGAATGAGGTCTTCGTAATCAGTCAGCCCGGAGGTGTGGTTGAGCAGGTGCCGCACCGTGATCCGTCTGCCGTAAACGGGGAAACCGGGGAAGAGGTCGGTCAGCGTCGAATCGTAGGAGAGCTTCCGTCGCTCGACGAGCAGCATGACGGCTGCGGCGGTGAACTGCTTGGTGACGGAGGCGAGGCGGTAATTCGTGTCGGTCGCGCAGGGCGTCTTCTCTTCGAGGTTCGCCAGCCCGTACGCCTTCTTGAACAGAACCTTGCCGTCCCTGATCACCATCACGCTCGGAAGAGGGAGCAGCAAGGGGAACACTCGACAGAAGTCCATGAGATTATTTTCTCCATGCTACATAAAGAAGACTATCGAGGCGGCGGGTTGAATGAATTGTTAGACATGGCTTACGTCTTGATTATTCTCCTGAATGAAATTTGTATAGTTGTTCAGCATAAACAAAGTCACGTTGATGCTTAATGTTTCCCCACTCTTGCTTTAATCCTTCGAGAGCTGCGTCGAACCCAAAATCGGTCAGAATAATTTTGGTACAAAGCATACCGAAATCAGCACACCACTTGAGCGCGAAACCGCAGACTAAGTTAAATGCTTCAGGTGGCTGATTCCAGAAACTAGCAACTCCAGAGTGAATCCGCCAATTCATCTTGCGATATTCCGTACGATAGTATTCAACGAGTGTAGAACCAATATTCATCTTAACAACAGAGCCATACAATTGATCTGCTTTTTCGATATCAGGAAATAAATTGCCATTTCCTGTCCATCTGTCAGGATGAACCGGCTTGCTAGGATTCTTCTTGTTGGGCCAGAGAGTAACTCTCATATTATCTACAATGGATTTTTCGTCTCTATAGAATATCTCCTGAGCCTCATATGTATCTGGAACTTTAAGCCCTTGTTCGCTGTAGAAATTGACAATCTGTTCTGAGGCTTTCAACTTTTCTGAAAGATTCCACCAAAACATTTTCCAGCCGGATTCGTTGGTTTTATCATGATGAAGGAGCACTAAATCAACGGCAATTTCAAGCAGAGCACGGTTGCCAACTGACAATGCCTGAAAATCCAACGGGCCATTTAGTTTCTCTAAAGTTTGCATCCAGGCATAAGCGCGCATCCAAAGTCCCTTTAAGCAAGCTTCTCTATGACCAGTCTCAGGCTTAATTATTACTCCTTCAATCAAAGGGTAACGGTCTTTCATATAATAGGAGACAATTTGAGCCCCCTGAAAGAGACCTGTTGCGAATGCCTTGCTCTCTTCAATTTCAGATTTGTTTTCCATAATATCATCCGCTCAAAAGCGAAAGTGTCTAACTGCTGAATACCTGCGGGGTATAGCTTATCACTCTTTAAGAGCGTGATAAGCGGCGCTGTTTATCCCGCTATCGCCTTCACAGCTTATCGAGCACGCGCAGCACGGCTTCGGCGTCGGCGAGTGAGTCTAGCAGCACGTCGGGCTGGTAGGGGCGGAGGTCTGCCGCCGAGTGGGTGCGACCCGTTGAGACGGCGACGGAGCGCGCGCCGAAGTGTTTGGCGCAGGCGATGTCGTTCGGCGTGTCGCCGATGACGACGAACTGCGAGGGCGCAAGGTCGAGCCTGAGGTGCGCGTTGATGCGGGCGGCGGCGAGGGCGGGCAGGTCGCGGCGGTCGTGCGAGTCCTCGCCGAAGGCGCCGGGCAGCGTGAAGAAGTCGGCGAGCCCGACGAGCCGCAGCTTCCAGAATGCCGCGCCTTGGACGTTGCCCGTGAGCAGGGAGGAGACGTAGCGCGGGTGCGCCTCGACCGCCTCCAGAACCGCGCGCGCGCCGGGCAGCGCGAGGTAGAGCGAGTCGCCCGCCGAAGCCATGCGCTCGAACCCCGCGACGAAGTGCTCGCACAACTCCGCGCCGCGCGCCGCGATCTGCTCGGTGGTGAAACCCTCGCCGCGCAGCGCCTCGCAGACGATCTGGAGATCGGTCATGCCGGAGACGTTCAAGTCGTGCAGGCGACCCGCCGTGCCGAAGAGCGCGAGGAGCGCGGGCGTCGTGTAGTCCTTGAAGACCCCGCGCCGCGCCGAGCGCACGAGCGTCCCGTCGATGTCCCACAGCAGCACGCGCAGCTCTTCAGGCGCGACCCGCGCTTCCCATTTCTCGTCTTTCATCGGTCGGAACTGTAGGGCGCGCCGCGCGCCACGGTCAAACGGCGCGTGTGTGCGGAGATCGGAAAGACCTTCCGGCGAAAGACCTGAGGCACTGTGCCGCACATCCGCTCCGTTGACTCTCCGCCGCGCTTGTTGTAAGAAACTCACGCGGTCGCGCTCCTGTCCGCACATCCTTCCGCCCTGAGGTCTGAGACGATGCCGAGAATCCCTGACCGCGCCGCGCTGCTCCCGCTGCCCGCCCTCTTCTTCTCCCTCCTCCTCTGCGCTGCCGCGCGCGCGCAGCAGCCGAGCCTCGTCGGCGAGTGGCGGACGCAGCAAGGTCCCATCACCATCGTGCTCTTGCTCAAAGCCGACGGCACGGGCACGTTCGACGACGAGAAGATCAGCTACGCCGCGCGCGGCGACAAGCTGATCGTCGAGGAGGGCGGCTCGCGCAACGCCTACACCTTCCGCCTCGAAGGCGACACGCTGACGCTCACGGGCGGCGACATCGAAGGCGCGATGACTTTCGTCAGGCAGGGCGCGGCCGCGGGGATCGGGGCGCGCGCGCGACAGCGCGCCGCGGAAGCCGCGGCGTCGGGCGCGGGGCGCCCCGAGGAGAAGCGCAACCCGCTCGTCGGACGCTGGCAGAGCAGCGAGGCGACCGTGCAGATCAACAACGACGGCACGCTCCTGCTTAACGGAGAGCGCCTGCGCTACGCCGTGCGCGGCAGCGTCATCACGCTCTCCAACAGCGAGGGCTCGCTCGACATCCCCTTCCGCCTCTCGGGCGACACGCTGACCGTCAAGTCGGAGGGCCGGACGATCATCTACAAGCGTCTGGCAGAGGGCGAGGAGCCGCGTGCGGCGGCGGGCGGCGCGCACCCGCAGGAGCTGACGGGGAAATGGTGCTACATGGCGAACGTCAACACGGGCAGCGGCGGGCGCATCTCGAACCGCTGCTTCACGCTCTACCCCAACGGCACCTACGAGTACTACGGCGAGACCAGCTCGTCGGGACCGGTCGCCTCCTCCGCCTCGCAGGAGTCCGGCCCAGCGCCCGCCCTGGCGGTGAGCGTCGGGCTAGGTGAAAGCCGGGGGCGAAAAGTAAGGTGCGATTAAAAGGTGAAGGCGAGGGGGCCGTCCGTCCGCGCCTTCGCCTTTTCAACTTCGCCGCCCGACTCATTCGACGACGACCAACACGTCGCCCGCGTTGACGGTCGCGCCCGCGCGCGCGCGCAGCTCCGTGACCGTGCCCGCCTTCGGCGACTTCAGCTCGTTCTGCATCTTCATCGCCTCGACGACGACGAGACCGTCGCCCGCCTCGACCATCGCGCCCTCCTCGACCAGCACGCGCACGACCTTGCCGGGTATCGAAGCCGCGACGACCGCGCGCCCCTGATTCTGCGCGCCGCCCGCGCCCGCGGCGCGAAGCTTTCGCGGATCGAAGAGCGAGACCTCGTAGGCGCGCCCGCCGACTTCGACCTTCGACGCGCCGCCAGCCCCTCTACCGTCTTCGACGCGGCACTCGTAGACGCGACCGCCGAGCACGAGCAGGTACGCGCCGCGCTCGGTCTCGCGCGCTTCGAGTTCGTAAGCGCGCCCGTCGATCTCCGCGGACACGCGCGCGCCCTCACGCCTGAGAGAGAGTTCGAGAGTTTCGCCATCAAGTTCAGCCGTTAGTTTCATCACGTCACAAAGAGGATCGTTTTATCGATGGTGAGGATCGTTTTATTGACAGTGCGGGTGGCTCGTTGTATAAGCCACTCGCTTCCTCGCAAACGTTACGAACCCGGCGCTCACCGCCGGGCGTCAAACCGCCTTAAGCCTATCGCCGCCTCGCCGCTCACTCTCACTCAACCGCGGCGCTCACGTCCGCCGTTCTTCGTTACGGGCGTCGCCACAACGGAGGTGACTCACATGAGACAGAACATCTTGCGGGAACGCCGCAACATAAGTTGGTTCGCCCTGCTGCTCGCGCCCGCGCTCTCGCTCATTTTGCTGGCGTCGTCGGGCGGTCGTGGCTCAGCCGCGCCCGCCGCCGCGCCCGCGCCCGCCGCCGCCGCCATGCAAGTCATGCGACCGTGGACGGCTATCGGCTCGACGGGCGCGGTGGACGAGAACTCGCGCAACCTCTACGCCTCGTTCAGCACAGAGATTGGGTTCCAGCCCGGCGTCAACGGTAACGTCATCGTCGCGCGCTACAACGTGACGAACACCTTCGACAATAACGCCAACCCGAACCAACCCGGCTGGCACACGCTGGAGATGGGCTCGAACGCCCCCGCCAACGTCATCATCGACGCCAAGCTGTTTCAGGTCAAAGCCTGCCAGCCTGCTCAGGAGCTTCTCTGCACGGCGCGCAACAGGAGCAACGACATGCCGTGCGCGCGTTGCACCTTCAACGGTCCCATTGATTTCACAAGCAACCTCTACTACGTCGAGGTCACGCTGGATCGCACGGGCGCTCCCGCCGCGCTCCCGCGCATGTTCACCCTGCGCGTCTTCTAAGGGGCGCGTCGCGCGTCACCTCTCGCCCGTGCGGAGTTGCGCGGCGCGACCCGCCAACTTCCAGCCGCTCGGCGCGATGGCGCGCTCAGTCGCGGGCGAAGAGTCGCGCCGCCGCGCGTGTTCGAGCGCGGCGGCGACGATGGCGAGATCGCGCGCGACGATCTCCGGGTCGCCCTCCTGTGCGTCGTGTTGTGCGGCGCGCGCGGCGTCGCGTCGCGCGAAGAAGCGGGGGATGAAGCCGGTGTCGAGTTTGCCCTCGATGAACTCGGCGTCGCGCACGACCTCGCGGAAGAAGGGGAGCGTCGTCTTGATGCCGCCGACCTCGTACTCGTCGAGCGCGCGCCGCATCCGGTCAATCGCCTCGGCGCGCGTCCGCCCCCACGCGGCGAGCTTCGAGATCATCGGGTCGTAGTAGATCGAGACCTCCGCGCCCGCGTAGACGCCACCGTCGTCGCGCACGCCGGGTCCCTGCGGCAGGCGCAGGTGGGTGATGCGTCCGGGCGACGGCATGAAGTTGTCCTCGGGGTCTTCCGCGTAGACGCGGCACTCGACGGCGTGACCGCGCCACTCGACGTCGGCTTGCGCGAACGAAAGTCTCTCGCCCGCGGCGACCGCGATCTGCTCGCGCACGAGATCGATGCCCGTGACGAGTTCCGTGACGGGGTGCTCAACCTGCAAGCGCGTGTTCATCTCGAGGAAGTAGAATTCGCGCGTCACGTCGGAGACCAGAAACTCGACCGTGCCCGCGCCGACGTAATCGGCGGCGCGCGCGACGCGGATCGCAGCCTCGCCCATCGCCGCGCGCAAGGACGCGTCGTTCATCGGGGAAGGGCACTCTTCGATCACCTTCTGGTGTCGTCTCTGAATGGAGCACTCGCGCTCGCCGAGGTGCGCGAAGTTGCCGTGCGCGTCCGCGAAGACTTGAATCTCGACGTGGCGCGGTCGCTCGACAGCCTTTTCGAGATAGACGGAGGAGTCGCCGAAGGCGGACTGCGCTTCGGACTGCGCGGTCTCGAACGCGGATCGAATCTCGTCCTCGCCCGCGACAAGTCGCATCCCCTTGCCGCCGCCGCCCGCCGTCGCCTTGAGCATCACGGGGTAGCCGAAGCGCGCCGCCGTCTCGCGGGCTTCGTCGGCGGACTGAAGCGGCTCGGTCGTCCCCGGCACGACCGG
>JAIVJC010000159.1 GCA_020200235.1 Acidobacteriota bacterium | reverse complement strand
CCGCCACGGGCGTCTACTCGCCGCTCGACAAGAGCGTGCTGCTCGTCGCGGCGGAGCGCGGCAAGTCTTCTTCGGCGCACGCGGGCGCGAAGTCTTCTCCCGCATCCGCCGCGGTCGACGAGTCGCTGCTCACGCACGAGCTGACGCACGCCCTACAGGATCAGCACTTCGACCTGCTGAAGCTCCTGACCGCGAAGCCCTACAGCTTCGACCGCGCGGAAGCCGCGTTCGCCGTCGTCGAGGGCGACGCGGTGAGCGTGCAGCGTCGCGCGGAGCGCGGCGCCGCAGCGTGGTCGCGCGTGACGCCCGAAGACGCCGCGCGCGTCGAGGACGCGCGCTTCGCCGCGTACCGCGCGGAACTCGGCGCGCTCTTCCCGCCGCTGCTCACGGAGACTTTCATCTTCCGCTACCGCGACGGCGCGCGCCTCGTCGAGACCGCGCGGCGCAGGGGGGGCGGGCGCGCCGTGGACGATCTGTTCGCCCGCCCGCCCGCGTCGAGCGAGCAGGTCTTGCACCCGGAAAAATATTTCGCGAGCGAAGCGCCGCGCGGGATCGATTTCGACGAAGGAAGTCTCGCGTCCGCCGGCTGGAATGTCGCGACCTCGACGCCGCTCGGCGAGCTGGGCGCGCGCGGTCTGCTGTTGAAGTCGCTGAGCCGCAGAGACGCGGAGCGCGCGGCGGCGGGCTGGGGCGGCGACCGCGCGTACCTGTTCACGCGCGGCACGAATGATACGCTGTTCGTCTGGAAGACCGCCTGGGACTCGAGCCGCGACGCGCAGGAGTTCTTCCGCGCCTACAACGTGTTGATGGGGGCGCGCGGCGCGACCGGCGAGAGCGCGTCGAAGGATGGTCAAACTAATCAGGTAAAGACCTGGCGCGAGACGGACGCGACGACGCGCGTCCTCCTCGAAGGCGACACGGTCTTGATCCTGCGCGGGCGTGAGGCGGACGTGGAGTCGGCGCTGCGCGCGGCGCAATAGCGCACGGGTCTGTCACAAGATTACGCTGCAAATAACTTCGCGGGCTTTCCTAAGTTAACATGTACCTGATTCAACTACTCCTGCCGCTCTACGACAACGAGGGCGAGCCCTTCGGTCGCGACCACTTCGACGGGGTGCGCAACGAGCTGGCGAGCGAGTTCGGCGGCGTGACGGCGTTCCGGCGCTCGCCCGCCGAGGGCGTGTGGGTGCAAACCGCAGGCGAGGTGAGCCGCGACGAGGTGGTGATCTTCGAGGTGATGGCTGACAGGCTAGAGCGCCGCTGGTGGTCGCGCTACAGGCGCGAGCTCGAAGAGAGGTTCCGGCAGGATCGCCTGGTGATCCGCGCGACGGAGTGGGAGCAGCTGTGAGGGCGCGTTGTCGAGCAGTCGGGTCGTAGGGGCGGTTGTTTTGCGCCGTACTCGGAGCGCGCATTCACTCATGGCGTACTTCGCCCGGCTCCGGGTCGATCTCGAACTGAGCCCCTCGAACCCCCTCTCAGCCTCGGAACCCTCTTGCCTCGTCGGTCTGCGCGGGCGTATTCTTGCGCCATCTAAACTTCACGTCGGCTCTCCCCGCCGAATCAGTTCGCTTCAGGAAGGAAGGCACGCCATGAGGAACGCCCGCAAGGTAATCACGAACCTTTCGCTCGCCATCGTTTTCGTCGGTGCGTGCGCCGCTTCCGCCGGTGCGCGCACGAATGATGATCGCGTCATCTCGGCGCGCGCAGGGGGCGTCAACTTCGTCTCCGGCGAGGTGACGCTCAGGCGCGCGGGGCGCGACGCCTGGCAGCAGCTCGCGACGACCGACGAGCTGAAGGCAGGCGACGCGGTGCGCACCGGCGCGGACGGCCGCGCCGAAATCCTGCTCAACCCCGGCTCGTACCTGCGCCTCGGCGAGAACGCCGAGTTCGAGCTGACCGATCCGTCGCTCGACTCGCTCCGTCTCAAGCTCTCGAAGGGCAGCGCGCTCGTCGAAGCCGCGGGCTACAGCGACGCGGATGTCGCCCTCATGCTCGACACGCCGCGCGCGCCCGTCCTGGTCGTGCGCAGCGGCGTCTACCGCGTCAACGTCGGGGCGTCGGGCGCGACCGAGGTCTTCGTGCGCAAGGGGCGCGCGCTCGTCGGGATGGAGCGGACGCTCTTGAAGGAGGGAATGTTCGCGCGCCTCGGCGCCGCCGGCGTCGTGGAGGTCGCGAAGTTCGACCGCGACGAAAGGGACGCGCTCGACGTGTGGGGCAAGAGCCGCGCGCGGGAGATGGCGCGCGCGCAGAGCAAGCTCCAGAGGCGGCAGGTCAACGCCGCGCTCGCGACGCAGTTCGTGAAGCCCGAGAAGAGCGCGGAGTCCAAGCCCGACTTCGGCACGACTACGCACACTAAAGTCGTCGTCCACGTCCCGCCCTCCGAGAGCGGCGCCGCGCCTATCGTCCGCGGCGGCACGCCGACGAAAGGCACGCCGCCGCCGAAGTGATGGAATCGATCTTAAGAAGTGATGGAATCGATCTTAAGAGGAGAGGGAATCGATCTTAAACGGACACGGACTCGGACGGTCGTGAGCTGAGAAGGGAGTCACGACCGCGACCGACGAAGCAGCCGCCCCGCGGCGCGGATCAAGCGCGCCGCGGGGCGATTACGTTTGCGACCGCGAGCGCAGAGTGCGCGACCGCCGCCATGCCGCTGCCTGCGGAGACCGTGTCGCCGACCAGCAGCAGGTTCGGCAGGTGCGTGCGGTACGGGTGCGCGTCGGCGCTTGAGAGCCCGCCCGCCGGCGTCGCGCCCCAGACCGCGCCGAGCCTGCGCCGCGTCAGGTCGAAGTAGCCGCGCGGCGTCAGCGTCTCGATGACTTCGCACCCGTCAGCCAGCTCCGGCAGCGCGGCGTGCAGACGCCCCCACCAGAATTCGAGCTCGCGCTGGTCTTGAGCTTCATGCTCCGACTCGTCCTCGTGGTAGGCGAACCATTCGGAAGCGTCGGCGAAGGTCGAGAGCGTCGCGGCGCGCCTGCCTTCTGGCGCGCGAGTGTCCCACGCGGGCGCGCAGTTGAGCACGAGGGAGGCGCGCACGGGATCGAACTCTTCGCCCTCGTTGAAGTCTGAGACTGCGAGCACGCGCCCGTCGGGGAGGCGCGCGGCGGCGCGCGTCTCGACGCCGAGGAAGACGAGGTACGCGCCCCAGCCGCGCAGAGTTTTGAGCCGGGCGCGCACGTCCGCGGGCGTGCGGCTCGCGCCGACGAGCTTGCCGTAGGTGTCCCACGCCGTGAGGTTGCTCAACACCGCGCGCGTCGCGCGAAGGGTCTCGCCGCTCAGGAGATCGACGCCCACGGCGGCGCCCGCCGAGTCGTAAGCGAGGCGCAGCGCGGTCGTGTCGAAGCGAAGCGTGCCGCCGCTTCGTCTGATCGACTCCGTGAGCGCGTCTGCCAGCGCCTGCGCGCCGCCGCGGATCGCGTAGAGCCCGCGCCGCGGGAGCGTGAGCGCGCGCGCGGCTTCGGCGCGCGAACATCGATCGCTCGCGCGGAGCGTGAAGAGCTGGAGCTGCGAGTCGATGAAGCGTCGGAAGCGCGGCGAAGCGCCGGCGAGACTCCGCGCGACGGTCTCCGCGTGCGCGGTTCGGATGAGTCGCGACCCCGTCTCCTCATCCGCCACGCGGCGCGCCGCCGTCTTGAACTTGGAAAATATCGAGCGCGAGGGGAGAGGGCTTACGGATCGGCGCGGCAACGCGCGCGCGAGTGCGTCGAGCGCGTCCATCTCGCGGTAGAACTCCGCGGCGAGGTCGGCGCATTCGGGGAAGGCGAGGCGCAGCTCCGCGTCGAACTCGCCCGCGTCCGCGCCCCCGACTCTCACCTGCGCGCCGCCCGGCATCCGCACGGCGTAAGCCGGTGAGACGCGGCGCGCTTCGGGCGGCGCGTCTCTCAGCTCCGCGAAGACGCGCGCGAAGATTTCGTCCGCGCCCCAGCCCTCGTAGAGCCCGGCGGTCGGCTCGAAGCCGTAGCCGAACTTCTCGAACGCCGCGGCGCAGCCCCCGCCGCGCGACTCGCGCTCGACGACGCACACCGAGACGCCGCGCGCGGCGAGCAGCGCGGCCGCGGTCAGCCCGCCCACCCCCGCCCCGACGACGACGACTTCGTGAGTCATCTTCTCAACTCAGAACAGGAGTGTGACGGCGCGCGCGCACGTCTCGAAGAGAGCGCCGGGCGCGGGCGGGACGGGCGGCGGCGCGGGGGGCTTGCTCTCGATGTACGGCGCGAGGACGATGAGGATGGACGTGATGCCGTTGAAGAAGAAGTGGATCGCGACGCACGGCAGGAGTTTACCCGTGCGCGCGCGCACGAAGGTCAGCACGGAGCTGAGCAGCAGGATCGTCGAGATCACGGCGACGTTCGGCAGGTACTGCGGCACGTGGATCGCCGCGAAGATGGCGATCACCGCCGCCGCGCCCCAAACGGTGCCGACGCGCTTGCGCAAGCCGGAATACAGCACGCCGCGGAAGACGATCTCCTCGACGAGGGGCGCGGTGAAGGTGGCGAGCACGGCGATGGTGTAGCGCACGGCGTTCGAGCTCATGATCAGCCGTTCGAGATCAGTCTCCGGGTCGCCGAAGATGGCGACGAAGACGCGCCCGGCGGCGTGAAGCAGGAGCGTCAGCCCGAGGCACGTCCAGACGCCGAGCCACGGCGACCAGCCCCAGCCGAGCGAGCGCCAGAAGGGTCGCTTGCCAAAGCCGGTGACGATCATCCACGCGAGCGCGAGCGTCAACAGGTGCGCCGGGATGATCGAGATGACGGAGAGCAGGATGACGGTCTTGTCGCCCCTGAGGATTTTTTCGAGCGACGCCGGATCGAACGTCCCGCGCGTCAGCACGTAGGGCACGACGAAGACGATCTGGACGACGAACATGCGCTCATGTCGGTCGGCGTGTCCACGATGGCGGCGAGTTTAAGAGACGCGGGAGGGAAAGGCAAAGCTGACGCAGAGGACTCGCCGCGCGTTACTTTCTTCCCAAACGCTCGGCGGCGAGCTGCAAGCCGATGATCGTCTTGGCGTCCTCGATCTCGTTCGCCTCGATCATCTCGAAGGCGCGCGCGAAGGTGAGGCGGACGAGCTCGAGGTCTTCGTCCTCCTCCGGGTTGCGGCGCGTCTCCGTGAGATCGGTCGCGAGGTAGACCCACATCTTCTCGGCGCAGAAGCCCGGCGAGACGAAGAACTCCGCGAGCTTCTCCAAGCCCCCCGCGACGACGCCCAACTCCTCCTCCAGCTCGCGCGCGGCGCACTCTTCGGGCGGCTCGAACTCGTCGCGGCTCCCGGCGGGAATCTCCAGCAGGTACTTGACCGCCGGGTGGCGGTACTGGCGGACGAGCCCGATCGTGCCGTCGTCGAAGACGGCGACGATCGCCGCGCTGCCGGGGTGGCGCACCACCTCGCGCACGTTCTCTCTCTCGCCCTCGCGCACCGTGTCGATGGAGACCGTGAAGACGCGACCCTCGAACACGTCCTCGCTCGACAGGACTTCTGGCGCTTCCTTGTGTGATGTGTCCAATGAAAACTCCCGCCGTTCGTGATGGGGATTGGTCTCGCTCAATGTAAGTCTTCGCCCGCACGCGTTCAAGTGCCGCCGCCCGCGAGCAGAGATTTAATCTCGCCGACGAGGTAGAGCGAGCCCGTCGCGCAGACCGTGCCTCCGCGCGGCGTGATCTCTCTCGCGAGTCGCAAGGCGTCGCCGGAAGACGCGGCGAGAAAAATTTTCGCGGGGTCGAACGCCGGCGGGGCGTAGGCGCGGAGCGCGTCGGGCTCGGCGGCGCGCGGGTTGTTGATCGGCGTCAGGATTAAATTCTCGGCGGCGGGGAAGAGCGCGGCCGCGATCTCGGCCAAGTCCTTGTCGCGCATCGCGCCGAAGATCACCGTGACGTGCGGCGGCGCGAACTCGTCGAGATAACCCCTGAGCGAGCGCGCGCCCGCGGGGTTGTGCGCGCCGTCGAGCAGCAGGGGCGGCGAGCCCGCGACGAGTTCGAGCCTGCCGGGGTGCTCAGCCGTCGAGAGCCCTTCGATGATCGACTCGCGCGTGAGCCGCTCGAAGCCGCGCGCGCGCAAAAGTTCGGCGAGCGCGATTGATGTCGCGGCGTTCGTTATCTGGTGGCGACCGCGCAGCGCGAGCGTCACGTCCTCATAAACATCAACGGCGGTGCGGAAGGTGGCGCGCAGGCGTCCGTCCGAAGTCGCGCCCTCGACGCGGACTTCTTCGGTCGCGAAGCGCGGCGCAACATTCGTCTCGCGGCAGCGCGCGAGGATCACTTCGAGCGCGTCCGGCGACTGCGCGGCGGAGACGACCGCCTCCGCGCCCGCGCGTATGATGGCGGCTTTCTCGGCGGCGATTTCGGGAAGCGTCGAGCCCAGGTACTCCTGGTGATCGAGCGCGACGGGTGTGACGGCGACTGTGGACGCGAGCGCGGCGGTCGTCGCGTCGAGCCGCCCGCCCAAGCCGGTCTCCAGGATCGCGAGATCGACGCGCGCGTCGCGGAAGGCGCAGAGCGCAATCGCCGTCACCTGCTCGAAGAAAGAGGGGAGCGCGCCCGCCCCGTCGCGGACGGTGTGCGCGGCGTCGCGCACGTCCGCCGTGTGGCGCGCGAAGTCTTCGCGGCTGATCTCGCGCCCGCCGATTTTGATCCGCTCGGTGATCGAGACGAGGTGCGGCGAGGTGTAGAGACCCGCCCTGACGAGCGAGGCGCGGCACGCGGCGTCGAGCATCGCGGCGGTCGAGCCCTTGCCGTTCGTGCCGGCGATCTGGACGGAGGGGTAAGACTGTTCGGGGTGCGAGAGCGCGGAGAGCAGGCGGCGGACGCTTTCGAGACCGAGCTTGACGGCGAGCGTCTCGTGACCCAGACCGAGGAGGTAGTTGACCGCTTCGTCGAACGTCATTGATCGAAAAGTCCAAAGTCCAATGTCCAAGGTCCACAAACCGACGCACGAACCTGACGGGTAGCCTCGCGTCCGGGCGTTAGACTTTGGACTCCGGGCTTTCGGCCTCACCATGAACTGGAGCAGGCGGATGACGGTCGCGCGCAGCTCCCGCCGGTCGACGATCTTGTCGAGCATCCCGTGCTCCAAAAGGAACTCGGATCGCTGGAAGCCCTTGGGGAGTTTCTGCCGGATGGTCTGCTCGATGACGCGCGGCCCGGCGAAGCCGATGAGCGCGCGCGGCTCGGCGATGATCACGTCGCCGAGCATGGCGAAGCTGGCGGTGACGCCGCCCGTCGTCGGGTCGGTCAGGATCGAGATGAAGGGCAGGCGCGCGTCGTCGAGCTGCGCGAGCGCGGACGATATCTTCGCCATCTGCATCAAGCTGAGCGTGCCCTCCTGCATCCGCGCGCCGCCCGAGGCGGCGACCGTGATGACGGCGGCGCGGTCGCGCATCGCGCGCTCGATGATGCGCGTGATCTTCTCGCCGACCGCCACGCCCATCGAGCCGCCGAGGAAGGCGAAGTCCATCGCGCCGATGTAGGTCAGGTAGCCGCCGACCTTCCCGCGCCCGTTGATGATCGCCTCGGGGAGCCCCGTCGCGCGGCGCGCCTGCTCCAGCCGCTGCTTGTAGGGCTTGGTGTCGGTGAAGCCGAGCGGATCGTTGGAGACCACTTCGGCGTCCAGCTCCTCGTACTCCGCGTCGTCGAAGAGCATGGCGAGGCGCTCTCTCGCGCCGAGGCGGAAGTGGTAGGCGCAGTGGGTGCAGACCTGGAGCGATTCTTCGAGCTCGCGCTTGTAGAGGGCGGCGTCGCACTCGGGGCACTTCACGAAGATGCCCTCGGTGCGCACGACGCGCTCGCCCTCGGGGACGGCTTCGATCTTCTGCTCCTTGCGCTTGAACCAGCTCATAGGCAAATGATGAACGATGAACGCGGAACGCTGAACGGGGGAGATTGTATCACCGATCGCGGGCCGTCAGGAGACTGACGGGCGACGGCGTAACTTGAATCCGCCACTCACCGTTCGACGTTCAGCGCCTCCAGCTCTTCGGTGGGGCGCGGGGCGTTCTGTCGCGGCGAGCGGCTCTCGTGCAGGCTCTCCTCGACGGCTTCGAGCAGCAGGCTGACGACGGTGCGCTCGGCTTCCGCCAGGTCGCCCGTCAGCGTGCAGCCCGCGGCGTTGCGGTGTCCGCCGCCGCCGAAGCGCTCGGCGACGCGCGCGACGTTGACCTCGCCCTTCGAGCGAAGGCTCGTGCGGTAGACGCCCGGCGCGGTCTCCTTGAGGAACGCGACGGCGTCCACCTCGCCGCAAGCCATCGGGTAGTTGACGAAGCCGTCGCTGTCCTCCTCGGAAGCATTCGACTCCTCCTGCATCGCCAGCGTCTGGTGCAGCCACGCCACGCGCGCCGCCGCGTCGTGGCGCACGGTCGCGAGCACGCGGCTCAGGAGTTCGAGCTTGCTCCAAGGGTGGTTCGAGAAGACCGCCTGCGAAATCTTCGCGGGCTTCACGCCCGCGCGCACCAGCTCCGAGGCGACCTTGAAGGTGCGCTCCGACGTGTTCGAGTAGTGGAACGATCCGGTGTCGGTCAAAAGCGCCGTGTAGACGCACTCGGCGAGCTCCTTTGAGGGGCGCACGCCGATGGCTTTGCAGAGGTTGTAGATCATCTCGCCGACGGCCGAGGCGGTCGCGTCGATCCAGTTGATCTGCCCGAAGAGGGAGGTGGTGGCGTGGTGATCGATGTTGACGACGCGCTGCCGGTCGAGCCCTTCGAGACCGGGGCGCGTGATGTCCGAGCACTCGATGACGAAGACCGCGTCGTAATCGCGGTCGATCGCCGGCGTGACCCGCACCAGCCCCGCGCCCGGCAACTTCTGGTAGGAGTGCGGCACCGCGTCGCGCATGATGACCTCGGGGTCTTTGCCGAGCGCGCGCAGCAGCCAGAAGAGCCCGAGGCTCGACCCCAGCCCGTCGCCGTCCGGCCTCACGTGCGACGTGATGGCGAACCGCTGCTTGTCAACGATCAAATCTACGACCTGACTTAGCATAATAAAAAAGGGATGAAGGATGAGGGATGAAGGATGAAAGAAAGCCAGCCGCTTTTACTTCATCCTTCATCCTTCATCCTTCATCCATCCTTTCTCCTTCCTCGCCGGCAGCCGCGTGCGCCCGTCCGGGCGGCGGGGGGCTGTCGTGTGTGATCTCTTGCAGGAGCGCGTCAACGCGCGCCGCCTTCTCCTCGACCGTGTCGCGGATGAAGAAAATCTGCGGCGCGTGGCGCAGGCTGAGCTCCGTGGCGAGCTGGCGCCGCACGTAGGGCGCGGCGTGGTTGAGCGCCTTGTGCGCCGAGCGCGCCTCCTCGTCCGTCCCCGCGACCGTGAAGTAGACGCGCGCCTCGCGCAAATTCTCCGACATCCGCACGTCCGTCACCGTCACCATCGCGACGCGCGGGTCTTCCAGCTCGTAGCCGACGATCTGCACGATCTCGGCGCGCAGCTGCTCCCCAACTCTTTCCGGACGACGCATAAAACCCGTGACGAGCGACAGGCGACGGGTGACGGGACGGAGCCGGTTTTACCCATCACCCGCCACCCGCCACGCCTGTTAGCGACTTACGACTCACGGCTGACCGGCGTTGACGCCAGCTCCGTCGCGGCGATCTGCTCGACGATGTAGCACTCGATCTGATCGCCGACCTTCACGTCGTTGAAGTTCTCGAGCCCGATGCCGCACTCGAAGCCCTCGCGCACCTCGGACACGTCGTCCTTGACGCGCCGCAAGCTCCCGATGCCGCCCTCCCACGCGACGACGCCGTCGCGGATGAGGCGCGCGCGCGCCGTGCGGCGGATCACGCCGTTCGTGACCATGCAGCCCGCGACGTTCCCGGCGCGCGGCACCTTGAAGACGGCGCGCACGTCGGCGCGGCCGAGGATGCGCTCCGTCTCGATCTTGTCGAGCATCCCGATCATCGCCGCGCGGATCTCCTCCTCGACCTTGTAGATGATCGAGTGGAGGCGGATGTCCACGTGCTCGAACTTGGCGAGATCGTTGGCGCGCGACTCGGGGCGCACGTTGAAGCCGATGACGACGACCGCACTGTTCGAAGCCCCGGCTTGCGTCGCCGAGGCGAGCAGCACGTCCGACTCCGTGATCGCGCCGACGCCCGAGCGGATGACCTTCACCTTCACCTGCTCGTTCGAGAGCTTCGTGAGCGTCGACTTCAAGACCTCGACCGAGCCCTGCACGTCAGCCTTGAGGACGACCAGGAGCTCCTTGATCTCCTTCTGGCCCAGGGTCTCGATGCCGCGCTTGGTGGACTGCATGAGCGTGCTCTGGCGCGAGAGCACCTGCCGGTGCTCGGAGATGCTCTGCGCGCGCGAGATGTCCGCGACGACCTGGAAGGTGTCGCCCGCCTGCGGCACGCCCTGCAAGCCCAAGACCTCGACCGGCGTCGAGGGCCCGACCTCAGTGACCGCCTGCCCGCGGTCGTCGAACATCGCGCGCACCTTGCCGTAAACCTGACCGGCGATGAACGGGTCGTGGACGCTGAGCGTGCCCTGCTGCACGAGCACGGTCGCGACCGCGCCGCGACCGCGGTCGAGCTTCGCTTCGAGGACGACGCCGGAGGCGAGGCGCGTCGGGCTCGCCTTCAGGTTCAGGATGTCGGTCGTGAGGAGGACTGTCTCGAGCAGCGTGTCGAGGTTCTTGCGCTGCTTGGCGGAGACCTCGACCATCTCTGTCTCGCCGCCCCACTCGACGGGGTTCAAGCCCTGCCCGGCGAGCTCCTGGCGCACGCGCGCCGGGTTGGCCTCCGGCTTGTCGATCTTGTTGATCGCCTCGCCCGCCGCGACCTCGGTCGTGCGGATCGCGTCGAGCAAGCTCGTCTTGCCGTGATCGACGTGACCCATGACGGTGACGACGGGGGCGCGCGGCAGCTCCACGTCGTCCGCGTCCGCGGCGATCAGTTCTTCGAACTCCTCCTCGGCGACCATCTCCTCGAAGGGGACGAACGTCACGTCGTAGCCGAAGCGCTTGCCGAGCTCGGAGGCGACCTCGTTGTCGAGCGCCTGGTTGATCGTCGCGAAGACTTTGCGCTGGAGCAGGAGCGCGACCACTTCCTTCGGCTTGATGCCGAGCTTTTCCGCGAACTCCTTGACGGTCGATCCCTCGACGAGGCGGACGGGCTTCAGCTCGTCCACCGCCACGCCCGCGCCGCCCATCGATCCCTTGATGCGATCTTCGAGCGAGAGGGCGCGACCGGGCACGACGGCGTCGCGGTCGAAGCGCCCGCCCCTGCCGCGCGAGCCCTCGCTGATGGGGCGGCCGCCGCGGCGCGAGCGACCACCGGGTCGGCGCGCGTCAGCGGGCGGCGTGTAGACGGTCTGCGGGCTCGCCGTCTCGCCGGGCGTGCCGTGCGGCTCGAAAGCCGCGTCGCGCCCCCCCCGCCTGCCGCCGCGTGCGGCGCGCTCGCGCGGCGTCGGCGCCGCGGGCGCCGGGACGACGACGGGGACGGGCGCTCGCTCGCCGTGCTTGATGCCGGCGTTGAGCGCGGCCTGCGTCGGGCGCAAGACCCTGACCTGGCGCGCCGCCGAAACTTCGGGCGAAGTCTGCTCCGCGCCGTTGTCCGCCGACGATTCTTCGGTCGGCGCTGTCGCGGACGACTGCAAGTCAGCCTCGACCGCGCCCGTCTCTTCGTACTGCGCGGCGGGCGGCTCGGCGATCTCCGCCTGCGTCTGCGACGCGGCGGAAGGCGGCTCGGCGCGCTGCGCGGGCGGGAGCTTTTTGACGAGCCGCGCGACCGACGGCCTCGCCGCGCTGGGCGTCGCGTCTTCGCCCGCCGCGTCGGGCGCGTAAGCCTCGACGGGCGGCCGCGTCGTCTGCGCCGACGCGGCTTCGGGCGACGCGGAGGCGTGGACGTCAGCCGACGCCTCGGCCTCTTCGGTCGGCGCGGCGGCGGGAGCCGGGGCGTGCTTGATGACGCGGATGGCGCGCGCCTTGGGCGGGGCGGTCTTGGGGAAGTAGCGGTTGCGGATCTTCTCCGCAAGCTCTTTCGAGACCGAGTTCGAAGGAACCGACACGTCGACGCCCTCGCGCCTGATCTCCTCGATGAGGCGCTTGGTCTCGAGCTTCAGCTCTTTGGCGAGATCGTAGATACGAACCTTGCTGGTGACGGCTGACATGAACTCCTTAACTTCGACGCTACTCGAAAAAACGGCGTCGCGCGCTTCAAAGTACTGACAAGGAACCTCTCCTCGTTCCGGCTTCGCCGCGCGCTTTCGAGTCCGTCCGTGTCAGACCGTCAGCGTGCGGTTCGCCGTGGGAGGCGAGTCACACCAGGGCGCGCCGCGTGAGGCGCGCCCGCCGCCCGCGCGGCGGCTACTCGGCGCTTCGGGAAGCATCCTGCTGCTCACCTTCGCCTGTGTCTGTTTCGTCGTCCGCCTGCTCGCGATAAATTGGAGCGGGCTCGGACGTAACCATCACTTCCGGGGCGGACGCTTCCGTCGCCGACACTCTCGGCGAGAGCGGCGCGTCTTCCTCGACGGGGGGCTCGCCCTCTTCAGCCGCTTCCGCCTCGGCGAAGACTGCCGCCTCCGTGGAGGTCAGCGTCGGCGCGGGCGTGATCGTGTCCGGCTGAAGATCGCGACCGGCGTCCTGGAGGGCGAGCGCGTCGTCGCTCATCTCCTCGACCTCGCTCAGCGCGACGGGGTCGGCTGACTCGTTCGCGAGGATGTCTGCCTCGGCGTGGAACGGCGCGCCCTGCTCGACCGCCTCGTCGTAGCCGTCGGCGATCATCGCCTCCGAGGGCTCGACCTCCGCGGCCGGCGCTTCGGGGTCGGCTTCCGCCGAGAAGGCGTGCTGCTCGACCCCTTCGGACTCTTCGCCCGTCGCGCCCGTCGCGTCGTCCCCGTCCGCGTCGCCCGCTTCCGTACTCGTCTCTTCAGACGCGGCTGCGGCTGTCTCTCCCGTCTCGGTCGCGGCTTCGTCCCCGCCCGCCGCGGCGCCCTCTTCCGCCCCCACCTGCTTGCTCAGCGCGCGCGCGGCGATGACGCCCTGCGCGGCGTCGAGGATGGCTTGCGCCTCGTCGAGACTCGTGTCGAGGTATTCGACGAGCGTGTCGATGTCGAGCGCGGCGAGCGCGTCGATGTCCTCGATGCCGTGCTCGGCGAGCGCGGCTGAGGTCGCCGCCGTCACGCCTTCGAGCGCGGTCAGAGGCACCGCGCCGCCCGAGGCGATGAGCGCGCCCATCTGCGCGGCGACTTCCTTCTTGATCTCTTCCTCGCTGCGGATGTCGATGTTCCACCCGACGAGCTTCGTCGCGAGCCTCACGTTCTGCCCGCGCTTGCCGATGGCGAGCGAGAGCTGATCCTCGTTGACGATCACCTCCATCTGGCGGCTCTCGATGTCGGTGATGCGGACCTGGTTGACCTTCGCGGGCGAGAGCGAGTTGGCGGCGAAGACCGAGGGCTCTTCCGACCACTCGATGATGTCGATCTTCTCGCCGCGCAGCTCGCGGATGATCGCCTGCACGCGCGAGCCCTTCATGCCGACGCACGCGCCCACCGGATCGACGTCGCGCTCGGTCGAGGAGACGGCGATCTTCGCTCTCTCGCCCGGCTCTCTGACGGCGCTCTTGATCACGACCGTGCCGTCGTAAATCTCCGGCACCTCCATCTCGAAGAGGCGCTTCAGAAGCTCCGGCGAGGAGCGCGAGACGATGATCTGCGGCCCCTTCGCCTCCTTCAGGACGTCGTCGATGACGACGCGGACGCGCTCGCCCTGGTTCCACTGCTCGCCGCGCGACTGCTCCTTGCGGGGAAGAAGCGACTCGACGTTGCCGAGATCGACGATGATGTCGCCGCGCTCGAAACGCTTGACCATGCCGTTGACGAGATCGCCGACCTTGTCGATGTACTGCTCGTAGACCTGCGCGCGTACGGCGTCGCGCACCTTCTGGAAGAGGATCTGCTTGGCGGTCTGCGCGGCGATGCGGCCCATCTCCTCCATCGGCAGCGGCAGTTGCAGCTCGTCGCCGACGTCCACCTCGTCGCCCGCCATCTCGCGCGCCTCTTCGAGCGACATCTCGCGGCCCGGGTTCTCGACCTCTTCGACGATGACCTTCGAGGCGAACAGCTCGATCCCGGCGTCGGGGCTCCACTCGACGGCGATCTCCTCGCCCGACTTGAACTGCTTGCGCGCGGCGGCGCGCACGGCTTCCTTCATCGCCTCGATGACGAGTTCGCGGTCGATGCCGTGCTCTTTGCACAGCGCGTCAATGCTCTGCCCGATGGATGCGCTCATAAATTTTAGAGGTCAGAGATCAGAGGCTAGAGGTTAGTGAGATCAGTCGTGGCTGACCTCTAGCCTCTGATCTCTGACCTCTTGATTATTCAGTTGTCACTCTTCGATCGCCCTCGCCGCCTTCGACTTCTTCTTCTCGTCGGCGGCTTGCTTCTCCCGCTCGGCGGCGAGCCGGAACTCTTCTTCCACGTCGATCTCCAGGTTCGCCTTCGCGATCCGCTCGACGGGGACGACGACGCGCCCGCTCGTCTTGTCTTCGAAAACCACCTTGTCGCCCTCGACGCCGAGGATGCGCCCGCGGAAGTTGCGCTGCCCGTTGACGGGGTCGCGCGACTTGAGCTTGGCGGAGCGCCCGGCGAAGCGCTCGTAGTCCTCCCTCTTGTAGAGCCCGCGCTCCAAGCCCGGCGACGAGACTTCCAGCGTGTAGGCTGACGAGACGAAGTCCTCCACGTCGAGAACCGTGCCGATGTGGTGACTCACGGTCGAGCAGTCCTGGTGGGTGACGCCGCCCGGCTTGTCGATGAAGACGCGCACGGCGGCGCTGCGACCGATGACGCCGACCTCGGCGTGGACGAACTCCAGCCCGTGCTCCGTCGCCACGCGCTCGGCGATCCCCCTGATCCGCTCTTCGACCTCGGCCGTCTCCAACGTCTTGTCAAACCCCCCTGTCAAAAAGCACTTCCGCGCAAACAAAAAGTGGGCGCGAACCCACTAGAACGTGCCAGCCGCGCTCCGTGCAAGAGGCGGATTATACGGGAATCTTCGCGGGCGAGGCAAGCCGCCGTCGATTGCGGAATGCGGATTGCGGAATGCGGATTCTTCGATTGCGGAATGCGGATTGCGGAATGCGGATTACTGAAGGTAAGAATTCGAGCCGTCCGAGACCCCTCTCCCCTCTTTCAATCCGCATTCCGCAATCCGAAATCCGCAATTCCTCAGGCGCCGAGTTTCGCCTTGACGATCTCGCTCATGGTGCGGCCGTCCGCCGCGCGCCCGGCGAGCCGCCCCTGCGCCGCCTTCATCACCGCGCCCATCTCCTTCATCGAGGTCGCGCCGGTCTCGGAGATCGCGGCGGCGACCGCCTGCTCCATCTCCTCGCGCGTGGCGGCTTGGGGCAGGTATCCCTCGATGACCGCGATCTCGGCGCGCTCCTTGGCGGCGAGCTCCGGGCGGTTGCCCTTGTCGTACTGCTCGACGGAATCCCTCCGCTGCTTGAGGAGCGACTGGAGGAGCTTCGTCAACTCCTCGTCGGTCAGCTCGCCGCCCTTCTCGATCTGGCGGTTCATGATCGCGGCTTTCACCATCCGCAGCGTCGAGAGCCGCGGCGCGTCCTGCGCCTTCATCGCGGCGGTCAGGTCTGTCGTGATGCGATCCTTAAGAGACATGTTTGCTCCCTTGAAATAGATTCGGCGGAGTTCGGTTCGACTTAAGAAGTCAGGCTCGACCGACTTTCGGCAACGGCGCGGCGAAACGTTCCACCGCCGGACGCTTCAGCGCGCGGCGGGCTCCAGCGTCAGACGCTCGCGCGCCTCGCGCTCGACTCTGGCGCGGCTGAAGAGCAGTGGGAAGTACCTGCCCGCCGCCCAGAGCGGCAGCAGATCGTTGTAGTGCGGGCTCGTGGGCTGCGCCGACTGACCCGGCACGTTGACGGCGACCGAGTTGTCCCAGTCGCCGAGGTCGATGACCTCGCGGTACGAAGCGCCGTGCGTCTGCCGGAAGTTCCCGCCGCCGCCCGTCGCGTTGACGGTGTTCGCGTCGCCGCCGCGCTCGACCGGCTTCAGATTGAAGGGCGCGAACCGCTCCTCGCTCGTCGAGAGCGGGTGGCGGAACAACGCCGCGTGCAGCGAGCCCCAGCGCCATCGCGTCATGTCCGCGCCGAGGCGGCTTCGCAGATCGGTCACGGCTTCAGTAAGACTTCCCAAAAAAACTCGATTGCGACGTTGCTGCGCGGCAGTGTAGCCGCCGTCGGATGGCGATTTCGGGTTTTCCGTGTCAGACACCCATTGCAGGAGCGTGGCGAGGCTTGCCCTTCCGCCCAGCAGGCGGGCAGCGTCTTCGGGCGCGAGCTCTTTCAAGATATTCGCGCCCAGCCGGTTGAACCACACTTCGTAGAGAGCTGCCGCAGCAGAATCTTTCGAGAGAACAAAATCCCAGTTAAGCAAAAGCTCCACCGCCTGGCGCAAGTCTGCATCGTCGGTCTTAACAGTTTTCAACAACGGGACAATCCTGCGCGCGATGATCGACATCTCGTCGTGCTGCAATCGCTCGAAGTCCTCGACCGAAAAATTCCTCCCGGAGCGCAAGACCTCCTCGATGCGGCGGAAGCGCGTCGAGGGGGAGAACTCGTAGCTGAGCGCGTGCGCGTAGCCTTCGGGGAGGATGTTGTGGTTCGCGGTCGCGATGAAGCCCGCGCGCGGATTGTATGTGCTCGGCAGCTCCGACGCGGGCAGAAATCCCTGCCACTCGTACTGCCCGGAAGCGCCGGGCACGGGCAGCAGCCCCTTCCAGTTCGGGCGCACGGGCGCGAGCCCCGTCGCCTGCCAGCCGATGTTGCCGTCCACGTCCGCGTAGACGAAGTTCTCCGAGGGCGACTTCCACCGCGCGAGCGCGGCTCGGAACTCTCTCCAGTTCTTCGCGCGATCGAGGGAGAGCGCGGCGAGGTAGGCTGCCGTTCCCGGCTCGCTCGCGACCGTGCGCAGCGCGTAAGCCCTGTGCCGCTTCGCGTCTTCATACACAACGGCGCCGTGCCGCGTGAACTTCAGCTCCGCGACCACCGGCTCGGTCTTGCCCTTGACCCTGATCTCCTCGCGCAAGACGCGCATCCGCTCCCACTCGCCGCGGTAGCGGTAGCGCGTCGCGTCCTGGGGATCGATCTCCTCGACGTACAAGTCCTGCTGATCGATGCCGACGATCGTCAAGCCGAAAGCCACGCGCTCGTTGTGACCGATGGAGACGCCGGGCAGCGCGGGCTCGCCCGCGCCGATGACGTTCCACCCCGGCGCGTTCAAGTGAACCATGTAACGGAGCGAGGGCAGCCCGACGCCGCGGTGCGGATCGTTGGCGAGCAAAGGTTTTCCGGTGCGCGTGAGCGCGCCCGACGCGACCCAGTTGTTGCTGCCCTGGAGCGCGGAGAAGTCCACCGCGCCCGTCGCCGCGCGCATCCCGGCGAGGATCTGGCTGTCGACGTCCGCGAGGTCGAGCCCGCGCGGGACTTCCACGTCGGCGCGCGGGTCGGTCGGCATCAGCTCGTTCGCCGTCTTCGCGCCGACCGCGCGGACGAGCTGCGCGCGCTGCACCTCGCGCGAGGCGTTGCCGCTAACTTCGAGCGCGGAGAGCCTGAGCAGGCAGACCTCCGGCGCCCAGGGCTCGGGGCGCACGCCCGTCAACTGAAACTCGATCGGCAAACGCTCGCGGCTCGACTCGATGAAGGCGTTGACGCCGCGGACGAACGACTCGATGATGCGGCGCGCGTCGGGCGCGTAAGACTCCCACTCCGCCCTCATGTCGCCGCGGTATCTCATCAGCCGCGCGAACCTGTCGCGCTCGATTGCCCCCGCGCCGAGTATCTCGGCGAGTTTGCCCTCGCCCGCGCGCCGCCACATCTCCATCTGCCACAGCCTGTCCTGCGCCGCGACGAACCCCTGCGCGAAGAAGAGATCGTCCGCGCCCTCGGCGTAGATGTGCGCCACGCCCCAAGGGTCGCGCAGCACCCGGACGGGCTTGCGCAGTCCCGCGAGCCTGACGCTACCGGAAGTCTGCGCGAGCGCGGCGCGAGAGGCGCGCGCGAGTTCTTCCGCTGTGGCGAACTTCGTCTGCGCGGCGAGCGGCTGAGCGGCGAAGAGGATCGCGAGCGCGGCGGCGAGGATTCTGCGTGCGGTGGGCATGGGCGGGATTCTAACCGAGCCGGGCGGGTGGGAAAAGGCAAATACGAAAGGCGGGGTCAGGTCGCAAGGACGGAGTGGAGTCGGAGGCGGAATCGGGTAGAAGAGGCGGGGCATGAGCCCCGAAGGGGCGACATAAGAATAGCCTGGGGCGAAGCCCCAGGAACATTATCACCGAAATGAGTACGAGCCCTGAAAGGGCGAAATAAAACTCCCACGCAGAGAGTTATTTCGCCCTCTCAGGGCTTGATGGTTTTCGTCGTCTTTGTCCCGGGGCGTTGCCCCGGGCTATTTAATTGCGCCCCTTCGGGGCTTAGGCCGCGGCGCGCCCGTTCGAGCGCGCGAGGTGCGCCTTGAGGAAGCGACCCGTGTGCGAGTTTCTGGACTTCATGATCGCTTCGGGCGTGCCGACGGCGACCACGCGCCCGCCCGCGTCGCCGCCCTCCGGTCCGAGGTCGATGACGTGGTCGGCGGTCTTTACAACGTCGAGGTTGTGCTCGATGACGAGGAGCGAGCCGCCCGCCTCGACCAGCGTGCGGAAGGCGGCGAGCAGCTTGTTGATGTCCTCGAAGTGGAGGCCCGTCGTCGGCTCGTCGAAGATGTAGAGCGTGCGCGCGCCGGTCTTCTTCGAGAGGTGCGCGGCGAGCTTGATGCGCTGCGCCTCGCCGCCCGACAGCGTGGTCGCCGACTGTCCGAGCCGGAGGTAGCCGAGACCGACGTCGTCGAGCACTCTCAGGCGGTTGGCGATCTTGTTCACGTCGCGGAAGAAGTGCATCGCCTCCCTGACCGTCATGCTCAGAACGTCTTTGACGCTCTTGCCGCGGTAGCGCACGTCCAGCACCGTCTGCTTGAAGCGCGTGCCCTTGCACTCCTCGCACAGCAGCTCCACGTCGGCGAGGAACTGCATCTCGACCGTCACCGTGCCGTCGCCCTCGCACACGTCGCAGCGACCGCCGGGGACGTTGAAGGAGAAGTGCGAGGCGTCGAGACCCTTCGACTGCGCGTCGCGCGTCGAGGCGAACAGCTCTCTGACGGCGTCGTAGGTCTTGATGTAGGTGACGGGGTTCGAGCGCGGGGTGCGACCGATGGGCGACTGATCGACGAGCACGACATCGTCGATCTGGTTCGCGCCCTCGATCTTGGAGAACGCGCCGACGTGACCCTGCCACTCGCCGCGCATCTTCTTGATCCCGGCGAAGAGCACGTCGTGGACGAGGGTGGATTTGCCCGAGCCCGAGACGCCCGTGATGCAGGTGAACGTCTCCAGCGGGATTTCCACGTCGACGTTCTGGAGGTTGTGCTCGCTCGCGCCGCGGATCGTCAGCTTCTTCTTCGAAGTCCGCCGCTGCTTCGGCTCCTTGATCTCCGCCTCGCCGCGCAAATATTTCCCGGTGAGCGTCGCGGAGTCTCTCAGGAGTCCGTTGAAGTCGCCCTCGAAGACGACGCGACCGCCGAGCTCGCCCGCCGAGGGCCCGATGTCGAGGATGTGATCGGCGGCGCGCATCATGTCGGGGTCGTGCTCGACGACGAGGACGGTGTTGCCGATGTCGCGCAGATCGTGCAGGAGCCGGATCAGCCGCTCGCTGTCGCGCGGGTGCAAGCCGATGGAGGGCTCGTCGAGGACGTAGAGCGCGCCGACGAGGGAGGAGCCCAGATTAGTCGCGAGCTGGATGCGCTGCGCCTCGCCGCCCGACAGGGTTGACGCGAGCCGGTCGAGCGTCAGGTAGTCGAGCCCCACGTCAATGAGGAAGCGGAGCCGCCTGCGGATTTCGAGCATCACCTTGTCGGCGATGGCTGTCTGCTCGGGCGAGAGTTCGAGCGCGTCGAAGAAGGGGGCGGACTCTTTGATCGGGAGCTTACACACCTCCGGCAAAGTCCTCCCGCCGACTCTCACGTCGCGCGCCTCCTGTCTGAGTCGCCCGCCGCCACAGTCGGGGCAGAGCGTGTAGCCGCGGTAGCGCGAGAGGAAGACGCGGACGTGCAGCTTATATTTTTTGGTCTCGAGCCACGCGAAGAAGCCGCGCACGCCAGCCCAGTCGCCGCTGCCTTCGACGATCGCGCGCTGCTGCGCCTTGGTGAGCGACGCGAACGGCTCGTTCATCGGGATGCGCTCGGTGCGCGCGAAGCGTTTGAGCTCGGTGCGCGCCCAGTCGTACTGCGGCTTCGTCCACGGCTCGATGGCTCCGCCTTCGAGCGTGAGCTGCGGGTTCGGGATGACGAGATCGAGATCGAGCCCCGTGGTGTTGCCGAAGCCCTGACAGGTCGGGCACGCGCCGTAAGGGTTGTTGAAGCTGAAGAGGCGCGGCTCCGGCTCGGCGTAGACCGTGCCGTCGTACTTGCACTCGAAGCGCTCGGAGAAGCGCAGGGTGTGCGGCGTCTCGCCGTCTCGCGCCGCGGTCTGGACGACGGCGACGCCGTGCCCCTCGACGAAGCACGTCTCCAGCGAATCGATCAGGCGGGGGAGTACGTCGGCGCGCGCGGCGAGGCGATCGACCAGGACGAAAACGTCTGTGAAGTCGGGGCGCGCGAAGTCGTCGGGCGAGCGCAGCTCGACGACTTCGCCGCCCGCGTAGAGGCGGGTGAAGC
>JAIVJC010000158.1 GCA_020200235.1 Acidobacteriota bacterium | reverse complement strand
GCCCCGGACGCACCCCCGGCGGGCGCGATTTAGGAATTGCGGATTTCGGATTGCGGAATGCAGATTGAAGAGGGATTGAAAGGTAGGAACGTTTCCTGACTTTTAATCCGCAATCCGAAATCCGCATTCCGCAATCGAGGACACGGATGCAGGTACTGCTGGCTGACGAGTACGGGTTCTGCTTCGGCGTCGAGCGCGCCGTGCAGATGGTGGAGGAGGCGCTTCAGCAGGGCGCGCGCGTGCGCACGCTCGGGCCGCTCATCCACAACACGCAGGAGATCGGTCGCCTCGAAGCCGAGGGCGTGTGCACCATCGACTCGCCCGCGGAGGTCGAGGCGGGCACGACCGCCGTCATCCGCGCGCACGGCGTGACGCCCGAAGTCCAGCGCGAGCTGGAGGCGCGGGCCGAGCGCGTCGTGGACGCGACCTGCCCTTTCGTCACGAAAGTCCAGAAGCTCGCCGAGAGAGCCGCCGCCGAGGGGCGCGACGTCGTGGTCGTCGGGAGCCCCGACCACCCGGAGATGATCGGCGTGAAAGGCTACGCGCCGCTGAACGCGCACGTCGTGCGCGACGCGGGCGAGGTCGCAAAACTCCCGAGGCTGCACGCGCCGCTCGTCATCTCGCAGACGACCATCAAGCTCTCGACGTTCCTCGAAGCGGCGGACGCCGTCCGCGAGAGGGCCGACGCCGAGCCGCAGTTTCCTGATCGAGACGCCGGAAGAGATCGAGGCGGAGGATTTGCGCGGCGCGCGCAGGGTCGGCGTCACCGCCGGGGCTTCGACGCCGAACTGGCTCATCGAGCAGGTCATCGCGCGGCTCAAAGAGATCGGCGCGGCGCATCAAGACGAGCCGCGCGGCGCTTAGCGAGGGCGTCAGGGGGAGCCGACTGTCCCCGTAATGAGGAAGATTATTCCGGAGGCGAGCAGAGAGGTCAGCACTCCGAGGACAACGCCGACGACGAAGCTTTTGATCCGCCGCTTGCTCTCGTGATTCTCAATCGCGTCCGACATCAGTCCGGTGATGTTGGACTTCAGCCCCGCCAAAATACTCTCCGCATCCCTCGCATCCGCGCTCGCGTTTTCAAACCGGCTGATGGAAGTTTTAATCTGCTCCTGAATCTCTTGCTCGCGCGCCTTGTAGAGTTCTTCGACGCTTTTCAAATTCGTCGAGGCGTTTCGCGCCTTCGCCTGCGCCTCTGCGATCTGTTTTTCAGCTTGCTCGACACGGTCTCGGCGCAACTCTTCGGGCATGCTCGTCAGGCGATTAACTTCCGCTAGTCGCCGTCGCTCGCGTCGTCCTCGACCCGTTCGAGCGTGTTGACGATCCAGCGCGCCTCCTCCGACTCGTAGTCGTCCGCCTGAATTTCGAGCGCCTCGCGCGCCTCCTCCGCGTCGACGGGATCGCCGAGCAGCTCGACCAGAACCGACGGCGGCTTCTGCGCCAGAGCCTCGTGGGCGATGGCGCGCACCGCCGGGTTCTGGTTGCGAGCCATCTCGCAGATTTCGCTCGGCGCGAGGCGCGTCGAGAGCGTGTCGGCGACGCGGTCGACGCGCGCGTAGTCGCGCGCGAGCAGGGCGCGCTCGAGGAGCTGACCGAAGACCTCGGCGGAGCGCCCGCCCGTGTAGAGGACGAGGGCGCAGGCGTCCGCCACGCGCACCAGCTCGCGCGACTGCTCGGCGTTCAGCCTGAGCGCGCCCGCCTCTCGCGCCCGCTCGTCCAGAGCTTCGAGCAGGCGGCTCAGCTCCATCTCGGAGCGCGCGTCGTAGTTCGCGCCCCCGGCGTGCGACGCGGGCGCGGGTTGCAGCGCGCGCTCGATGATCGTGCGCGTCGTCGGGCGCAAGCCCTCCCACGCGCTCGCCACGCGCCCGCCGAACTCCTCGAACCTCTTGGAAGTTTTCTCCATACTCACTTCGGCGCGACGAGGCGCGCACGCGGATAATATACCTGAAGAGCGTGACGGGTGACGAGTGACAAGTGACAAGAAAGAAATCGGATTTACTTGTCACCCGTCACGGTTCACCCGTCACGGCTTTAACAGTTCGATGCCGGAGTGCGCGACGGCGAGCATGACGCAGTCTTCGCCTTCGAGGGCGGTGGGGCGGTGCGCCGAGCCCGCGTCGTTGAGGACGTAGTCGCCCGCGCGGTGCTCGCCTGCGGCGTCGCGGTAGCCGCCCTGGAGGATGAAGACCTCTTCGAGCCCCGCGTGGCGGTGGGCGGGGTAGGAGCAGCCCGGTCGCATCCGGATGAGGACGGTCGCGTCCCGGGTCGCCCCGTCGCGGCGCAGCACCTTCAGCGCGACCCCCTCGTGCCGCGTCCCGCGCCATTCGATCCGGGATAAATCCAACATGGAAGAATTGCGGAATGCGGATTTCGGAATGCGGATTGAAGAGGAGCGATGACGTTGACGCTTTCTAATCCGCATTCCGCAATCCGAAATCCGAGATTAGTAGAGGTTGTGATCGATGATCTCGTTGATCTTGTCGAAGGTGATCTTGACGACCTCGCCGTCGCCGCGCTCGATCTTGACGCTCGGCTTGGTGAGCGCCTGCGTCGTCTTCAGGCTCCTGACCTTGCCGCGGACGCGCGTGCCGTCAGCCTGCACGATCTCGATGTTGTCCTTGTTGTAGAGCCGCTGGAGGGCGGCGAGGGCTTTTGTCACTTCCACTTGTTTTGGGGGCACCTTTCGTCAGGGACTGTGGCGGAGAGTTTATTCCCGCGCGGGCGGGACTGCAACCGCGGCGCCGAAAAGAGCGTATAATTTCCGAGCGTCGAAAACTCGCTGAAAGTCGCCCCTCCGTCCGGGGAAAAAGAGGCTCCGAAATCCGATGAGACCAGAAACGCAACGCGCCGAAACGTTCGGGGGCGCAAGCTCCGAGACCGTCACCTGCCCGAGCTGCCGCGCCGAAATGGTGCAGGGGATGCGCTTCTGCCGCGTCTGCGGCTTCCGCCTCGGCGAAGGGCTCGCCGAATACGTCGAGACCGTGCGCCTCGACGGGATGCCCGTGATGTCGCCGCCGCAAAGCGCGCGCACGACCTTCGGCGCGGGCTTCGCGCCGCAGACGACGACCCTCTCGCCCTCGGTGACGCGGAACGATTTGACGAGCCGGCGCCGACGCCGCGGCGCGCGCGTCTGCGGCGGCACGGGCGCGGGGTGGCTGACGTGGGTCATCATCGTGATGATCATCATCGGCGCCTCCGGGGCGGCGAGCGTTATCAAGCGCGGCGTCCGCGCGGGCGGCATCCGCGTGAGCGCGCCCATCATGCCGCGCTCCTTCATCGGCGTTGACGACTTCGCCTACGCCCGCGGCGAGGGGCTCATGCTCGAAGCCGTGCTGCCGGGCACCCCCGCCCACTTCGCGGGCTTACGCGACGGCGATCTCATCCGGCGATTCGACGGGAAGACCATCAACAGCGAAGAGGACATGCGCGACACCCTGCGCCGCACGCCCATCGGCAAGACGGTCGAGGTCGCCTACACGCGCGACAGCACGGAGCGCACGACGATGCTCAAGACCATCGCCGCGGGCGACTACGATCCGAAGGCGTTCCTGCCGCCCGGCGCGACGGGCTACTGGGGCGTGGACGGTCTCGAACGGGTGAGCGTGCCGGAGTTAAACGCCCACGGCGTGAGGCTCGGGAGAGTCAGCTCGAACCGACCCGCAGACATCGCCGGGCTCCAGCGCGGCGACGTCGTCGTCTCCTTCAACGGCGACCCCGTCCGCACCACCAAGGGGCTCGGCTCCTACATCGACCACGCCACGCCCGGCAGCGTCGTCAGCGTCGGCGTCGTCCGCGACGGTCAGCGCATCGAGGTCCCGGTCAAGATGGGCAGAGACGACTAAAAGGATGAAGGATGAAGGATGAAGGATGAACGAAAGGCAATAGCTCTTAATTCATCCTTCATCCTTCATCCTTCATCCTTCCGCGTTCGTCGTTTCCCTCACCCTCGCCTCGAGCTCGCGCCTCACGTCCTCGCGATCCTCTTCCGCCTCGTCAGCCTCGAACAACTCGAAGAGCGCGTAAGCCTCCGCGGCGAGGCGCAACTCCCAAGCCTCGCGCCCCGCGGCAGCCGCGCGCCTGAACCACATCGCGTCGAACTCCGACTCGCGCACCTGCGCGCCCTCGAACGTTAACTCTGATTCTTGCGCGCCCGCCTCAATCGACTGCTCGCGGCGCAGCGCGTCCATCGTCTCCGCCGTCATCAGCGCGCGGGCGAGCTGCCAGCCGTGCCTGCGGTAGGTGGAGAGCGTCTCGCGAAACTGTCCGAGTCTGTCCATCGCGAACTCTTTTTTACGCGACGACGGGGCGCCTGCCTTCTTTCGTCCGCGTCGGCTGTGCGGTAGCATACACGAGCGGCGTGGGGAGGAGGAAAACCGGCCGCCCGCGATCTCGGACGCAAATCCCGCGCGACGACCGACGCCCCCGAATGCCACAGACCGACCGAGCAGCACACGCACAGGACGATCCGACGGGCGAAGCCGCGCGCTTCCGCGGCTCGCCCTTCTACGCCGCGCTACAGCGCGCGCTCGCCCGCCGCGGCATGCGAGCCGAAGAGCTTTGCGATTGCGGCGATCCGGCGTCGCGCCGCCTGCTCTCTGAGTACGGCGCGATGTTCGTCGCCGCGGACGGCGTGCGCGTCCCCTCCGTGCTCACCTTCCGCAGCGAGGAGGGGGTCGAACAGTTTCAGCGCGCAGCCGACGTGCGCGCGGCCGTGATCGGAGGCGCACAGATCGAGTTACAGCCCGCCGCGCTCGACGCCCTCCTCGCCGCGTGCGACGACGCGCGCGCGGAAGGCTTAGAGATTACGCCGCGCGGCGCGGTGGCCGCTCGCCGCGGCTACGCCGACACGGTGCGGCTGTGGGACTCGCGCGTGCGCCCCGCGCTCGAACACTGGCTGGGCGAGCAAAAGCTCGGGCGCGAGGAGGCTGAGTGCCTGCGCTGCATGGAGCCCGCCGAACAACTCTCGGAGGTGCTCAGGCTCGAAGCGCGCGGGCTCTTCTTCAGCACGGATTGGACGAAGACGATCCTCCAGTCGGTCGCCGCGCCCGGCGCCTCGCAGCACCTCGCGATGCTCGCCTTCGACGCGGCGGAGTTCACAAACGCGCGCGTGCGCGAGCTGTTCGCCCGGCGCGGGTGGTTCCAGACCGTGCTGAGCGATCTGCCGCACTTTACTTTTCTCGGCGTTCGTGAGAAAGACTTGCCCACGCTCGGCTTGCGCCGCGTCGAGGAGTGCGGGCAGACCTTCTGGGTTCCAGACCTCGGCTGAAGTCTCGGCGCGCGCGGCGCGCGAGAGTCTGAAAAGTTATTTCCCGAATGGTCTGACATCTTGATCCACGCCGCTCCCGAAAATTCCGGGAGTCAAATTTTTCAAACACCGGACACACGCGAAGGAGAACTAGGATGGCTGTCTGTGCGAACTGCGGAACTACGAACATCGACGGGACGAAATTCTGCGTGAGCTGCGGCGCGCAGCTCGGCGAGGCGCCCGCGCCCGAATCATGGCGCGCGTCGAGCGATCTGAACCCGCCAGCGGGCGCGACCGACCCCGGCTCCACGACTGGCAGCGCGACGGGCGGCTACCAACCGCAGACGCCGCCGCCCCCGCCGAGCGGCTACCCGACCTACACGCCGACGCAGGCGCCGCAGAGCTACCAGGCGCCGGGCGCGGGCGGCGCGCAGCAGATGCACCCGGCGGTGCCCGCGATCCTGAGCCTCTTCCTGCCGGGCATCGGGCTGATGCTCGTGCCGAACAAGCAGACGCTCGGCATCGGCATCTTCGCCGCCTACGTCGGGCTCGGCATCGTCGGCTTCATCCTGAGCTTCGTCCTCGTCGGTCTCTGCGTGCTGCTGCTGATGCCGCTCGCGAACATCGCCGCGGCGATCCACAGTTGGGACGAGGCGGCGAAAGTTTCCAGCGGGCAGTTCCAGCCGATCCTCTTCAAGTGAGGGTGAGCGCGCTGCGGCACGCCGACTAGACAGGACCCGACTCGATGTTTGAGACGGTCGCCGACAGCTTTTACCGCGCGTCGATGTGGGCGGGGCACCTCGTCTGCCACCAGATGCCGGAACGCTCGCCGCACCTCTTCGGCGCGCAGCTCCCCTTGTGCTGGCGCTGCGCGGGGATCGTCTGCGGCGCGCTCGCCTTCGTCGTCTGGCTCTTCAAGACGCGGCGACTGCCCGCCGCGTGGCTGAGCGTCGCGCTCGCGCTCGTCATGCCGCTCGACGTGCTGCAAGCGGTCTTAACTCATGGCGAAGGCGACAACGCGCGTCGGCTCCTGACCGGCGCCCTCTGGGGCTTCTCCGCCGCGAGCCTCGCGCTGCACCTCTTCGCCTTCATCCACTCGCGCACGGGCTCGCGAACGCCCGGCGCGTCACACGAGGCGACGTGAGGCGACTCTCGCGACAGACCTTCCGGACGGGCGCGACGCCCGGCGGCGTCGGCGCGCTGCTCGTCGCGCAGCTCCTGCTCCTGCGCGCTCTCGCCTCGGCCGACACTGAGCGCGTCTTCGTCATGGGACGAGAGCTGCGCTGGGGCTGCCTCTTCCGGCGCGCGTTCGGCTTACCGTGCCCCGCCTGCGGCATGACGCGCGGCGTCCTGCTCACGCTGCACGGACACTTCGGCGACGCGCTGCGCTTGAACCCCGCAGCAGTCGTCCTCACGCTCGGCGTCGTCCTCTTCGCCGCCGCGCTCGTCTTCGTCGCCGTCCATCAGCGCGCACACGACCCGCGATCATCCGGCAGACTCCACGCACGCCTGCGCCTCGCCGCGCGCGCCTACGCCGGGCTGCTCTTCGCCGTCATGCTCGCCCACTGGGTGATAGAGGTTATGACCCGCATTGCCGAAACCGGCAGATAGGGATACGGCAACCGAATAGACGACTGATAGAGCCTCACGTCGAGTTACCGGCGCCCCGCGAGGGGCGCCGGAGATTAGCCGGTGGCAAGCTGGAGTGCGAAGCGCGTGAGCGCGTAGCACGAAGCGCAGCCGCCGGGCCGTACCGACCGGAACGACTGCGCTCCGGTAGGAGCGCCGGAGACCTCACCATGCCCTCCACCCACCTGAGCCTTCATTACCACCTCGTCTTCAGCACGAAGGATCGCCGCCCGCTCATCGAAGCGGCTTGGCGCGGACGCCTGCACGCATTCCTCGGAGGCGCTGTCCGCACGTGCGGGGGCGTCGCGGAGATTGTCGGCGGGACGGGCGATCACGTTCACCTGCTCATCGGGCTGCGCGCCACGCACCGACTGGCCGACGTGCTGCGCGAGATCAAACAGTCGTCTTCGCGGTGGGTGCACGAGACGCTCGGCGCGCGCGGGTTCGGGTGGCAGGAGGGCTACGGCGCATTTACGGTGAGTGCGTCGAACCTGGCACGGGTAAGAAGCTACGTCGCGCGTCAGGAAGAGCATCATCGGAGTAAGACCTTTCAGGACGAATATCTCATGTTACTCCGTCGGAGCGGCGTAGAGTACGACGGGGATTTCCTCTGGTAGTCGCTCCAATCCGGCGCTCCTGCCGGAGCGCGTCGCCTTGTACGTCATCCCACCCCGGTGGCGGCGCAGACTAGCGTCTGCTTGCCACCGGCTAATGTCCGATGCCCCTCGCGGGGCGAACGCGCGGAAGGCGTATCCGGATAGGAGAATTAACTTTTTACTCTTAACTTTTCGCCCGCTTCGGTGCTACACTTCGCGTCGGTCGGAAGTCTCGTTTTCCCAAGCACAAAAAAACTTCTCCCCGCGCCGGACAAAGGATTTAGTTTCTCCTCTCGCCGCCCGCCCGCCCAAACTGCCTCCCCTCCTCGCACGGCAGTGAAGCCGGTTCGGGCACAGTCGTCCCTCATGGCACCCGAAAGTAGGGTTTGACAATGGATGTCCCCCAGGTAATCGCCAACCGCTTCCGCGTCGAGTGTGAGATCGGCAGGGGCGGGATGGGAACGGTCTACCGCGCCACGCACCTCGGCCTGGACCGACCCGTCGCCGTCAAGGTTCTGAAGAAAGAGATCGCCGCCGACCCCGAAGTCGCCGAGCGCTTCATGCGCGAGGCGCGCACGATGGCGAAACTCCGCCACCCCCGCGCCGCGATGATCTTCGACGCCGGCAAGCTCCCCGACGGTCGCCCCTTCATCGTGATGGAGCACGTCGAGGGCTCGACGCTCGCCGACGTGCTCGCCCGCGACGGCCGCTTCGCTCCGGAGCGCGCCGTCAGAGTCGCCGCCGAGATTTGCGACGTGCTGACCGAGGCGCACCGCCTCGGCATCGTCCACCGCGACCTCAAGCCCTCGAACATCATGCTCAACGAGCGCGGCGTCTCGGTGCTCGACTTCGGCATCGCGAAGGTGCTGGCGAACTCGGCGGACGCGACGAAGACGCACGCGACGACCGAGTCGGGTCTCATCATCGGCACGCCGCGCTACATGTCGCCGGAGCAGTGCACGGGTCAGTCGGTCGGACCCGCGAGCGATCTCTACAGCGTCGGCGTCCTCGTCTACGAGATGCTCGCCGGTCAGCCGCCCTTCACAGACAACCTCCAGTCGGCGGTGCTCGTCAAGCAGGCGACCACGCCGCCGCCGCCGCTGGTCGCGCGCCGCGCGGACGTGCCGCGCCGCCTCGCGCTCGTCGTCCACGCGCTGCTCGCCAAGAGCCCCTCTGATAGACCGAAGTCCGCGCGCGACGCGCGGCTCAGCCTGGAGCGCGCGATCACGATCCCCGACTCCGTCGAAGAGGCGGCGGACGGTGTGAACACTCACGCGCCCTTCGCCTCGACGCTCGCCACGATGAACGCTCGCGCCTCGCGCGCGGCGCGCGGCGTGACGGCGCTCGCCGTCGTCGCCGTCATGGGCGGCGCGATGTTCTTCTGGTCGCAGTCGAGCGCGTCTTGGCGCGCCAACGCTTCGACCGTGGCGAGGGAGGCGGCGACGGCAACGACGGCGCGCTCGCTCGACGGCGCGGCGACCCCGTCGGTCGCGCGGGAGGCTTCGCGCACGACGCTGACCAACCTCTCGTCTTCGGCGGCGCGGCAGATCGCGGCCTCGCTCGTCGCGCGCGGCATCGTCAGCGAGGCGCAGGCTTTGCGCACGCAGCAGGGCACCGTCATCGCCGCGGTGCAGGAGGATCGGCGGGAGGGCGCGACGCAGCTCCTGCTCTTCGAGCCGCGCGGCGCGTTGGGCGGATTCCGCGCGGCGGGTCGCGTCACGCTCGACAAGGCAGACTTCAGCGGCGCGAAGTGGACGACCGAGGCGGTCGACTCCGACGGCGACGGCTACGACGAGATCGTCTGCACGGGCTTCGACGCCGCGAACGACTCCTTCAGCCGCCGCCTCGTGCTCTACTCGCCGCGCGCGCGGGAGAGCTTCAGCATGAGGGTCGGCGCGGACAACCGCGAGTCGAAGGCGCTGCGCGTCAAGTGGTCTTCGAACGCGGGCGGCGAGCGGGCGCGGCTCTTCCGCAAGACGCTGCGCGAGCGGGCGCTGGCAGACCTGCCGAGCGTCAAGTCGTAAGGCGTCGAGATGGGGGAGGCGCGGCGTAAGAGTTTCGGGGGCTGGGCGCTCGTCGGCTGCGCGACGCTCGCCGTCGCGTCGATGTGCGCGGCGCTGCTCTTTACTCACGGCTCCGGCGAGGAGGGCTTGCGCTCGATCGTGCGCAACACGGCGCGCACATCGTTCCTCTTCTTCGTCGGCGCGTTCGTCGCGCGCGCCCTCCGCTCGCTCCGGCGCACGCGCGCGAGCCTGTGGCTCGGCGAGAACCAGCCGCACCTCTACGCCTCGCTCGCCGCCTCGCACCTCTTACACGCCGCCGCCCTCCTCGCGCTCGCCGTCGCGACCAAAGGTGAATCCCTCGAAGGCAGGAGCGCGGCGACGATAGCTGGTGGTGCGGTCGCCTACCTCTTCATCGCGCTCGCCGCCGCGCCCGCCTTCGGGCGAGCCGCCGCCTTCATCGAGTCGCGCCCGCGCCTGAGCGCCCTGCGCGCCTTCGGGCTCTACTACGTCTGGGCGATCTTCATGTCCAGCTACGGCGGTCGCGCCGCCCAGTCCACCTTCTACAAGCCCTTCGCCCTCGCGCTCGTCGCCGCCCTCGTCCTGCGCCTAGTAGCCGCGCGCCGCGCGCAGTCGCACGCCGCTTCGAGCGCGGACGCAGCCGCCTTCTGACCCCGCCGAACATCCGGTCGAGCATCACCGCTTGCGCGTTGTGAGGCGAGCAACGCGGCGTGTTATGCTCGCCTCTAAGGTAAGCGAATCCGACGCCAGACGAGTCGGTTGTCTCCGGTCATCCCCGCCGCAGCCAGCGTCTTACACGGGGCGGAAGGTCTTTCGCGCCCGGATAAAATCGATCATGTCAAAGCAGCGAAATCTCTCGAAACGTTTTCTCGCACTCTTCCTCTCCGCGTGTGTGCTCGCCTTCGCGCCGCCGGCAAGTTTGACGGGCGCGTCAGCCGCGACGCAAGCGAGTAGGGGCACTGCCGCGCGGCAGTCGCCCGCGAAGCCCCCGGCGCAGACCGTCGCGCAAGTGGCGAAGGGCACGGTGGCACAGCCCGCGCCGCAGTTCCAGTCGGCGCAGCTCGCGAACGAGGTGCTCGCCAACGGGCTCGAAGTGATCGTGTTAGAAGATCACGCGGTGCCGCTCGTCACGGTCGAGCTCGCCGTCAAGAACGGCTCGTACACGGAGCCGCCGGAGCTGAACGGGCTCTCGCACCTCTACGAGCACATGTTCTTCAAGGAGAACCGCGCGTCGCGCGACCGCGAGAGCTACATGCAGTCGATCGATCAGCTCGGCGTCACCTACAACGGCACCACGCACGAGGAGATCGTCAACTACTACTTCACGACCATCTCGCCGAACTACCCCGTCGCCATGCGCTTCATACGCGACGCCGTGCGCTACCCGACCTTCAACGAGCGGCAGTTCGAGCAGGAGCGCGAGGTCGTCATCAACGAGTTGGAGCGCAATAACTCGAACCCATTCGGCGCGATCTCCGACGAGATGACCAATCCCCGCCGCTCGCCAAAAGCGAGGGCACTGTCCTGCGCCAGCCCGTGCAGAACGTGATCATCCAGATCGGGTGGCAGGGCCCCTCCATCGGCAAGGACAACGCCTCGACTTACGCGGCGGACGTGTTCTCCTTCATCCTGCGCCAGCCCGACTCGCGCTTCCAGCGCGCCCTCGTCGACACGGGGCTCGTCACCGTCGCCGCCCTCGGCTACTACACGCAGCGCAACGTCGGACCCATCTCCCTGATCGCGCAGACCACGCCCGACAAGGCGCGCGCGGCGCTGCGCGCCATCTACAAAGAGATCGACGCCTTCAACGAGCCGGGCTACTTCACCGACGAGCAGCTGGAATCGGCGAAGGGCTTGCTCGAAGCCGACGATCTCTTCTCGCGGGAGAAGACCGACGAGTACACGCACGTCGTCTCCTTCTGGTGGGCTTCGACGGGGCTCGATTATTACCGCGGCTACCTCGGCAACCTGCGCCGCACGTCGCGCGCCGACATTAACCGTTACGTCGCCAACTACATTCAGGACAAGCCACACGTCGGACTCGCGCTCCTCTCAGACGAGTCGCAGAAGCAGGCGCAGATTACGCCGCAGGACTTGACGGGTCAGTAAACGTTTTCAGAAGCGAACAAGAAGAATCATGTCGAAGGAAACGAAGACACCGGAGCGGATCGTGAAGGCTGAAAAAATGTTTGTCGGGCGGTTCTTGAGATCGCTTGTCGTCGCCCTCGCGCTCGTCGCGTCGTCAACGCATCTTGCGCCCGCGCAAACTCCCGCGCCCGCGTCACCGAAGAACGCGACCACGTCAGTCGTCTCTGCGCCGGACGCCCGCAAGCTCAACGAGGTGGCGGCGACCGCCGAGTCGCTCGTCACCGAGTTCGAAGTCAACGGCTTGAAGGTGCTGGTCAAGCGGCGAGCGGGGAGTCAGACTGTGGCGGCGGGGCTCTTCGTGCGTGGCGGGGCGCGCAACATCACGGCGCAGAACGCGGGCGTCGAGGCGCTGATGTGGGACGCGGCGACCGAGGCGACGCGGAATTTCCCGCGCGCCGTGCTGCGCAAGGAACTCGCGCGCATGGGCACGAACCTCGGCTACGGCATCAACTTCGACTACTCCGCGCTCTCGCTCGGCACGACGCGCCAGAACTTCGACCGCTCGTGGGAAATTTTCACCGACGCGGCGCTGCGGCCCGCGTTCACGCCGGAAGACTTCGACCGCGTCAAGTCGCGCCTGGTCATCGCGCGCGGCAACGTCAACGATGCGCCCGACTCCTTCCTCGAAGTCTTGCAGGCGCGCGTCGCCTACGCGGGGCACCCCTACATGAACGAGCCGGGCGGGACGAGCGAGACGCTCTCGCGCCTCACGCTCGAAGACGTGCGCCGCTTCCACCAGCAGTCGATGCAGACCTCGCGCCTGCTGCTCGTCCTCGTCGGCGACCTGGACGCGGCGCAGGTGAAAGAGCGCGTCGCCGCAGCCTTCGGCAAGCTCCCGCGCGGCGAGTACAAGGCGGAGGCGCCGCCGCAGTTCGCCTTCAACGCGCCGTCGGTCGAGCTCACCCCGCGGCTGGGGCTCGAGACCAACTACGTGCAGGGCGTCTTCGCCGCGCCGCCTCTGACCGATCCCGACATCTACCCAATGCGGATCGCCTCGTCGCTCCTGAACGAGCGCATCTTCGTGGAGGTGCGCGTCCGGCGCAACCTCTCCTACGCGCCGAGCGCGTTCCTGAGGGATCAGGGCGCGAACCTCGGCGGCATCTACGTCACGACCGACAGCGGGCGCACGAACGAAGCCGTCAGCGTGATGCTCTACCAGGTCAGTCGGCTCCAGCGCGAGCAGGCGGACAACTCCGAGCTGACCTCGCAGGTCTCCGGCTACCTGACGAAGCACTACATCGATCAGCAGACGAACGGGGCGCAGGCGGGCGAGCTGGCACGCTACGAGCTGATCGGCGGCGGCTGGCGCAACTCGCTCCACTTCATCGAGCGCCTGAGAGCCGTCACGCCGGCGGACGTGCAGCGCGTCGCCAGGAAGTACATGAAGAACCTGCGCTTCGTCGTCCTCGGCGACGCGACGAAGGTGGACAGGAATCTGTTCACCGTGCAGGTGGGCGGGTGAGGCGCAACTAAGAAGCAGATAGACTGAACGACGAGGGCGTGGGCGATCAAGTAGATCGCCCACGCCCTCGTCGTTCCGGTCGGAACCGCCTGCCGCAAGCGGGCGGGCTCTTCAATTGCGGAATGCGGATTTCGGATTGCGGATTAGAAGGAGAGGGCTTAGATGCTTTTCAATCCGCATTCCGCAATCCGCAATCTCACAATCGGCAGACCCGCCCGCTTGCAGCAGGCGGTTCCGACTCTTAGTCGCGCGCCGCCGTCACTTGCCTTTAATCTCCGTCACGAGCTTCGCGTAGAGCTCCGCGTCGAGGGGCGCGAGGATGCGGCTCTGCGCGAGGGCGGAGGCGCGGTCGCCGATCTCAAGGTAAGTCATGCCGAGGTTGTAGAAGGCTTCGGGCAGGTCGGGCCGCAGGCGCGCCGCCTGCCTGTAGGCTCTGAGGGCTTCGTCGAAGTCGCTCGCGTAGTAGTAGGCGTCGCCGAGCTTGTTGTACGCCTCGACGGAGTTGGGTCTGAGGCGCAGCGCCTGCTTGTAAGCCTTGATCGCTTCGGCGTTCTTGCCCTGCTTGACCTTGCAGTAGCCCACCTGTATCCACGCCTCGACGCGGTCGGGATTTTTGTTGACCGCGTTCTCGAACGATCCCAACGCGCTGTCGTAGTTGCCGAGCCAGAGAGAGTTCAAGCCGTTCTTGTACCACCAGTCGGCTGACGACTCGGCGTCGCGCGGGTCGCGCGCGCGCGCGGCGATGGCCTCGAAGGTCGCGGGCTCGCCCGCCTTCAGCGCGTCGAAGCGCGCCGACGACATCGCGAGGTTGATGTTCTGCCCGTTCGTCACCTTGATGGTCACGACGCCGACGACCTGACCACGCATGTTGAAGAGCGGGCTGCCGGAGTTGCCGTGCGAGACGGGCGCGGTGATCTGGATGATGCGCCCGAGGCTCGGCACCTCTCTTACGGCGGAGACGATGCCGTCCGAGATCGAGCCTTCGAGCCTGAGAGGGTTGCCGATGACGAAGACGCGCTCGCCCTCTTCCGGGAGCGCGTTCGACACCTCGACCGCGTGCGCGCGCTCCGCCGGGACGCTCACGCCGAGGAGCGCCAGATCGCCCTCCTCGTCCGACGCGAGCACGCCGTCCACGGGGTAGACCCTGCCCTTGCCGTCGAGCGTCTTGACCTCGGCGCGGCGCGCGCCCTCGATGACGTGCAGGTTCGTCACGACCCGACCCGGTCTGACGAAGAAGCCGCTGCCGGAGAGCAGGGCGTTGCCCTTCGCGTCGTAGGTGATGACGGCGACGACCGCGGGCTTCACGCGGCGGACGAGATCGGGGAGCGAGCCCTCCGCGCCCGCGCTCACACCCGGCTGCGCCTTCGGCGACGCGGGCGCGCTCGCGTCGGCGTCGGTCGCCGGGCTCGCGTGCGTCTTCGTCTCCTGCGCGCGCGCGGTGAGCGCGGCGAGAGACAGGATTAGTAGGAAGGTCGGGAGGCGGCGGGGACGGGGGAATTTCTTCTGCATCGCTTCTGGCGTCCGGCGCGCTCGGCGCGCTTGGCGGCAGGGGACGAGGTGCTGTCAGGCAGACCCTGCAATGGTTGAGGGTTCGGGCGCGCGTCGGGGGCGGCGCGCCCGGCGTTCGTACAGCGAGTTAGGGAAGACTGATTTCGCCGCCCGGAAGGCTGATCCGGCGGCGCGACTTCGGCGAGGGCGCTTGGGCTCGCGCCCGACCTTCGCGACGGGGCGGGAAGCCCGCGCGCGCGGCTGCCTGATAGTAACCGCGCGCCGCCGAAGGGGTCAATCTAATTTTGTCGGAACTGTGTCGGGCGGGGGAAGAGGAAAGGGCCGCCCCCGCCGGGAGGCGACCCTTTCGTCACTGCTTTCCGTCACCGATCGCGCCGCTACGGAAGCGAGGGGCGGCGCGGTCAGAGTTGATTCAAGCCGACTAGCGGATGATCGTCGCGACGACGGGCCCGACCGGCGAAGCATGCTCGCTCGCGTCCTCCGCCGTGATGAAGAGGCCGAAGTTGGCGAGCGAGGTCTCGCTCTTGATCTCAGCCTCGTTGCGGCCCGCCGTGTTGATGATCTGGCCGAGCTTCGTGAACTTGTTGTCCGGGCTCACCGCCCAGAGCACATAGCGGCGCCCTGCGGGCGCGTCCTTCAGCTCGTGGAAGCGCGCCTTGATCGCGGTCGGGCCGTCCTTGCGCGGCAGCACGCGGAAGTTGACGCGCGAGCCGGTCATCTCGCCCGTGAGGTTGACCTTGACCAGCGTGTCTTTGCCGCGCTTGAAGGTCGGGATGCCGAGCATCGGCACGTTGTAAGCCGGGCTGGTCGTCACGACCGTGCCCGCGGCGGTGTTGGTGGCGGTCGTCGTGCCCGCGACCGTCTCGCCCGTGGCGTGAACCTTCTCGTCGCCGGTGCGCGCGAACGGGATCACGGCGAGCCCCTGCGGCACCGCGCTGCGGAAGATCCACGGCGTGTCGTTGTTGAGAGCCGTCAGCTCGGCGGCGGGCGAGAGCACGAGCATGAACTTGTCCATCGGCGTCGTGAAGGTCTGCGTCGCCGCGCCGTTCGAGATCGTCACCGGACCGAGCAGCGTGAACTTGCCCATCGGGTCGACGGCGAAGACGTTGAAGTTACTCATGTCCGACGGCAGGCTCGCCACGTCGAGGTTGATCGTCGTCACGTCGCCGCGGCGGATCACCTTGGCGAGACCGCGCGCGCCGGTGAGCGTCCGCGCGGGCGTGAGCTCGACCGTGACTTCCCGGTCGACCGGGTACTGGACGATGGTGTAAGTGCCGTCCGGGTTCTGGGTGGTCTTGGTGACCTGCGTGGTGGTGGTCGTCGTCGTCTTGGTGTCCTGCGCGGAGGCGACAGCCGCCGACGCGAATACGAGGGCAACACTGCCCGCGATGGAAAGCAAACGTTTGCTCATAGTGAAATTCTCCTCCCAGGTTTTGATATAGGCGCGGGGGGCGTTCGAGACAAGAGTCAGCACGCGTAGATTTGGCAACGCGTGTGCCCTGCTTTGCCCGCCCGCGCCGTCTTGTTAGAATCCCATCACGAATAACACCGCTCGAAAAATGAGACTCAGCACGGACTTCATCGTCGTCGGCACGGGGGTCGCGGGCTTGCGCGCGGCTCTGGCGATCGCGTCAGCGGGAGCTCGCGCCGTGGTGCTCACGAAGGATCGCGCCGACGAGTCGAACACCGAGTACGCGCAAGGGGGCGTCGCCGTCGCGCTCGCCGAGGACGACGAGCCAGTGCTGCACGTCGACGACACCGTGGCGGCGGGCGCGGGGCTGTGCGACGCGGAGGCGGTGCGCGTGCTCGTCGAGGACGGCCGCCGCTACATGAGCGAGCTGATCGGGTGGGGCGCGGAGTTCGACCGCGAGGGCGGGCGGCTCCAGTTCACGCGCGAGGCGGCGCACTCGCGCCGGCGCATCCTGCACGCGGGCGGCGACGCGACGGGCAGCGAGATCGTCCGCTCCCTGCTCGCGCGGGCGCGCGCCGAAGAGTTGATCGAGTTCGTGCCCTACGCGGCGACCGAGGGGCTCGTCGTCGAGGGCGACGTTTGCGCGGGCGTGCGCTTCCTCGATCCGCTGACGCGCTCGGCGCGCGAGATGCGCGCCCGCGCCGTCGTGCTCGCGTCGGGCGGCGCGGGACAACTCTACCTCCACACGACGAACCCCGCGGTCGCGACCGGCGACGGGATGGCGATGGCGTATCTGGCGGGCGCGCAGGTCGCCGACATGGAGTTCGTGCAGTTCCACCCGACGGCTCTCAACGTCGAGGGCGCGCCGCGCTTTCTATTGTCGGAGGCGATGCGCGGCGAGGGCGGCGTCCTGCGCAACGCCGACGGCAAACGCTTCATGCCGCGCTACCACGCGGGCGCGGAGCTCGCGCCGCGCGACATCGTCAGCCGCTCGATCGTCGCCGAGATGGATCGCACCGCGACGCGCACGGTCTTCCTCGACATGACCGCGCTCGCCCCGCGCTACGTCCGCTCGCGCTTCCCGAAAATCTACGAGACCTGCCTGCGCCTCGGGCTCGACATCACGAGAGAGCCCGCGCCCGTCTCCCCGGCGGCGCACTACTTCATGGGCGGCGTGCGCACCGATCTCGACGGCCGCACGACGCTCGGAGGGCTCTACGCGGCGGGCGAGGTCGCCTGCACCGGCGTCCACGGCGCGAACCGACTCGCCTCCAACTCTCTGCTCGAAGGGCTCGTCTTCGGGGCGCGTGCCGGTCGCGCCGCCGCGGCGGATCGCGCGGGCGGCGCGGCGCCGATCGCGCATCGCGCGGTAGTTAACGACGAAGAGACACCCGACGCCGGGCGCGGGTCGGGCGGCGAGATCGCGCTCGCGGTGAGGAAGCGCGTGCGGCGTCTGATGTGGGAGCGCGTCGGCATCCTGCGCTCGCGCCAGTCGCTCGGGCGCGCGCTCTCGGAGTTCGAGCAGATCGCTGGGGCGCGGCTGCGCACGCCGTCGCGGAACTTCCTGACGGTCGCGACGCTCGTCGCGCGCGCCGCACTGTGGCGCGAGGAGTCGCGCGGCGCGCACCACCGCGTCGACTTCCCCGCGCGCGACGACGCGCGGTGGCGCGCGCACTCGATCCAGCAGCGTGACGCGGAGATCGGCGCGGGCGAGACGGTGAGTTTAGTGGAGGCGATGAATTCTCAGATCGGGTGAGGGCGATCAGTCATGGCGAGTTACGAGAAGCTGCACGAGTGGGGGATGACGCCGCGCGAGGCGGTGGAGTTGCAGCGGAGCCTGCGCGAGAGGGTGCGGCTCGCGCCGCTGAAAAAAAAGGTGCGCACGGTGGCGGGCTGCGACATCTCCTTCAACAAGTTCTCGCCGGTCGTGTGGGCGGGTGTGGTCGTCGTGAGTCTGCCGTCGCTCGAAGTGATCGAGGAGGTCGGCGTGGTGAGCGAGACGAAGTTCCCTTACGTCTCGGGGCTGCTTTCGTTCCGCGAGGCTCCGTCGGTGCTCGAAGCCTGGTCGAAGCTGAAGACCGAGCCGGACGCGGTGATGTTCGACGGGCAGGGCATCGCGCACCCGCGCCGCATCGGCATCGCGTCGCACGTCGGGCTGATGCTCGACCGCCCGACGTTCGGCTGCGCGAAGTCGGTGCTGGTCGGCAAGTACGAGGAGCCCGCGGAGGAGCGCGGCAGCTGGTCGCCGATGATCGATCCGAAGAACGGGGAGACGGTCGGCGCGGCGCTGCGGACGAAGACGCGCACGAACCCGATCTACGTCTCGCCCGGACACCTGATCGATCTCGCGGGCGCGATCGAGTTGACGCTCGCCTGCGACGGCGGCTACCGCCAGCCCGAGCCGACGCGGCGCGCGCACAACCTCGTCAACGCCATCAGGCGCGGCGAGGGCAGTGTGACTCGCTCTCTGTTCGACTGAACGCCCGCGACGAGCCGCGAATCCGTCGGCGGTGGTGGGGCGTCGAAAAGAATCATTGACTTGGCTACTGCCCATCGCTATTCTGCGTCTGCGCTTGTCCTCGTTAGGGAGTGGCTCACGCTCTCTGGCTTCACCGAAACAACGCAGCCCCTTCGCAGTGTGGCTCTCCTGCGAGCCATTCATCTCCGCGCTACCGCACCTCCGTCACCTCAGAGTTTTAACCATCGGGTGACGCCGCGTGTGATCTCGAAGAGCACCACGATCCCCTCAACCTCAACTCACCGGATCGGAAGGAGAACGGATCATGCGACTTCCCTTGAGAAAACTCGTGAAAAGAGTAGTGCTCGGCGGCGCGCTAGCGTTAGGAGTGTTGGGTAATGCTCCTAACACTTATGCCGGCGTAGAATATATGTTCACGGATAGTTGTGGATACACCTGGTTCTATTCCACGGGAAGCTCGGCGGGGATGACGCTGATACGTTGTCCCCCGGAGGGCGGAATGTGTACGGGGTACGATCCGGGAGTCGTGATTAACAGCGATTGTAGCGTCACCCCGTTCCTCCCGTAGGCGACAGCTCGAAAGTGAAATTACTACCCGCAGGGGCGGCGAGCCGACAGGCGGGTTGCCCCTGCGCCCCAAAACCCGTGGCAACTTGAGTGGCGAACCCGATCACACAGATTCTTATCATGCGACGTCTTCAACTGCTCTTAACCTGTGTTCTTCTCGCGCCGCAACTCGCCGCCGCCCAGGGCGCCGCGAAGCCGAGCGGGAGTACGGGGGAGACCGGCAACCAAACCTCCCGGCTCGCCTTGCTCTTCGACCTTCAAGGGCTCGACGCCGATGCGTCGAAACTGAATCAGCCGCTCGCGCGCGCGCGTGCCAGAATGGAAATCGCGGACGCCGCATGGTTGATCGATAGGGAGTGGGCGAAGAAGTTGCTGCGCGATGCTTACGAGTTAACGTTCCCTGAAGAAAAGGAACGCGAGCGGTTGCGTCAGGAGCCCGTCGGGTCAAAGCCGCTCCCGCCCACCGACGTTGAACGGGCACGCACAAACCTGCGTAACCGCGTTTTCGCCGTCGCCGGGCGAGATAGCGACTTCGCCGACGAATTGAGGGCGCTCGGCGCGCAAGAATTAGGGCGCGTTGAGGAGAGCGAGCGCGACCGCAGTCTGGCCTGGCAGGCGTTGCGCGCGGGTGATCTGGCTGCCGCCAGCCGGTACGTTTCCTTATCAATCAAAGCTGAGCCTACGCAGGGCGCTGCGTGGGAGATCATTCCCAACGTAGCGGCGCGCGACCGCGCGGCGGCGGATCGTTTGCTGCTCGAATACATCGAACAACTGCGCGGCACGCCGCTCTCGATGACCAACGGCAGTGCCCCGCGCGTTCACCTGTTTCTCTACAGCCTGATGATGGCAGGCAGCGGCGGCAACGACCGCCCGTTGCCGCCGCCGGGTCTCAGCGTGCTCAAGGCATACGTCGGCTACGTCGTCGAAAGCATGACGCAGTTAAGTCAACGCGAGCCGGAGAGCCTGAGGTCGCTGCGCACGTTTCTGCTGGCTGCGTGGGTGCCGTTGAAGCAGTACGCGCCAGAGTTGACGGGCGCTTTCATGGAGTTGGAGCGATTGAGCAGAAGGCCGGGCGAGGATGCCGGGTTGCCGACGGAGCGTGATGCGGAAGCACGGAAAGCTCGAAGGGAAGAGTCGGTGCGGCAGGCGATCAAGAACGGTCAGCCCGACGACGCCACAATTGGTCTGGCGCTCGGGCATAAAGATTTTGCCGCCGCGCGTAAACTGATCGGACTGCTCCCCGCCGGGGAGAAAAAACTGCGCCTGACAGACTGGGTGAACGCCGAAGAGTCTCTGAGTTTAGCCGCCGGGGGCGAGGCGGTTGAGGCGGAAAAACTAGCGCGGTTGCTGACCGAAGCTGAATCCGTTCGGCGCGTCTATCCGGTCTTGATAGGGAAGTGCATCAAGGCTAAAGATTCCTCGTGCGCGACCCTGCTGACCGATCAGGCTGTGAAGCAACTGCGCCGCGCGACCGACGGCGAGGCGTTAGCCTTGAGCCTCTGCGCGCTGGCGAATGCGCTCGCCCCGGTCAACGAAGGGTCAGCCTTCGACGTACTGGAGGAAGCGGTCGCGGCTGCGAACACAGGTCGGGTTGAAGAGTCGGAGCTTGGGCGTCTTTCCATCGAGCCGGAAGTTTTCAAAATGCTCGCCACGAAAGACAAAGAACGCGCGCGCCAAGTCGCCCAAGGCTTAAAGCCGCCCGCCGCTAGAATCACCGCGCTCGCCGCCACTTATCAACAGGAAGCCAAATCTCCGGCTAAAGAAAACGTGCCGCAGCCTAAATCTTAAATCACTGGCAAATTAAAACAGCGGCGGGCGGCAAGTTGAACACTTGCCGCCCGCTATTGCTTGTGGTGTTGGAGTGTCCCGCTTACGGGACGACCGTGAACTTCGCGGTGGGCGAGAGCGACTGGCCGGAGACGCGGTCGCGGATGTTGATCGTGATCTGGTAGTCGCCGGGCGTGAGCCGGTCGGTGGTGACGAGCTTGGCGAGCGTCAGGCGCTGACCGGCGTCGCTCATGCCGCGCCAGTCCTCGACGATCTTGCCGATCTCCTTGCCGCCCTTCGTCACGACGTAGTCGACGTCGACCGAGGGGCGCAGCGTCGTCTGATCGATCCCGGCGTTGTAGACCTGCAGGTAGACGCCGACGGGGTCGCCGCGGTGGTAGGTGGCGGCGAGGTTCGGGATCACCTTCAGGTTGCCGATCGTGAACTGACCGACCGCCGGCTGATCCGAGAGCGACTGGAGGCGCGTGGCGAGCACGAGCGTCGAGGTGGCGAGCTGCTTCGGGTCGTACTTCGGCACGGTGAAGCCCTGCCGCCTGATCTGCGTCGCGCCCGAGTTCACGTCGCGCACGACCACGTCAACGCGGTAGGTTCCGGGCGGCAGCGGCACGGTCTTGCCGTAAGCCGACTTGCGCCCCCTCATGTCGACCAGCTCTTCCGCGGTGGCGGTCGCCGTGACCACGTCCTCGAAGATGCCGACGCGGCGGCTTGTTGCGGATGGCGGGCGGGCGGTTGAGGTCGGCGAGCGTCTGCAGCCGCGTGAACGGGTTGTCCTGCTCGCGCGACGAGTTGAAGCCGCCGATGCCGATGGAGCCGAACACGACGCGGTCGGCTTTGCTCGTCAGCCCCAGCTCCTCGGAGAGTGTGAGGCCCGCGCCGGGGATGTTTATGAGCGCGTCCTTCTCCTCGGGCGAGCGCGCGATGCGGTACTCGCCCGAGCCCGTCGGATCGACGAACTCGATCTCGACGCCCGAGCCGACGCCCTCGATGTAGCGGTAGAACCACTTCTCGAACGGGTAGGTGGAGGTGTTGCCGCCGCCCTCGTAAATCTCGCGCTGGTAGCTGCCGCCCGCCGGGTGCGACTCCTTCTCGTCGGGCTTGCCGAACATGATGTAGATGCGGCCGCGGTCGGTCTTCCAGCCGGGGATGCCGGAGGCGAAGTGCTCGTTGGCGTAGGCGACGCGCTCGTAGTACTCCTCCTTGTACTCGTTCTCGTCCGTGTCCGGGTCGGGATCGCGCCGGCGCCAGAAGGCTTCGATGTACTGCTCGCGCTCCTCGTCCGTGGCGAGCTTCTTGAAAGCCTTGCGCTCCTCGTCCGTGATGATGTACGCCACGTCCTCGCTGAGCCAGTCCTTGTAGACCTTCTTCAGCTCCGGCTTGCGCGTGCGCTCGCGCGCCATCGGGTCGGTCGGCTGCTGATCGGATTTCTTATCCTGCGCGAGGGCGGCGGAGGGGGCGAGGACGGAGGCGGCGAGGAGGCTTGCGCCGAAGCGACGCCAGAGAGAATTGCGACGAGCCATACTTAAAACTCCTGTCGAATCGGGGAACCGCGAAGCTACTTTGCTACTTTGGTAGCCGCCCGCGTCGGTCGAACTGTGGGGCGGCGTCTGTCGGAAAGATTGACCCTCTTGGGAGTCCGACCGGCGGTCAAAAAAGTGGCGACGCCCGCGTCTCTTAAAAACAGCCCCTTCAGGCTCCGACGGGAAGCATCGCCCGACTTTCAGACCGCGGATTTTAGAGTCTCAGCCGGACAAGGTCAAGATGCGGCGCGCGCGGGCAAAGTTGCCCGCGCGCGGGGTCGGGGGATTGGGGCTGGGGGTTGGGGAGAAAGGCTAAACCCTTTTCAGAAGCCCATTACGCAGGGCGTAGAGTTGTCTGCTGAGTGCCGCCGACTGCTCCAGAACGTTCTTAGCAACTTCGGGCGAGGCGTAGTGCAGCCGAGACGCGATCTCGATC
>JAIVJC010000157.1 GCA_020200235.1 Acidobacteriota bacterium | reverse complement strand
CCCGCCGCACTCGCGCCGCGCGCGCGTGCGCGCCTCTCGCACATCCTGATCGCGAAGTCGGTCGCCGAGGCGCTCTTCCTCGCCGCGCTCGTCACCGCCTTCTCCTACGCACACTTCCGCCCGCACTTCCGCGGCTCGCTCGACGCGGCTGACGCGCGCGCCGTCGGCGGTTGGGCGGTGGACGAGAGAGAGCCGGGCGCGCAGATCGAGGTCGAGTTCTACATCGACGGGCACTTCGTCGCGCGCCGGCGCGCGGGCGAGATGCGCGCCGACGTGCTCGCCGCCGGTCGCGCGGCGAGCGCCTACCACGGCTTCATCTTCGAGACGCCGCGCCTGCCGGCGCGCGAGGGCGAGTACGAGGCGCGCGTCTTCGCGGTGCACGCGGGCGCGGACGCCGAGCGCGCGACGCTCCAACAGATCGGCGAGCCGAAGAGGTTTCGCGTCGCGCCGGGCGCGGACAATTCGGGGGCGCCGGAAGCGTGGTGGGAGGACTCGCTGCGCCGCTGAGCAAGTGTGAACAATTCTGCACTCGAACTTGAAATGTAATTCTGTTTCGAGGAGCGCGCGTGAGGACGAGCGTTGACGGAAATGAACGTGAGCGTTGACGAACTAAACGGGGCATCGGCAGACCACGTGAGTGCGCGAGGCGAATCGTCGCCGCGAGGTACGCGCTCGCTCGCGGCGTGGGAGATCGCGTCGGTCGTCTCGTCCGCGCTCGTCGCGGAGTGGGCAGTGCTCGCGCTCGTCGGCTTCTCGAAGCTGTGGCTCGCCGTCCCGGTCTCGCTCGCCGCCGCTCTGATGATCGCGTCGCACCGGGCGCGCGGCGAGACGCCCCGCCAACTCGGCTGGCGCTTCGACAACCTGTGGGGCTCTCTGCGCGTGCAGTACGTGCTGCAGGCGTTCATCAACCGGCGCGCGCAGGAAATTTTCGGCGCGGGGTGGCGCAGCGTCCTCCTCGTCGCGCTGCTCTTCGGGCTGCTCCACCTGCCGAACCCGTGGCTGAGCGCCGCCACTTTCCTCGGCGGTCTCGTCTGGGCGCACAGTTACCAGCGCGCGCCGAACCTCTTCGCGCTCGCCCTCTCGCACGCGGTGATGACGTGGGTGCTCGTCTCGACCATCCCGTCGGACGCCCTTCACGGGCTGCGCGTCGGCTATAAATATTTCGGATAGCTGATTCGACAAAAGCATAAGACTCACCGCGAGGCAAGAAGCAAACGATGAAGTATGAACGATGAAGGATGAAGTAAGAATCATCGTCTTCAGTTCATCGTTCATCGTTCATACTTCATCGTTTCTCCTCTGCGTTTCCGCGGTGAGTCTTTATCCCTGCCTGATCAGCAAGCTAACTCGCGAACTTCCTGATCAACTCCGAGATCGACGCGAGGTGGTGATCGTCGTGCTCGGCGACGAAGTAGGCGAAGTCGGCGGGGCGCATCGGCTGCCTGATGCGCGGGTGGAGCGAGGTGCGCGCGACCATCTCGTCGTCGAACGCTTCGAGGCGGCGGACGAAGTCGGCGCGCTCGGCGCGGAAGCGGGCGAGCAGTCGCGCGAAGTCGCGCGAGTTGTGATCCGCCTCGCGCGTCTTGCGGTTCGTCATGTCGGCGGCGGTCAACACCTCGCGCCCCGCCTCGAAATCCTCGACGCGCGCCAGATCGAGCCAGCCGAGGTCGTAGAGGTGTCCGACGTGCTCCTGCATAGACCAGCGTTCGCCGTCGCGTCTGGCTAACACTTCGCGCGCGAGCCCGCGCGTCATGTCCTCGACGCGCGCGGGCGTGCCCCGCAGCCGCTCGATGACGTTCGGGAACATCCACGCGGGGAGCCCGAGCGTGAACTCGCGCTCGACCCAAGCCCTACGACTCACAGTCATCTTCAAGCCTCCTCGCGCCGCCGCGACGATGATAACTCGCGCGCGCCGGCGGTCTTCAGTTATCTACCGACTGAATACGGGGGAGCAGCCGTGCCTGTTCAACGTTGGTTTGCTATAATCAAACCACCTTGCGTGAGAGCAGGTCGGGCGGTCGCCGCCCCGGCATTCGTGTCGGGGGGGAGGAAAGTCCGAACACCACAGGGCAGCGAGCCCGCTAACGGCGGGGCTCGCGCGTCGAATCGTCCGGCGAGAGCCGGAAGGATCGCGCGCGTGACGACAAGTGCAACAGAGAACAGACCAGCCAGCGGGCCCAGCGGTCGCGGCAACGCGACGGGGCAGCGGGTGATGGGTGAAACGACGGGGTAAGAGCCCGTCAGCGCGCGTGGCGACACGCGCGGCTGGGTAAACTCCTCGCGGTGCAAGACCAAATAGGGAGGCGTCAAACAGGGCTGCCCGCCCGACGCGCGTCTCTTCGGAGACGCGCGACGACCTCCGGGTAGGTCGCTCGACCCGTCTGGCAACAGCCGGGCTAGATGAATGATCGCCGCCCCGCCTCGGCGGGGAACAGAATTCGGCTTACAGACCTGCTCTCACCAAGTTAAATTTTTTCGAGTACCCCGCAGGCGTTACAGTTTTCCGCACGCTCGTTTCAACTCTCCGGCGAGAAAGGCACGACTGACGCATGGTCAACCGCAAAGGGGTCTTCATCGGGGCTTACGTCCCGCGCGACTTGAAAGAGACGCTCCAGCGACGCGCCGCCTCCGAGCACCGCACGCTCTCGCAGGAGATCACGCGCATCCTCAGCGAAGCCGTCCACGGCAAACAGCTCCCGCCCGGCATGGTTGACCGCCGCACGCCGGGCTCGGGACCGCGCCGCCGCACGAGCGATCCGCCCGAGCGCCGTCGCAGCAACGATCTCCCGGCGGACGCGCCGGCTGACGGCTCCGGCGGCGAGGGCTAGACGCGACCTCCGACGAACGATGAGCCCGCCCGCCCGCCGCGCGCGGGTCGCGGCGCGCGTCTTCTTTCGCCGGACGCGCCGCCGATCTTATTCCCGTTGAATCCCACCCGGAAGGCTGCCGTGAACGGTCAGAAAATCCTCTACGCAGCGGTCGCACTCGTCGTCGGCGCAGTCGCGGGCTTCGTCTTCGCCGACCGCGCGAACCGCAAGGAGCTCGACGCGCTGCGCTCCGAGGTGGCGCAGGCGCGCGCCGGCAAGCCCGCGATCCGGCAGGGGGCAGACGACCCGGGCGCGCAGCCCAACGCGCCCGCCTCCGCGCCCGCGATGCCCACCGCGCAGGAGATGCGCGACATCATCGCCAAAGCCGACGCGCGAGCCGACGACGGCAACTACCAGCGGGAGGTCGGGCAGGGCGTCTACATGTATTCGCTCGCGCAGAACGATCCGGCTCTCATGCCCGAAGCGATCCGGCTCCTGAAGCGCGCCGAAAAGTCTGACCCGAAAAACTTCCAGACCGTCCTGCTGCTCGGCAACGCCCACTTCGCGCTCGCCCAGGACGGCGACGCGAAACTCTACCCGGAAGCCCGCTCATACTACCTGCGCGCGCTCGAAACCAAGCCCGACGACGCGAACCTCCACGCGCTGCTCGGCATGACCTACTACTTCGGCTCGCCGCCGGACGCGCCGCGCGCCATCGCCGAGTACCGCAAGTCGCTCGCGAAAAACCCGCGGCACGAGATGGCGCTCCAGAACATCGCCGCGGCGCTCGTCTCGACGGGCGCGCTCGAAGAGGCGCAGCGCCGCCTCAAGGAACTGGAGAGTGTGAACCCGCAGAACAACGCGCTCGACAACCTGCGCGCACAGCTCGCGCAGGCGCGCAACGCCGGGAGGAAGTGAGCCCGCCCGCCCGCCGATGAAGTACTTCTTCGTCCTCTCACTCTTCGCGCTTCTGCTCGCCCTCGCCTACTGGCGCGCGCGACCCTACATCGCCGCCGCCCGGCGCTTCCTCGGCGTCTTCCGCGACGCGCAGCGCCTCTCGTCGGACTATCAGGCAACGGGCGCGCCGCGCCGTCCGAGCCGCGCGGGCGAAAAGCTCGCGCGCTGCGCCGTATGCGGCACGTGGCTCCCCGCCTCGCGCGCCCTCGCTTTACGCAACTCGCCCGACCCCTACTGCTCGACCGTCTGCCTCACAGCCGCGACTGACGCGCGCGCGACCCGCCGCAAGTCGGCTCCATAGCGTTTGCGATTGAGTGCAACTCATGTCGGAACCGCCTGCGGTAGCGGGCGGGTGTTGTCGTCGCTCAGACCTGTCTGCTCGTTGAGCTATGTGCCCGCTACCGCAGGCGGTTCCGACTTAGACGCGTGCGCGCGACTGCATCCGTGCCCCGAAGAAGAAGAGGGCGGTGGAGACGCAGAGCGCGAACGGCGCGACGAGCAGCGCCGTCGAGAGGTGGTGGTGTGCGGAGTCGATGCCGAGGAAGGCGGCGAAAGCCGAGAGCGGGGCGAAGCGCCCCACACGTAACTGATCCGAGAGCACGCCGACGAGGGCGCGCGAGATGGCGTCGCCGAAGGCGTGGATGATGACGATGTTGAGCGCGACCGCCATCGCGCGCACCCCCACGGGCACGCTCCCCAACAGGATCGCGTGGAACGGCGCGTTGCTGACGAAGAGCAGCGTCACGGCGAGGAAGACGGCGGGGATAAGGACGCGCGCGTCGTTCGCGACGATCACGAGCAGCGTGGGGGCGATGCCGAGCAGCGTGCTGATCGCGCAGACGAGGAAGTAGGCGTCGTGCCGGCGCGCGGCGAAGCGGTCGGCGATCCACCCGCCGCCGAAAGTCCCCGCCGCCCCGGCGATCAGTGTGACGACGCCGAGCGTGATGTTCGCGCCCGTCTGGGTCATCCCCTTGTCGCGCACCAGCACGACGACCGCCCACGTCGCGAAAGCCCCGAGCGCGGCTGTCAGCGCCGTGTACGCGGCGGTCGAGACGAGCCAGTCGCGCGTCGTCAGGATGCGCCAGACCGTGCGCACTGCTGACTCGCGCGCCGCCTCGCGCGCCGCCTCGCGCGCCGCAACCGAACCATTCGCGTGACCATCGCCCGACTCTTCGCGGGCAGTCTCGTGATGAGCGTCCATCGCGCCACGCAACGGCTCGCGCAGCCTCCAGACGAAGACGGCGGTGACGAGACCCGGCACGCCGACGAGCATGAACGCCACGCGCCAGCCGAAGAAGTGTGCGAGCACCCCGCCGATGACGAAGCCGAGCGCGAAGCCCATCGGGATCGCCGCCTGGAAGACGCCGAGGGCGGTGGCGCGGCGGTGGGGCGGGAAGTAGTCGGCGATGAGGCTCGGCGTGATGGTCGAGTAAGCCGACTCGCCGACGCCGACGCAGGCGCGCACCGCGCACAGCGTGAGCGCGACGCCGGAGATCGTGAGCGTCGCGCCGACGAGCGGCACGCGCAACCCGAAGGCGTGGGGCAGCGGCGTGAGGCGGTCGGCGAAGCCGGTCAGCGCCGTCGCGACGCTCCACGCGATAGCCGCGCCCGCCATCAGCTTCGCGCGCGGTCGCCGGTCGCCGAGCCGCCCGAAGATGGGCGCGAGCACGGTGAAGGAGAGCAGCAGAGCCGCCTCCATGTAGCCGATATCGGCGTCGGTCAGCCCCAGCGACGGATCGTCGAGCATGCTCGTCGCGACGGCGGGCAGCACCTGCCGGTCGATGTAGTTGAGGAAGTTGACGAACGACAGGACGGCGAGCGCGTAGTAAGAGTATCGCGGCACGGACGCCCGCGCGCCGCGCTCGCCCGGTCGCCAGGCGTCGGCGGGGTGATCGACTTTGTCGGGTTGGCTCATGCGGCAAGGGCTTCGGTCGTTAGGAGTCGGGTGATGGTCGGCGTGATGTCCGCGAGGTCGCGCACGCACGCGCGCACGCGCTCGCGCCCCGCGCCCCACGCGAGCGTCGGGACGAAGTTGCGCGTGTGATTGCGTGTGCTCAGGTCTTCGACGTTGCCGTGATCGCTCGTGACGATGACCGTCGTGCCGTCGAGATCGACGCGCGACAGCACCGCGCGGACGAAGCGCGCGAGCTGCGAGAGGACGCGGAGCGCAGCCCCCTCGTCCTGCGCGTGCCCGACGCGATCCGTGATGAAATACTCGTAGAGCGTGAACCGGCTTTCGGAAACGATGTTCGCCAGCACCCCGGCAGCGTTTTCCGGCGTGCGCGTGGGAACGTCGAAGCCCGCGTCGACGACGAGCCGGTTCGTGAAATCCTGATAGACGGCGCGACCGGCGCGGAGGTCTGCGAGCGTGCGGAAGGGGAGATCGGCGGCTTCGACGGCGGTCGTCGTCGCGGAGACCCAGCGCGGTCGCTCCTTGAAGAAGCGCGGCGTGTAGGCGTTGGCGAAAGTGATCTGTCCGACGCCCGCGCGCTTGAGTTGGAGGAAGACGGAATGCCCTCTGATGATCGCGCGCAGTGGCTCGTTCGGAAATCCCTGCTTGTGATAGCCGAGCGCGGCGGGCGCGTTGACGCCCGTCAGGATCGTCGTCTGCCCCGAAGCGCTCTGCGGTCTGCCTTCGACGCCGAGGCAGGCGTCCGTCGGCGCGAGCACGCCGCCGAAGGGGAGCGCAGGCTCTTCGTCCCGGAAGACGGCGAGGGGCGAGGCTTCATCCCCCAGCAGCGCGAGCGGGTTGTGCGCGCCGCGCGTGCCGATGCCGAGACCGTCGACGAAGATGAGCAGGGCTGACGCCATTCCCCACGATAAGTAGCACCGCGCACCGGCGCGAGGCAAGGCGTCGGATGTTAAGCAGGGACAAGTGCGCTCGTAATCACTTTGCGTCTCCAGCGCCTCCAGCGTGAAACTTATTCTCACGCTGGAGGCGCTGGAAACGCGAAGTGATGAGCGACTTACACCGCCGTAAAAATCTGGACACGACGCCGCGTACGTCTGGTATAGTTCGCAAACAATCTCAATCAGTGTCATTCGATTCGCTCATTTTAGCCGCGCCCATCCGCGCGCCAGTAAAAATTCGACGGAGGAAAGAATGTCGCCCCTCAGAGTCTCCTGCGCGCTCGCGCTCGCGCTCGCCCTGCTCGCGCCCTTCGCGCACGTCGTCACCCCCGTCGCGTCCGCCCAGGACGCGCGGACGGTCGCCGCTTCGTCGTCGAGCGCCGTCGCGCCCGTGCCCTACTTCTCCGACCCGGCGGTCTCGCCCGACCGCGCGGAGATCGCCTTCGTCTCCGGCGGCGACGTCTGGACGGTTCCCGCGTCGGGCGGCGAGGCGCGCCTGCTCGTCTCGCACCCGGCTACCGAGGCGCGACCCGTCTACTCGCCCGACGGCCGGCGCATCGCCTTCACCTCGACGCGCACGGGCAACGGCGACCTCTATGTTCTGACCTTCGACACGGGCGACCTGCGCCGCATCACCTTCGACGACGTGAACGATCTGCTCGACGGGTGGTCGCGCGACGGGCGCTGGCTCTACTTCTCCTCGACGAGCCGCGACATCTCCGGCATGAACGACATCTTCCGCGTCGCGAGCGACGGCGGCACGCCCATGCAGGTGAGCGCGGATCGCTACACGAGCGAGTTTTTCTCCTCGGTCTCGCCCGACAACTCTTCAATCGCCTTCACCGCGCGCGGCACGTCTTCCGGCCAGTGGTGGCGCAAAGGTCACAGCCACCTCGACGAGGGCGAAATCTGGGTGCTGCGCGGCGTCGATAATCTAGCGACGCCCGCGTCTTACGAGCGCATCACCGAGGGCGGCGCGAAAGAGATGTGGCCCATGTGGGGCGCGGACGGGCGCACCATCTTTTACGTCTCCGACCGCGGCGGCGCGCAGAACGTCTGGAAGCGCGCGCCGGGGCAGGCGCCGAAGCAGGTCACGAACTTCACGAACGGCCGCGTGCTGTGGGCGAACGCCTCTTACGACGGGAAGATGATCGTCTTCGAGCGCGACTTCCGCGTCTGGAAACTCGACACGGCGAGCGGGCAGCCGAGCGAAGTCCAGATCGCGCGGCGCGGCGCGTCGGCGAGCCCCGGCGTCGAGCATCTGCGGCTCGCCGATCAGATTCAGGACTTCGCGCTCTCAGCCGACGGCAAGAAGGTCGCCTTCATCGTCCACGGCGAGGTCTTCGCCGCCTCGTCGGCGGACGGCGGCGACGCGCAGCGCCTCACGTTCACCCCCGGCGCGGAATCCCAGCTCAACTGGTCGCCCGACAACCGCCACGTCGCCTACGTCTCTGATCGCGAAGGGACGCCGCACGTCTTCGCCTACGATCTCGGAACCAACACCGAGGCGCAGCTCACGCGCGACCCACAGGGCGACGCCTCGCCGCGCTACTCGCCCGACGGCAAGTGGATCGCCTTCGAGAGAGAGAGCCGCGAGCTGCGCGTGATGAACGTGGCGACGAAGGAGCAGCGCGTGGTGGCGACGGCGACGTTCGACCGTCCGCCGCTCACCGGCGACCGACCCTTCGTCTGGTCGCCCGACGGCAAGTGGATCGCGTTCATGCCCGTCGAGCGCCGCGCCTTCCGCAACGTCCACCTGGTGCGCGCCGACGCTGTCGCGCAGAACGCGGGTCAGCCCGCGAGCTTCCTCGCGAACACGAACGTCAACAGCATCTCGTGGAGCCCGGACGGCACGTTCATCCTCTTCGACACGGGGCAGCGCACGGAGTCGGGGCAGCTCGCGCGCGTCGATCTCATCCCGCGCACGCCGCGCTTCCGCGAGGATCAGTTCCGCGATCTCTTCCGCGAGGAGTCGCCGCGCGCGCCCACGCCGCTGCGCCAGCCCGACGAGCAGCGCCCGACGCCCCCCGCCGAGCCTTCGCCGTCGCCCTCCGCGTCCCCGTCCGTCTCGCCGTCGCCCTCCGCCTCGCCCGCCGCGGCGAAGACAGACGACAAGAAGGCTCCGAAGAACGTCGAGGTCGTCTTCGAAGGCATCCGCCGACGACTGAGCCTGCTGCCCACCGGGCTCAACGTGAACTACCACACGATCAGCCCCGACGGGAAGTGGGTCGCGATGATCGCGGTCGTCGCCAACCAGCAGAACCTCTACGTCTACTCGCTCGACGAGCTGTCGCGTGAGCCGGCGGTCGCGAAGCAGTTGACCTCGACGCCGGGCGGCAAGGGGCTCGCCCACTTCTCGCCCGACAGCAAAGAGATCTTCTTCGTCGATCAGGGCCGTCTCTCGGTCGTCAACCTCGAAGGGCGCGTGCGCCCGCTCGCGGTCTCGGCGGAGATGGACGTCGATTTCTCGAAGGAGAAGATGGAGGTCTTCCGCCAGGCTTGGACGTGGCTGCGCGATCACTTCTACGATCCCAACTTCCACGGCGCGAACTGGGAGCAGGTGAGAGCCGACTACGAGCCGCGCGTCGCGGGCGCGCGCACGCCCGACGAGATGCGCCGGCTGCTCCAACTGATGGTCGGCGAGCTGAACGCCTCGCACACGGGCGTCGGCGCGCCCTTCAACGCGGGAACGGGCACTTCGACGGGGCGGCTCGGCGTGCGCTTCGACCGCGCGGAGTACGAGCGCACGGGGCGCCTGCGCGTGTCGGAGATCATCCCGCTCGGTCCCGCCGATCTCACGCGCTCGATCAAAGTCGGCGACTACATCCTCGCTGTTGAGGGCGCGCCCGTCACGGCGCGCACGAACCTCGACGAGATGCTGAGCTACAAGATCAACCTGCGCGTCAACGTCACGGTCGCGTCGTCGGCGGACGGCGCGGGCGGGCGCGAGGTCGCGGTGCGCCCGGTCAACGGCGCGACGGAGAAGGGGCTGCTCTACCGCAAGTGGGTCGACGAGAACCGCGCTTACGTCGAGCGCGTGAGCAACGGCCGGCTCGGCTACGTCCACATGTTCGACATGGGCGAGGCGTCGCTCGCCCAGCTCTACGTCGACTTGGACGCGGCGAACCACTCGCGCGAGGGCGTCGTCATCGACGTGCGTAACAACAACGGCGGCTTCGTCAACCCCTACGCCATCGACGTGATCGCGCGCCGTGGCTATCTGACGATGACTGAGCGCGACCAGATCGCCGCGCCCGCGCGCACCAGACTCGGTCAGCGCGCGCTGGAGCTGCCGACCATCCTCGTCACCAACCAGCACTCGCTCTCCGACGCCGAGGACTTCACCGAAGGCTACCGCGCACTCAAGCTCGGCAAGGTGGTCGGTGAGCCGACCGCCGGTTGGATCATCTTCACCTGGAACCAGGGGCTCATCGACGGCTCGACCGTGCGCCTGCCGCGCTCGAAGATCACCGACAGCACCGGCGCCAACATGGAGCTGAACCCGCGCCCCGTGGACGTGCTGGCGGCGCGCCCCATCGGCGAGACGCTCTCGGGCCGCGACTCGCAGCTCGACGCGGCGGTGCGCGAGCTGTTGCAGCAGCTCGGCGCGCCCGCGCGCCGGTGAAGGGGAGTAAAAGATCAGGAAGAGTTGAGAAATGTGACAACTTCGGCGCGAGTTTTCCTGTACACTACGCGCAAAAGTAAACCCCTAACGTTTTCGAGATTCTGTGACCGACAGGAGGAAACTGTACATGGCTAGCAGACGAAAAGGCGGCGGCAGCAGCGGCGGCAGCGGCACGGGGATCGTTAACACCGCGACAGACGCGCTCGGCGGCGCGTGGGATCAGGTGAGCGGCGTCGCGTCGGAAGTCGCGGAGCGTGCTTCGAGTTTGGCGGGCACGGCGATGGAGTCGGCGGCGAACACGGTCGAGGGCGTGAGCCCGACCGCGGCGGAGATGATCAGACCGGGCGGCGGCAGGGGCTCCGGCGGCTCGTCATCCCGTCGGCGTCTTCGAAGTCTGCGGGCGGGTCTAAGAGATCGTCCGGCGGCGCGAAGAAGTCTTCCGGCGGCTCGCGCGGCGGCTCGAAGAAGAGTTCGGGCGGCTCGTCGCGCGGCGGCGCGAAAAAATCTTCGGGCGGCGCGCGGAAGAGATAACCGACGCCGGTAGAAGATTGGGCTGATTAGCGTGGCGGCGTCGCCGTGAACTACTCACGGCGACGCCGCCTTGCTTTTCGCGAGACGATCTCGAACGCCTGGATGTTAAAGCATGCGTTCGGTTGCGACGGGAGTGATCGCGAGGGGGCGCGCACTCATGCGCGATTGCGAATCGTCGGTTGAGGGATCCTCAACTTTCGCCGCGCGAGCGCGGGCCCGCGCCTTCGCCGTCCGACAGTTGCCCGCGCTCGCGGTAGAGGCGCAGCTTGTTGTGCAGCGTCTTGAGGCTGATCTGCAAAAGCTCGGCGGCGCGCGTCTTGTTGTTGTCGGTCTTCTGGAGCGTGCGCAGGATCATGCGGCGCTCGACCTCTTCGAGCGGCGTGCCGATGGGCAGCGTCAGGGTGTCTTCGCTGCGCGCGCGTGCGCGCTGGTCGAGCGGGTAGGGCGCGATGTGGTGTCGCTCGACCGTGTCGCCGGAGCAGATGATGACGGCGCGCTCGATGATGTTGCGCAGTTCGCGGACGTTACCCGGAAAGTGGTGGGCGCGCAAAACTTCGAGCGCGGCGGGGCTCAGGCGCCGGGCGGGTCGCCCGTGCCGCCCGGCGAGCGACGTGATGAGGCTCTCGGCGAGCAGCGGCAAGTCTTCCTTGCGCTGTCTGAGGGGCGGCAGCTCGATCGTGATCACGTTCAGGCGGTAGAGCAAGTCCTCGCGGAACGCGCCGTCGCGCACGGCGTCGTGCGGGTCGCGGTTCGTGGCGGCGAGCACGCGCACGTCCACGGGAATCTCCTGCGCCCCGCCGAGCCGGCGCACCGTGCGCTCTTCCAGAACGCGCAGGAGCTTCGCCTGGAGCAGCGGCGGCATCTCGGCGATCTCGTCGAGCAGGAGCGTACCATTGTCCGCCTGCTCGAAGCAGCCGTGCCTGCGCGCCGAAGCGCCCGTGAACGCGCCGCGCTCGTGCCCGAACAGCTCCGACTCCATCAGCGTCTCGGGGATGGCGGAGCAGTTGATGGCGACGAACTCGGCGGCGCGGCGCGGGCTCTGTTCGTGGATCGCGCGCGCGACCATCTCCTTGCCCGTCCCAGACTCGCCCGTGAGCAGCACCGACGCCGACGAAGGCGCGACCTGCTCGATGAGCGTGTAGACCTTCTGCATCGCCGCCGACTTGCCGATCAGTTTGCCGAACGACTCGCGCACGCCCGCGTCGCCGCCCTCCGTCGCGCCGTTGCGGCGCGCGCGCGACTCTTGGACGGCGCGGATCACGGCGGCGCACAGGCGCGCGTCGTCGAAGGGCTTCTCGAAGTAGTCGAGCGCGCCCTCCTCGCGCACGGCGCGCAGGGCTGAGTCTATCGAGCCCGCGCCCGACATGAGGATGACGCCGACCTCGGGGTGTCGTGTGCGCAACTCGCGCAGCAGGCCGAGCCCGTCGAGACCGGGGGCGAGCACGTCCGCGAGGACGACCGCCGGGCGAAACTCCGCGACGCGCGCGAGCCCCGCGTCGCCGTCGGTCGCTGCGTCGGTCTCGAACCCGCAGCCCGCGAGCGCGGCGCGCACCGTCTCGCGCACCGCCGGGTCGTCGTCAATCACAAGCACGCGCTCACGAGCCATGTTCGGAGTGTATCACACGGGAAAAAGCAGGGATGAGGGATGAGGGATGAGGGATGAGGGATGAAAGCGTGCTTGCGGGATACGATCATCATGTCGGAACCGCCTGCGGTAGCGGGCGGGCATAGACATTTTAGATTGCGGATTGCGGATTGCGGAATGCGGAATGCGGAATGCGGATTAGGGGAATTGATCCATTGATTCATTGATCCATTGATCCATTCCATTGATCCATTGACTAAAATGGATCAATGGATCAATGACCAAATGAGTTAATCCTCTTCAATCCGCAATCCGCAATCCGCATTCCGCAATCCCGTCTCCCGCCCGCTACCGCAGGCGGTTCTGACTCGCGAAGTGTTCGGCGACGGCGCGCGCGAGGGCGGGCGTGGTGAACTCGGCGGGCTGAATGTCCACGCGCAAGCCCAGCTCCGCGGCTGCCTCGGCGGTCACGTCGCCGATGCAGGCGACGCGGACGCCCGCGAGGAGGGCGCTCAGGTCGTTCGTGTCGAAGAGCTGCGCGAAGTTTCGCACGGTCGAGGCGCTGGTGAAGGTGACGCAGTCGATCGCGCCGCCGACGAGCAACGCTTCGACGCGCGCGCGGTCGGTGGTCTCCGGCGCGACGGTGCGGTAGGCGGGCGCGACATCCACCCTCGCCCCGGCGGCTTCGAGCGCGCGCGGCAGGTAGTCGCGCGCGACCGCGGCGCGCGGGATGAGGAAGTTCAGGCGGTCGAACGCGGGCGCGCCGCCGAGGTAGCTTTCGAGCGCGGCGTAGACGCCCTCCGCCTTGAACTGCTGCGGCATCACGTCCACGTGCACGCGCGCGTCGCTCAGGCGCTCGACGGTCGCGTCGCCGACGGCGCAGACCCTCAGCTCGTCCAACTCCGTCACGTCGCGACCGAGGTGCGCGAAGCGGCGGAGGAAGAAATCGACGCCGTTGACGCTCGTGAAGATCAGCCAGTCGTAGCCGAAGAGATTTGTTATCGCCTCGTCGAGCACGGCGTAGGACTCGGGCTCGACGATCTCGATGGTCGGGCACGCGACGACGCGCGCGCCGTAACGCTCGAGCTCCGCCGCGAAGTCCGCGGACTGAGCCAGCGCGCGCGTGATCATCACGGTGCGGCCGTCGAGCGGTCGCTGGTCGGCGAGTTTCCCGGCAGTCGTCATCGCGTCCAAGTCGGTGAGCGGATCAGCCCGTCGTGGCGGCGAGTAGATCGTCCGCGCCCATCTCGCGAAGGCGCGCCGCGAGTTGTTCGCCCGCGCGGGCGGCGTGGGCGGCGTCGTCTTCGATTGAGTCGCGCAGGACGCGCCCGGCGCCCGCGACGAGGGCTTCGAGCCGGAGGCGCGAGGCGGCGACCGTGGCGTGCGCGGCGATGGGAACCTGGCAGCCGCCGCCGAGGGAGAAGAGGAGCGCGCGCTCCGCCGTGCAAGCCGCGCGCGTCGGCGGGTGTTCGAGCAGAGCGACGAGATCGTTCGTGGCTTCGTCGTCCGAGCGCGTCTCGATGCCGAGCGCGCCCTGCCCGACGGCGGGCAGCATCTCCACGGGATCAATCGCCGCGCTGATGCGTGCGTCGAAGCCGAGGCGGCGCAGTCCGGCGGAGGCGAGGATGATGGCGTCGTACCAACCGGCGTCGAGTTTCTTGAGCCGCGTATCGACGTTGCCGCGCAGGTCTTTCAGCTCGATGTCGGGGCGGAGGTGGCGGAGCTGCGCCTGTCGGCGCGGGCTCGAAGTGCCGACGACCGCGCCCGTGCGCAGGCGTTTGATGGAAGCTCCTTCGCTCTCATTCCCAGCCGGGAGCACGAGGGCGTCGCGCGGGTCTTCGCGCTCGGTGACGGCTGTGATTGCGAGACCCGCGGGCAGCGTCGTCGGCAGGTCTTTGAGCGAGTGGACGGCGACGTCGATGCGCCCGGCGAGCAGCGCCTCTTCGAGCTCCTTCGTGAAGACGCCCTTGCCGCCGATGACGGCGAGCGGCACGTCGCGCATCACGTCGCCCGAGGTCTTGATGATCTCGACACGGACGCGCGCGCCGGGGCGCCAGCGTTCGAGGCTCGCCCTGACCCACTCCGCCTGCCACAGCGCGAGCCGCGAGCCGCGCGAACCGATGGTGAAAGAATCTTTCATGGAAAGGGGTTGGGGGTTGGGGG
>JAIVJC010000049.1:10680-20694 GCA_020200235.1 Acidobacteriota bacterium | reverse complement strand
GCGGAGGGCATCCTCCCCTGCGGGCTCGCCGCGCGCAACACCTTGAGGCTCGAATCCGCGATGGCTCTCTACGGTCACGAGATCACGGAGGAGACGACGCTGCTCGAAGCCAACCTCGGCTGGATCACGAAACTTAACAAGGGCGACTTCATCGGGCGCGACGCGCTCGCCCGGCAGAAGGAAGAGGGCTTGACGCGCAAGCTCGTCGGCTTCGAGGTCATCGAGCGCGGCATCGCCCGCGACGAGCAGGACGTGCTCGTCGGCGGCGAGCGCGTCGGGCGCGTCACGTCGGGCAGCCCAGCGCCGTTCCTCAAGAAGAACATCGGCATGGCGTACGTCCCCGTCGGGTACGCGACAGAGGGGCAGGAGATTCAGATCGACGTGCGCGGCCGCTCCGTCGCCGCGCGCGTCGTGCCGACGCCGTTCTATAAGAGGAAGAAATAGTCCATTGTCCGTTGTCAGTTGTCAGTTGCGCGTGGCTGGCGAGCGGCGGGCTAAAGATTCAAGTTAACAACGGACGACGGACAACGGACAGCTTTTCAGAGGAGAGTCATGGCGAACATCCCCGAAGATTTACACTACAGCAAGGATCACGAGTGGATCAGGGTCGAGGGCGACGCGGGCACGGTCGGCATCACGGATCACGCGCAGCACTCGCTCGGCGACGTGGTCTACGTCGAGCTGCCGAAGGTCGGCGACAAGTTCATGGCGCACGAGTCGTTCGGCAACGTCGAGTCCGTCAAGGCCGTCTCCGAGCTGTTCTGCCCCGTCTCGGGCGAGATCACGGAGGTCAACGAGTCCTTACAGGACACGCCCGAGACCGTCAACACCGATCCTTACGGCGCGGCGTGGATGATCAAAATCCGCATCGAGGACCGGGGCGCGGTCGACAAGCTGATGAGCGCCGCCGAGTACGAGGACTACGTCAAGACGGAAGCCGAGTAAGGTTTCCCCAAGCTGAGGAGCTTCCAAGAACTTGCGCTACATTCCCAACTCGCCGGAGGAGCGCCGAGAGATGCTGCGCTCCGTCGGTCTCGAATCGCCCGAAGAACTCTTCTCGACGATCCCGGCTGACATCCTCCTGAAAGATTTGCTCGCCGTCCCGCCCGCGCTCTCCGAGATGGAGCTGCTCGCGCGCTTCGAGAGCCTCGCCGCGCAGAACTCAGCCGCCGCGCGCCCCTCCTTCCTCGGCGCGGGCGCCTACTCGCACTACTCGCCGACCATCGTCGACGCGCTCATCCAGCGCTCGGAATTCTTCACCGCCTACACGCCCTACCAGCCCGAGGTCTCGCAGGGGACGCTGCAGGCGATCTTCGAGTTCCAGACCCTGGTCTGCCAGCTCACGGGCATGGAGGTCGCCAACGCCTCGATGTACGACGGCTCGACCGGACTCGCCGAGGCGGTGCTGATGGCTGAGCGCGTGACGCGGCGGCGCAAGGTTCTAGTCTCGCCCGCCCTCCACCCCGAATACCTGCGCGTCGCGGAAACCTACGTCGAGCACGCGGGCGTCGAGCTGCAGCGCGGGGATTTCGACGAGGGCGCGGGGCTTTCGAGTTTCGACGAGGCTGGTGTCGACTCCGAGACCGCCGCGCTCGTCGTGCAGTCGCCCAACTTCTTCGGCTGCGTCGAGGAGGTCGAGCGGCTCGCCGAGGTGGCGCACAAGGCGGGCGCGCTCCTCGTCGTCTGCGTGACGGAGGCGATCTCGCTCGCGATGCTGAAGTCGCCGGGCGCGTGCGGCGCGGACATCGTGGTCGCCGAGGGTCAGTCGTTCGGCGTGCCGCTCTCCTTCGGCGGACCCTACGTCGGGCTCTTCGCCACGCGCGAGAAATACGCGCGGCAGATACCGGGCCGCCTCGTCGGCGTCGCGCACGACAAAGAGGGTCGCCGCGGCTTCGTCCTCACGCTCGCGACCCGTGAGCAGCACATCCGCCGCGAGAAGGCGACCTCGAACATCTGCACCAACGAAGGGCTGATCGCGCTGGCCGCGACGATCTACCTCGAGACGATGGGGCGGCGCGGTCTTCAGGAGGTCGCCGGGCAGTGCGCGCAGAAGGCGGCTTACGCCGCGCGACGCATCGGCGAGATCGAAGGCTTCTCGCTCCCCTACTCCGCCCCGCGCTTCAACGAGTTCGTGGCGCGCGCGCCCCTGCCGGCTGCAGGCTTACTCGAACGCATCGCCGACGAGCACAACATCACGGGCGGTCTCGCGCTCTCGCACTACTTCCCCGACCGACCGAACGATCTCCTCGTCTGCGTCACCGAGACGAACCGGCGCAGCGAGATCGACGCCCTCGTCGCGGCGCTGAGAGAAACCCGCGGTTAGACTGGCGGCACGGTTAACCCGCACGGGGTGGGAATGTGGTTGATCGACTTACTTTCCGGCGGCGTTCATCAACTCTTCTTTTGGCTGCTCCTGCGCGGCTACATTTGCCCTGAGTGTCAGGGCGTGCTGCGCAAAGCTCCTGACCGCGCGGGGCAAACACTTTTGATTTGCGGGACGTGCGAGAGACGTTGGGTGAGGAACGGCAAACGGCTTGACCCGTCCGGATCGCCGCGCGATCATCAAGCTCTGCATGGTAATTATCGCTGATATGAATCAACCCAAGGCTTCGACCCACATCACGCAGAACGAGTCGCTCATCTTCGAGCGCTCGCAGACGGGGCGCACCGGCTACCGCCTGCCCGCGCTCGACGTCGACGAGGCGCCGCTCGACCAACTCGTCCCCGCGCGCCTGCGCCGCGAAGACGATCTCGCGGGCGTGCCCGAGGTGAGCGAGGTCGATGTCGTGCGCCACTTCACGCGCATCTCGACGTGGAACTACCACATCGATCTCGGCATGTACCCGCTCGGCTCGTGCACGATGAAGTACAACTCGCGCCTCAACGAGCGGGTCGCGCGCATCCCGGGCTTCGCCAACCTCCACCCGCTCGCCCCCGAGCGCGACGCGCAGGGCGCGCTGCAAGTGATCTACGAGTTGCAGCAGCACCTCGCAGAGATCACGGGGCTCGCGGGCATCTCGCTCCAACCCGCCGCGGGCGCGCACGGCGAGATGACCGGCGTGATGATCATCCGCGCCTTCCTCGACGCGCGCGACGGCGCGACCGAGGAGAAGCGCCGCCACGTGATGCTCATCCCCGACTCGGCGCACGGCACGAACCCCGCGTCGGCTCACCTCTCCGGCTTCACGGTCAAGACCGTGCGCTCGACGCCGGAAGGTCAGACCGACTTGGACGCCCTGCGCGAGTTGTGCGCGTCGAACGACGTGGCGGGGCTGATGCTGACGAACCCGAACACGGTCGGGCTGTTCGAGAAGAACATCAGAGAGATTTGCCGGATCGTCCACGACGCGGGCGGGCTCGTCTACATGGACGGCGCGAACATGAACGCGCTCGTCGGCTGGGCGCGACCCGGCGACATGGGCGTGGACGTCATTCACCTGAACCTCCACAAGACCTTCTCGACGCCCCACGGAGGGGGCGGTCCCGGCTCTGGTCCCTGCTGTTGCACGCGAGAGCTCGAGCCTTACCTGCCCGTGCCGCGCGTCGTCCGCGACGACGACGGGTTCGCGCTCGACTACGGCGAGCCGCGCTCCATCGGCCGCGTCAAAGCCTTCTTCGGCAACTTCGGGATGCACCTGCGCGCGCTCTCCTACATCCTCACGCACGGCGCCGACGGGCTCCGGGAGGCGACCGAGGCGGCCGTGCTGAACGCGCGCGTCATCGCGCGCGAGCTGACGGGCGAATACGACCGACCCTTCAATGATCCGCCGATGCACGAGGTCGTCTTCACGGACAAGCGGCAGGGGCGCAAAGGCGTCAACACGCTCGACATCGCCAAGCGCCTCATCGATTACGGCTTCCACCCGATGACGATCTACTTCCCGCTGATCGTGCAGGGCGCGATGCTGATCGAGCCGACCGAGTCGGTCGGTCGCCAGGAGATACAGCAGTTCGTCGAGGCGATGCGCGCCATCTCGCGCGAGGCTGAAGAGACCCCCGAACTCGTCCGCAACGCGCCGCACACCACGCGCATCGGTCGGCTCGACGAAGCCGCCGCCGCGCGCAAGCCCGTCCTGCGCTGGCAGCCCGAAGGGAAGGCGACCGCAGCGTAAGCGTCGGCGTTGCATCGCCGACGCGGCGTGTGCGATAAAGTGCCTCACGAGCCGGGCGATCCGGGCCGCCCGGACGCCAGCCCCCATCCTTATTTTGTCGTCGCCTTCTGACGCCCGACGCCGGCGTCCGGCGGCGGGACGATTCTTCCCGAAGGAGTGAATATGCTTCGTCAAAGCGTTCGCACGGCGGCGGCGCGGCTCGCGCCGCTCGTCGTTTGCCTGTCAGTCGTATTCCTGCCCCCGGCCGCGCGCGCCCAGACCGCCGAAAGTATGCCGGAGCTGAAGCGGCAGGCGGCTGATTTGATGAGGCGGCAGAAATACACCGACGCGCTGCCGCTCATAGAGAAGATCACGGCGGCTGAGCCGAACGACGCCGACTGGCAGTACTTCCACGGCTTCGCGCTCATCGCAAAGGCGAACGTCACGAAAGACGCCGCGGCGCGCAGGGCGTTGCGCGTGCGGGCGCGCGGCGCCTTCGTCAAGTCGAAGGAGCTGGGCGTCCAGGAGCCGAACGTCACGGGTCTGATCCAGAGCCTGCCGCCCGACGGCGGCGAAGGCGCCGCGTTCTCACAGAACGCCGAAGCCAACGGCTTAATGGTCGAAGCCGAAGCCCTCTTCTCGCAGGGCAAGCTCGACGAGGCGCTCAAGAATTACGCGAGCGCCCTCCGGCTCGATCCCAAACTCTACGAAGCCGCGCTCTTCACCGGCGACGTCTACACGCAGAGGGGCGATTACGCGCAGGCTGAGATCTGGTATCAGAGGGCTATCGGGATCGACCCGAACCGCGAGACCGCGTACCGCTACTCGGCGACGCCGCTGATGAGGCAGCGCAAGTACGATCAGGCGCGCGACCGCTACGTCGAAGCCTTCATCAAGGAGCCGTATAACAACCTCACCGCCGGCGGCTTGACGCAGTGGGCGAACGCGACCAACACCCGGCTCGCGCACCCGCGCATCGACGTCCCGACCAACGTGACGTTCGACGAGAAGGGCGACGCGAAGATCAACATCGACGCAGGCGCGCTGCTCGGCGGCAAGGACGACGGGTCGTCCGCGTGGATCTCCTACGGCGCGGCGCGCTCGGCGTGGCACAAGGGGAAATTCGCCGCCGCGTTCCCGAACGAGAAGAAGTACCGGCACAGCCTGGCGGAAGAGGTCGACGCACTGCGCTCCGTCCTCTCCCTCGCCGCCTCCGACAAGCAGGTGAAGGCACTCAGCCCTTCGCTCGCGAAGCTGAAAAAGTTGAACGACGAGGGACTGCTCGAAGCATACGTCCTGCTCGCGATCCCCGACGAAGGCATCGCGCAGGACTACCGCGCCTACCTCGCGCAGAACCGTGAGAAGCTGCGCCGCTACGTCACCGATTACATCCTGACCGGCGGCGGGAAGTAGCAACTGAACGCGCCGACATACCATGCTCGACAAAGTGTCCTGTGCGGTCATGTCGTTCTGCTCAGCGCGGGCAGCCACCGCCGCTTCCGACGCGCAGCCCTCCCCGTCGATGCGCGGCGGGTGATGCCGGGCGTCAGTCGCCCCCGTCGGTAGCTGCGTAGGTCTTGAGAGTGGCGGAGGCGAAGAGATCGTGACCCAACACATCGGCATCGTAGCCGGCAGCGCCGAGGGCGCCGCCCTGTGTTACCGCACGATCTGTCTGGAGGCGCCGGCCATCATGGGTGAGCATGATCACCCGGAGATCACCATGAACTCGGTGCCGTTAGCCGAGCACATGCGCCACATCCGCGTCGACGACTAGGAGGCGTTAGCCGGGGTCTTATCAGGTTCCGCGCGCAAGGTTGCGCTCTCCGGCGCAGACTTCGCCATCTGCCCCGATAACACATACCACCAGGCGTTCGACTACTTGATCCCGCAGTCCCCCATCCCGTGGCTACACATCGCCGTGGAAGTCGCCAGATCGGGCGCGTGTGACGCACGACGTCCGGGCGCGCGCATTTCTGATCTCGCCCAATGGCGCGCATAATCCCGCGGGGGGATAAAGATGAAACGAATCTCACGGACACTCGCCGCGGTCGCCGTCGCGTTCAGCCTTCCGTGCCTCAGCCGCACCGCGGTCGAGGCACAGCGTAGGCACCCGAACATTGTCGTCATCGTCTCCGACGATATGGGCTACGCGGACATCGGCGACCACGGGAGCAAGGACATCCCCACGCCGAACATCGACGCGCTGGCGAGAGGCGGTATCCGCTTCACCGACGCCTACGTCAGCGGACCCTACTGCAGCCCCACCAGAGCAGGACTGTTGACGGGTCGTTACCCGCAGCGGTTCGGGCATGAGTTCAACCCCGAATCGGCCCCGTCCCATAGCGAGATAGGTCTGCCCCCTGGTGAAAAAACGATGGCGGATCGTTTGCGGGCTGCCGGCTACCGGACGGCGCTTGTCGGTAAATGGCACCTCGGACGCGGCGATAAATTTCACCCCCTGGAGCGCGGGTTTGACGAGTTCTTCGGATTTCTGGGGGGAGCGCATTCATATATCGCCACTAACGCCGAGGGCGCCAATCCCCTCCTCGACGGCAGAAAGATCGTGGCGGAGACGACATACCTGACAGATGCCTTCGCAGACCGCGCGGTGGTCTTCATCAAGCGGCAGAAGTCGCGGCCGTTCTTCCTCTACCTGGCGTTCAACGCCGTGCACACCCCGATGCACGCGACGGAAAAGTACCTGGCGCGGTTCCCCCACATCGCCGACCAGCAGCGGCGCACCTACGCCGCGATGCTGTCGGCGATGGACGACGGCATCGGGAGGACGCTGGCGGCTCTGCGTGAGGCGGGGCTCGAAGAGGATACGCTGATCGTCTTCTTCAACGACAACGGCGGGCCCACCATGGCGGGCACGACCATCAACGGCTCGAGCAACGCTCCGCTGCGGGGCTCGAAGCGGCAGACCTGGGAGGGCGGCATCCGCGTGGCGTTCATCGTCCGCTGGAAAGGGCGTCTCGCGGAAGGCAAGACAGACTCTCGCCCCGTCATCCAGTTGGACGTGCTGCCGACGGCGCTCGCGGCCGCAGGCGTAGTAGCGCAGCCGCAGTGGAAGTTCGACGGCGTGAATCTGCTCCCCTTCCTCACCGGCAAGAGATCGGGCGCGCCGCACGAAGCGCTCTTCTGGCGTCTCGGCGAGAACATCGCGATTCGCAAAGGCGAATGGAAGCTTGTGAAGACCAGCGAACGCCCCCTGCAAGCCGTCGACCCAGCCGTGTACAACGAGCTCTCGGGCGCGGAACTTTACAACCTGTCGGACGACATCAGCGAAAGGAAGAATCTCGCCGCGGCGCATCCGGGTAAGGTCAGGGAGTTGGCTGCCGACTGGCAGCGTTGGAACAGGGAACTCGCGAAACCTCTGTGGGCGCCCACATCACGTTGAGGGAGCAAGCGGACAGCCGTGCGCCCTGGGGATTCGGCAGTCGTCATTTTTCGTGAATCGTCGCACGGCGCTGGGCTCTCGTCTCCCCTGACGCAGTCTAACGACCGGATGTGCCCGACGCCCCGGCAGCGCGCCTTCCCTACGCGCGTGTGCGTCAGACTTCCCTGCCCGACTTTATGACTGACATCGGCAAATGGCTGAACAGCCCCGCTCCGCCGGTGCGGCAACGCCCCTCCCCAAGCATGACACGGAAGCGCGGGGTGGATTATCCTTCACCCTCAATGTCGCTACCTCGCAGCTTCCCCCGGACGTTGTGCTCTGACGATCCGAGACTAGAGAAAGGTTCATGTCATGAACTCTGTAAAAATTCTGATCGCCTGCGCCTGCGCGGCGGCCGCGATCTCTTGGGCGGGCTGCGCGGGCGGTAACAAGAGCGGGCAACCGTCTTCCCAACCGGCGAACTCGTCTTCCGCCGCCACGCCGTCCCCCGTGACCGCCGGCGCCGCGACGGGGGTCGAGAAAGTGAAGCCCGCGCCCGGGACAGGCAACGTGCAGGGGAAGGTCCTGTACAACGGCAAGCCCGTCGAGAACATCGAGGTCAAGCTGTGCGAGAAGTTCAACCGGTTCCTCGGCGGCTGCGGCGACGGGAAGACCTTCACGGCGCGGACGGACAAGGACGGCGAGTACGTGATCACCAACGTCGAGCCGAAAGTGTATGAAGGTCTGATGGCGCGCGTGTTCGAAACCGACATGTACGTCTTCGCGACGACGGGGATCGCCGGGCTCAGCTCGACCAAGTACGAAGTCTCAGCCGACAAGACTCTGTTCGCCCAACCGACCAACCTCTTCAAGGGCGATCTGAAGCTGCTCAGCCCGAAGGCGGGCGCGAAGGTGAGCGCGCAAAACCTCGAGCTCAAGTGGGAGCCGTACCCCGACGCGGCTTACTACAAGTTCAGCATCCACCCGGAGGAGATGAGCGTCACCTCCCCGTACATCAACGAGCGCGTCGACGCCACTTCCTACGCCGTCGACAAGCCGCTGCAAAAGGGCACGTACCGCTGGCAGGTGACAGCCTACAACGGCGCGGATCAGAAACTCTCGGAGAGCGCCGATGACATCAAGTTCACCATCACCGAGCCGTAGCCTTTCGCCGGAGGGCGAATGACGAACACCGCGCCGCCGCGACGCCAAGCCTTCGTGCGTGCGGCTAGTCGCCTGATTACCGGTCGGTGAACGCAGTCGCGGCGGACGACCTTTCGCAGCCCGTGTGCGGGGTGGTCGTCCGCCGCGACAGGTGAACTTGAGTGTTGACAGTTTCCCGCCGCCGGAATATCGTTCGCCCGGGTTGAGACTCATCCACGCGCCGCACTCACTGACTCGCGCCGACGCTCGCAGCGCGGTCGCGCCGGGCTCTCGTCAGCCGCGCCCGGCGACCTTCAGTACTTCACAGAGGAACTTCACATGAGAAGACGCAAACGTTTGGAGCGAAGGAACCCCACCATCGTCATCCTGAACAAGAGCCGCGGGCTCATCGAGGACGCCGAGATCGAGCGGATCATCAAAGCCGTGCAGCGGCAGGTGAACGAGCACTTCCAGCCCGTCTGGGGCGTCGGCGCGGAGCTGAGGTTCAAGCGCGGGAACGCGATCATCCCGAAGAACTGCTTCAAGATCATCGTCTACGACAGGGCGCGCGGCAGGGAGGACGCCGGCTTCCTCGGCTACCACTTCCAGCGCGACGGCAACCCCGTGGCGAGCATCTTCGCGGAGGAGGATTTGAGCGACGACAAGACGATCAGCGACACCCTCAGCCACGAGGTGATGGAGATGCTCGTCGATCCGGCGCTCAACCTCTATGCCTACCGCCCCGGCGACGGGCGCAAGCGGCGCGACCGCGGCTACTTCTACGAGGTCTGCGACGCCGTCCAGTGCGTGCACTACCGGATCGACGGCGTGCGGGTCTGCAACTTCGTCTACCCGGAATGGTTCGAGTACGCCTGGCCCCGCAACTCGCGCAAGTTCGATCACCGCGGCGTGATCAGCGAGCCCTTCGAAATCCTCAAGGGCTGCTACGCCGACATCCGCGAGGCGGGGCGCGGCTGGCGCACCATCTGGGGAGACAAGACGCCCGCCAAGAAGAAGCGGCGCCACCGACACGACGCGCGCCTGCTTCAGAAGAAGTTTTAAGTCCGACGACGACCACGGAGCGAGTTAATGCGGAAGAGAGTAGCCCACGACGCAAGTCGTGGGCTACTCTCTTCCGCACGCTCGCGCGGGCTACACGACGGGCATCTTAATCCATGTCGAGCGGGTTTCTGTAGACCGCGTCCTTGTCCTTCTCGGCGCGCTTCATCGCCTCGCGGAACTTCTCTTCGAGCAGGCGCTCGCGATCCTTGACGGAGCCCATCTCCTGCGCGAAGAGCTGGTCGCGCGTCTGCTTCTGCCGCTCCAAATCCTTCGCCATCGCCTCGAAAGAGGCGACGGGCTTCGCCCTCTCTTCGTGCGAGATGAGCGCGCCCGTCCGCG
>JAIVJC010000049.1:0-10658 GCA_020200235.1 Acidobacteriota bacterium | reverse complement strand
GCCCTTGCCGATGTCCTCGGCTTTGTCCGCGACGACGCTGCCGGCTTTCTTCGATCTGTCCACCGCCCCGCGCCCGACGTCTTCAGCCTTGTCGGCGACCACGCCCCCGGCCGCCTTCGCGCCCTCGACGACGGGGCGACCCACGTCCTCAGCCTTGTCTGCGACGAAGCCCGCCGAGGAGGCGATGGCGTCGCCGGTCGCCGTCAGCGCCGTGCCAACCTTGCTCTCCGGCAGCTCGCGGATCTCGCCCGTGTCGCGCGCGTAGACCCGCGCCGTGCGCTTGCCGCCCCTGGTCGTGACGACGACCTTCTCCACCCGGCCCCTCTTGAACGTGCGCGTCTCCGTGACGACGCCGTTCTCTTCGGTGCGCGCGATCGCGGATTCGTCCGAGGTGGTGGTGCTGCTCGTCGCGTTCATGTTAGCAGCGTTCATGTTCGAGCCGTTCATGTTCGAGCCGTTCGAGTTCGACATGTTCGCGTTGTCGCTCCCCGCGCAGGCGGACAGAGCCGCCAGAGCCAGCGCGCACGCGGCGGTCAATAAGATTCTTCGCACGTTGATTTTCCTCCAGGCTGTTCAGGATAGACCTTTGATCTGAGCTTTGAGAGCGCAACCGACGTGCCAACTCGGGCGCGCCCGCGGCGCGCGAGTCGTGCGGCAAATTCGTAGTTTATCAGGATCAGACGGCGCGTGCGGGTGTATGACGAGGATGCAAAGACTCGGCGGCGCGTCTCTTAATCATACTTGGCGCGCGGGCTGACGGCGGGCTGCGGAGTACCCGAAGCGACTCACGCCGCGCCCTCGCGTTTGATCTTCTCGCGCAGGTACCAGGAGACGTGCTCGCCGTACTTCTCCTGTAAGTCTTTGCGCCGCCAGTCCTGCCCGGTCACGACGCGGCGGCACGACGGCGCGCCGCAGCGGCACTCCATCTCGAAGGAGTCGTCGTCGTCGGTCATCGCCCAGTCGTGCGTCAGCTCCTCGCCCGGAGAGATGTCGCGCAGCGCGACGAAGACGATCTGGCCGGCGACGCCGAGGTTCGGCTCGCACGAGTGGTTGCTGAAGATCATCGAGCCCTCGCGCTCGTCTTCGCTGAGGGGACCGATGAAGAGGTCTTCGCCGATCTGAATCTCGGCGGGACCGAGCCGCGGCTGCACTTCCTTCAACCTCTCGCGATCATAAATGTGCCCGCCCTTGACGCACACGACCTCGCCCCCGGCAATCGGCGCGACGGCGAACAGGCCGCGACCCTGGATCGGGCTCTCGCGCACGGTCGCCTTCTCCGAGATGTAGGAAAGTTTCGGCATCGCGCGATGAAATCCCGCTCAGTCGTTTCGGTCGTGACTGTCGAAGCGCGCTTCGATGACGCCCTCGCGCCGCACGCCGTGCTCGCGCGAGAGGTCGGGGTAGGTGCGTAGCTCGGCGGTCGCGCCTTCGAGCCCGAGCTTGCCCTCGGCGCGGAGGATGGCGTCGCGCTCCCCCTCGATCTCGGCGAACCAGCCGAAGGGCAGCTCGTCGATGACGACCTCGACGCCGTCGAGCCGCCACGTCTCGCGCCGCTTCTCGTAGACGAGCGCCGGGGCGTAGCCGAGCGCGCGCAGGATGCGGTCGATGGTGTCGGCGTCCCCGACGCCCGTCTCGTCCTCGCGCTGCAACTTCACCGCGTCCGCCGAAGGCTGTCGCTCTTTCAGGGTCAGCACGGCGCGCCCGTTCACGCGACGCAGGCGCAGGTTTTTCCTGCCCGGCTCGAGGTTCGCGCCCGCGTAGAGCGTGTTCTCCTCAAACTCCACGCCGCGACCGTCCGCGCCAAGCTCGCGCAGACGCCGTCGCAACTGCTCTGCTGCGTCGGGCGTCAGCCGGTATTTTTTCTCGATCTCCATGCCCACCGTCCGAAGCCCCCGCGCGCAAAAACTGAATTCGTGATTGACCACCGGCGAACCGTGATAGCGCGCACGCAGCGCAACCGTCCCCGAAGCTGTCGAAACTCGCGCCCGCCGGCGGCAACTTCTCCGTCATGATGCCCGGCGAGGCCAAGGAGACCGTCGAGACGAAAGACGGTACCATCGGCAAGTACACCTCGCACCTGTTCATGACGGTTGACGAGACGGGACTGTACGGTGCCGGCTGGGTAGACTACGAGCCCGGCGTGAAGCTCGACAAGCAGGGCGAGCTGGCCGCCAACCGAGACAACTTCATCAAAGGACTCGGCGCCAAGCTGACTTCGGAGACGAAGATCGTCTTTGAAGGGCATCCGGGGATCGAGTTCACGGGGGAGAGCGACAAGCTGATCTTCAGATCGCGCGTCTACGTCGTCGAGAACCGACCCTACATGGTCCTCGTCGGCTGGAGGCCAGGGCAGCACGAGCCCGACATCTCGAACACGATCCTGACCTCCTTCCAACTGACTGCCGCCAAGCCGTAAGCCCGCACCCGTAAACGCCCCACTAGTCCGGCCGCCCGGCGCGCGACGCGTGCGCGGTCGGCCCCTAGGCCCGCCGCAGCCAGCGCAGCACTTCCGGGATGCTCGCCGTCTTCCCGTACATCAGCATCCCGACGCGGTAGACGCGCGCGGCGACCCACGTGCAGGCGAGGATCGTCGCCACCGCGATGCCGACCGAGAGCGCGATCTGCCAGAGGGGCGGCGTCTCCGTGACGATGCGCACGAGCATCGTCACCGGCGAGAAGAAGGGCGAGATCGAGACCCAGAAGGCGAGCGGTGAGTTCGGCGCGCGGATGACGGGGAAGATCATGTAGACGCTCGCGACCGAGAGGAAGATGATCGGCATCGCGAGCTGCCCCGCCTCCTTCTCCGTCGTCACCACCGAGCCGACGATCATGAAGATCGTCGCGTACATGAAGAAGCCGAGGACGAAGAACACGAAGGCGTAGAGGAAGAAGACGGGCGGGATGCCCGGCAGCGCGAACTTCATCCCGCGCGACGCGAGCGCCGCGACGCCGTAGACCGACAGGAGCAGGAACGCCAGCGCCCAGATGGCGAACTGCGTCATCCCGACGAGGGAGATGCCGACGAGCTTGCCCGCCATCAGCTGGAACGACTTGACCGACGAGAACAGCACCTCGCTGATGCGCGTCGTCTTCTCCTCGACGACCGACGACATGATCATCTGCCCGTAGAGCAGGATGCCCATGTAGATGAAGAGCCCGACGCCCATCGCGAGCCCGAAGCTCTGCCCCGTGTCCTTCTCGCCCCCCTCCTTCGCCGGCAGCGCGTCCATCTCGATCTCTTTGGAGAGATCGCGCACGCGGCGCGGATCGATCTGGGCGTCGCGCATGCGCTGCTCGATGACGGCGCGCCTCAGGCTGTGCCTGATCTGCGAAGTCGCGATCATGTCCCCGAGGTTGCGCGCGCGGTACTCCGCCCGCCCGCCGGGGGAGAGGACGTTCGCCGGCAGGATGACGTAGCCGTCCAGCTCGTTCTTTTTTACGCGCCCGTTCAACTCCCTCTTGATCTCTTCGGTCGGGCGCCCGTGCGTCTGCACCTGTTCGATCTCGTACTTCTGCCCGATGGCTTTGCCGAGCTGGCGCATCTGCGCCTCGCTGCCCTGCGCCCCCGGCATCCCGCCCGCCGGCATCTGCGGCTGCGCCTTCGCCTTCCCCTCTTCGTCCTCGCCGCGCGAGGTGAGGATGGAGTCGCGCACCGACTCGTAGAGCTGGCCCGTCTCGTCGACGACGGCGATGCGGGTCGCGCCGCCCGACTTGATCGAGAAGAGCAGCGCGGGCGCGACCGCCGTGAAGACGACGAAGAGCGGCATCAGAAGGGTCGCGAACAGAAACGCCTTCGTCCGCACCCTCTGCAGGTACTCGCGCCTGATGATGACCAGCAGCTTTCTCATTAGCCCTCGCTCACTTTCTGGATGAAGATGTCGTGCAGGCTCGGCTCGACCGACTCGAAGCGCGTAACTTTCGCGCCGCCCTCGACGAGGCGGCGCAAGACCTCCTGCTCGTCCGCGCCCTCGGCGAGCACCACCTCCGAGTAGTCGCCCAGATTCTTCACGCCCGCGACGAGGCGGCGGTCTTCGAGCACGCCGTTCGCGTTCTCGGCGCGCAGCGCGACGGCGCGCCGCCCCGCCCCGCTCTTGACCTCGCGCAGGCTCCCCTCCAGAACCTTGCGCGACTTGTTGATGAGGCAGATGTCGTCGCAGAGCCGCTCGGCTTGCTCCATCTGGTGGGTCGAGAGGATGATCGTGCGACCCGCCGCCTTCAGCTCGTGCAGCACCTCGATCATCAGCTCGGCGTTGACGGGGTCGAGCCCGGAGAAGACCTCGTCGAGGATGAGCAGGTCGGGCTCGTGCATGACCGCGGTGATGAACTGAATCTTCTGCTGCATCCCTTTCGACAGCTCGTCGGTCTTCTTCGCCCTCCACTCCGAGAGCTTCAGCCTGTCGAGCCAGCCCGACGCGCGCTCGTCAGCCTGCTTCGGCGTCAAGCCCTTCAGCTCGCCGAAGAAGCGTAGCTGCTCGCCGATCCGCATCTTCTTGTAGAGCCCGCGCTCCTCCGGGAGGTACCCGATCCTGTCCATCAGCCGCTCGCCCATCGGCTGGCCGTAGAGCAGCACACGTCCGGCGTCGGGCGCGATGATGTTGACGATCATGCGGATGGTCGTCGTCTTCCCCGCCCCGTTCGGGCCGAGCAGCCCGTAGATCGTGCCGGGTCTGACCACGAGACTCAGATCGCGGACGGCGACGAACTCGTCGAAGCTCTTCGAGACGCCTTCGAGGACGAGCGCGGGGGTGTTCGCTTTCACATGATATATTCGCTCTGCCCAGCCCCCGACCCGGCCCGATGGTTTGCCTTATGCCTTCAGACAGACACGCCCGCCGCAGACTCCGTCTGGCGATCATCACGCTCCTCGCGCTCTCGACCGCCGCCCCCGCGCAGCGTACGCGGGAGCCGCGCAAGACAGCCGACGCCGACGAGGTGGTGCGCGTGACGACCGAGCTGGTGCAGACGGACGTCTCCGTCTTCGACCGCGACGGCAAGTTCGTCGACAACCTCAAGGCGGATCAGTTCGAGCTGAAGGTGGACGGCCGGGTGCAGCCGATCTCCTTCTTCGAGCGCGTCGTCGCGGGGAGCGTCGACGAGGACGCGCAGCTCGCCGCGGCGCGCGGCGACGCGCGCAGGGGGTCAGCCGCCCCCGTCCCGCTCGACCGCGGTCGCGTCGTCATCTTCTTCATCGACGACTTACACCTCTCGCCGCAGAGCCTCCTCAAGGCGAAGTCGATGCTCTCGCGCTTCATCGACACGCGGCTCGGGCAGAACGATCTGATGGCAATCGCCGCCGCCTCGAACCAGCTCGGCTTCCTCTCGCAGCTCACCGACGACAAGAACGTGCTCAGGATCGCCGCCTCGCGCCTCTCCCTGCGCGAGCAGCGCGACTTCGACGCCGACCGCCCGCAGATGAACGTCGTGCAGGCCATCGCCATCGACGAGAACCGCGCGGACGTGCTGGACTACTTCATCGATCAGACGATCAGGGAGAACCCCGTCTTCAACGCGGGCAGCCCCGAGTCGGCGCGGCAGTGGACGCGCGCGGCTTGAGCGCGCAGCTCGCAGACCTCTCGCGCGCCGACGACAACTCGTCGCCCGATCCGTCGGGCAGGCTCGCGGGGGCGGGGCTCAGCATGACGGCGTCCTCGCAGGAGCCGCTGCGCACCATCGCGGGCGAGACGGGCGGGCGCGCCATCCTCAACACGGAGGCGGTCGAGGCGGGGGTGGCGAAGGCGCTCAAAGACACTTCCGTCTACTACCTGCTCGCGTGGAAGCCGGAGCGCGACGAAAATCGCGGCGGCAAGTTTCGCCGCATCGAGGTGAGCGTGCGCGCGCGACCCGATCTCTCGGTGCTCGTGCAGCGCGGCTTCTACGCGACGCCGCCCGCAGAGCCCAAGCGCCGCGAAGAGGCGAAGGCGGGCGCGCCGGACGGGGCAGCCGCGCAGACGCCCGCGCCCGACCCGCGCGCCAGGGAGCTGTTCGCCGCGCTGCGCTCGCCCTTCCCGCGCAGCGGTCTCCCGACCGCGCTCACGCTCAACTACGTGATGGCGAAGGACGCCGGGATGGTGCTGACGGCTTCGGTGCAGGTCGAGATCGAGGCGTCGAAGCCCGCGGCGGGCGCAGCGCCGCCGACCGACCGCGTCGAAGTCCTCGCCGCGATCTACGACGATCAGGGTAAGGTCATCTATTGGAACGCCCCCAACCGCAGCATCACGCCGAAGGATGCCACGGTCCCCATCCCCGAAGTGTACCGCGTCTCCTTCCCCATCCAGACGGTGATCAAGCCGGGGCTCTACCAGGTGAGGATCGCGAGCCGCGATCCGAAGAACCGCCGGACGGGCAGCGCCACGCAGTGGATCGAAGTGCCGGACGTGAGCAAGGGCGGCTTCTCGCTGAGCAGCGTCTTCATCGGCGTCCGCCCCTCCGCCGAGACCACGGGGGACGCGAAGGCTGACGCGGCGGCGCCGCAGGTGCTGGTCCTCGCCGACCGGCGCTTCGCGCGCGACGTGCCGGTGCGCTTCCTCGTCTACGCCTACAACGCCAAGAGCGCCCCGGCGGGCGGCAAGCCCGACGTCGCCGTGCAAGTGCAGGTCTTCCGCGACGATCAGCCCGTCATCACCTCCCCGCTGCGCAAGCTGGACACGGAGGGCTTGACCGACTTCTCCCGGCTGCCATACGCGGCTGAGGTCTCGATGCGGGGCGTGCCCGCGGGTCGCTACGTGCTGCGCGTCACGGCGATTGATCGCGTCGCGAAGTCGAGCGCGTCGCAGAGCGTCAAGTTCTTCATCGACTGAGGGGCGCGCGTGCGTGCGGCGCGAGGCGAGACGCACGCGGACGATTTGAAGTGAGCGGCGTCTGTACGTGAGGGACTTGAAATAGAAAAGGCTGGCGGGAGCGGGGGCACGAGCCCACATCCCGCCAGCTTTTTTTAACGCGGACGCGCGGCGCTACTGCTTGACGAAGACGCGCTTGTTCATCGCCAAGCCGTTCGGCGTTTGCGACTTCTGCTCGACGGTCAGCGTCTTGCCGTCCGGCAAGAGCGTCCACGTCCGCAGAGCCTTCATCGTGTCGGGACCTTCCAGCGTCTTCACATCCACAAACTCGGTGATGACGAAGGCGGCGCCATCCGGCGTCCATTTCGCGGTGCGCCTGCCCTTGCCGAGCGTCGGCATGTCCCCCGTAAACGTCTTGATCGCGGGCGGGGGGTTGAACTCCGACTCCGCGCCGTCGAGCGTGTAGCCGTCCTTGATCGTCTGCTCGCCCTGCGGGTTCTTCACCTTCAACTCGATCTCGACGCGGTCGCCTTCGTGCTTGACGGTCAGCGTCTGCGCGACGCCGCGCGGGATGCCCTCGCAGCGCGCCGCGTCCATCACCCACGCCCCGCTGAAATTCGCCTTCGCCGCCGCGCCCGACGCCGCGAGCGCGAGCGACGCGAGCACGGCTAACATCACGGACACCCTCGTTCCGAGCTTCATCCGAAGATTCTCCTTCGCCTGGGAAATTACAGAGACCGGCGACTTCTGCCGCCCGACACGACGGCGGCGGCTGGTTCGCTTCCGGCAATCGGATACGGAAGCCCGCGCGCGCCGCGCCCGTGCTACTGCTTGTTGAAGACGCGCTTCGTCGTCTGCGAGCCCCGCGGCGTGTCGAGGGTCTGCTCGATGGTGAGCGTCTTCCCGTCCGCCGAGAGCGTCCACTTGCGCGCCGCCTTGATCTTCGCGGTCTCGCCGTCGGGCGTCACGGCGTCCGTCACTTCGCTGATCTCGATGCCGTTGCCGTCCGCCGACCACTTCGTGGTGCGCTTGCCCTTGCCCGTCATGCCGCGCAGCATCGTGTTCGTGAACTCGACCTCCTTGCCGTCGACGACGTAGCCGTCGGTGATGGCGCGCTCGCCCTGCGGGCTCTTCATCTTCACGTCGGTCGTGATCTTGTCGCCGTCCTGTTTGACAGTGATCGTCTGCTCGTACCCTTGGGGCACGCCCTCGCTCTTCGACACGTCGAGGACCCATGTCCCGCTGAAATCAGCCTTCGCCGCGGCAGCGGCGGCGACCGACGCGAGAAAGAAAGACGCCGCGAGCGACGCCGCGAATTTTAGTCTCATCGAACAACTCTCCTCAAGTGATTTTGACCGTCGCCGGGTGGGACCGATCGGTTGGTAATACGCGCGCGGGGCGGATTCGTTTCAACGAACCCGCCCCGCGTGCGCCGGTCTGGTTGAGCCGCCGCCACGGGAGCGTGCGGCGGGTGGGGTAGTTACTGCTTGGTGTACACGCGCTTCGACTTCATCTCGCCGCGCTGCGTCGTGCGCGTGCCCTCGATGGTCAGGGTCTTGCCGTCCGCCGAGAGCGTCCACTTGGCGGTCGATTCCATGGTCATCGCGCCGTTGGGCGTGTCGATGCTCGCCTTGTCGCGGACTTCGAGCACGCCGCCGTCCGCCGACCACTTCGCGGTGCGCTTGCCCTTCGTCTCGTTGCCGCGCATCCGCATCGTGAACTCGCCCTCTTTGCCGTCGGCTGTGTAGGCGTCGTTGATGACGCGCTCGCCCTGCTGGCCCTTGATCTTGCGCACGACGGTGATCTTGTCGCCGTCCTGCGTGACGGTCATCGTCTCTTCCGCGGCGGGAGCGCCCTGCGGGCCCCCGATGCCTTCGCTCTTGGAAGCGTCGAGAACCCACGTGCCCGCGTAGTTGGGCTTCGCCGCAGCCGCGGCGACCGCCGCGAACAACACAAATGCCGTGAGCCCGGCGCCCGCCTTCGTAAACATGCTTCTCATCCGGTGATCTCCTTTTTCGAGGGAACTGCTTAAATTATTCGAGCGCCGCGCCCGCCGGTCGGCTGGCGCGAGTAGAGGGAGAATGACTTGAAAATCGCCGGGAAAGGCGACCTGACCGCGCGCGCGCTCGGTTGACAAGACTGAGACGCGCGCCGCGCCCGGCCGGTTACGCTATTTTTTCCGGGGCGAGAGGCGCGCCTCAGGAGTCGAGGTGGATGCGGCGCGCCGAGAAGACCTGCCCGGTCGAAAGGATCTCATCGACCGTCGCGTCGTCAACGCGCGCGTCGGTCTCGATGACGGCGATCGCCTCGCCGCCGAGTTCGCGCCTCCCCAGGTGGAAGCGGCTGATGTTGACGCCGCGCGTGCCGAGGATCGTGCCGACCCGCCCGATGACGCCCGGCACGTCGCGGCTGCGCGTGACGATGACGTGACCGGCGGGCACGGCTTCGACGTGGAAGTCGTTGATCTCCGTGATGCGCCCCTCGCCCGCGCGACCGAACATCGCGCCCGAGACCGTCTGCGCGCCCGCCGACGTCATGACCCGCGTCCTGATCGCCGGAGCCATCTCGCCCGCGCCCGCGTGCCGATATGAAGTCGTCACCGTGATGCCGCGCTCCTCCGCGATGATGAAGGCGTTGACGACGTTGACGCGCGCGCTCATGCCGCGCAGCAGCCCCGCGAGGAACGCGCGCGTGACGGGCGCGGCGTCCATCTCCGCGATCTCGCCCGCGTACTCCAGGCGGACCTCGCGCACAGCCTCGTCGACGAGCTGCGCCTGAAACCTGCCCAGGCGTTCGGCGAGCGTCAGGTAGGGTTGCAGGACGTTCAGCTCCTGCGCGCCGAGCGAGGGCGCGTTGACGGCGCCGCGCAACGCGCCCGTCTGGAAGTAGTCGCGCATCTGCTCGGCGACCGTGACGGCGACTCCCTCCTGCGCTTCGAGCGTGGACGCGCCGAGGTGCGGCGTCGCGATCACCTGTTCGAGCTGGAGCAGAGGGTAGTCGGCGGGCGGCGGCTCCTGCTCGAACACGTCGAGCGCCGCGCCCGCGATGCGACCGTCCTTCAGAGCGTCGTAGAGAGCGCGCTCGTCAACCAATCCGCCGCGCGCGCAGTTGATGACGCGAGCCTCAGGCTTCATCAAGGCGATCTCGCGCGCCCCGACGATGCCGCGCGTCTCCGCGGTGAGGGGCGTGTGGACGGTGAGAAAGTCGGCGCGCGCGCAAACTTCGTCGAGCGTCGCGAACTCGATCTCGGTGTTCGCCATCTGTTCGGGCGCGACGAACGGATCGAAGGCGACGACCTTCATCTCGAACCCCAGCGCGCGGCTCGCCACGACCCGCCCGATGCGGCCCAAGCCGACGACGCCCAGCGTCTTCCCCCGCAGCTCGACGCCGACGAACTTTTTGCGCTCCCACTTCCCCGCCCGCAGGCTCGCGTTCCCCTGCGGCACGCGGCGCGCGAGCGCGAGCAGCAGCGCGACGGCGTGCTCGGCGGTCGTCATCGTGTTGCCGTCCGGCGCGTTCATCACGATGATGCCGCGCGCGGTCGCCGCCGCCACGTCGATGTTGTCGACGCCGACCCCGGCGCGGCCGATGGCGCGCAGGCGCAGCGCGGCGTCCATTAGCTCCGGCGTGACCTTCGTCTCGCTGCGCACGACGAGACCGTCGCAGTCGCGGACGAGATCGGTCAGCTCTTCGGGCTTCAGCCCCGTCCTCTTCTCGACGACGAAGCCCGCGGCGCGCAGCGGTTCGAGCCCGCTCTCGCTCACGTCGTCGGAGACCAGAATTTTTAGATTGTCCATTTAGAAAAGGGGGTTAGGGGTTGGGGGTCAGGGAGCTTGGGGAACCTTACGCTATACCCCAACCCCCATCCCCCATCCCCTAACC
>JAIVJC010000048.1 GCA_020200235.1 Acidobacteriota bacterium | reverse complement strand
CAAGTACCTGACGGGCTACATCATCGAGCTCTCGCTCTCGGTCGATAACCTGTTCGTCTTCCTGCTCATCTTCTCCTACTTCAAAGTCCCCTCGAAGTACCAGCACCGCGTCCTCTACTGGGGCGTGCTCGGCGCGCTCGTGATGCGCGCCGTGATGATCCTGGTCGGGGCGGCGCTCATCACGAAGTTCCACTGGATCATCTACCTCTTCGGCGCGTTCCTCGTCTACACGGGCGTCAAGATGTTCTTCCAAAAGGAGGACGAAGGGGTCGATCCGGAGAAGAGCATGGCGGTGCGCGCCGTCTCGCGCGTGCTGCCCATCACGCGCGGCTACGACGGGCAGAAGTTCTTCACGCGCAAGGGGGGGAAACTTTACGGCACGCTGATGCTCCTGGTGCTCGTCACGGTCGAGGTCACGGACCTCGTCTTCGCGGTGGACTCGATCCCGGCGATCTTCGCCATCACGACCGATCCGTTCATCGTCTACACCTCGAACGTCTTCGCCATCCTCGGGCTTCGCACCTTCTACTTCCTGCTCGCCGGGGTCATCGAGAAGTTCCACTACCTCAAGATGGGGCTCGCCATCGTGCTCACGTTCGTCGGCGTGAAGATGCTGACCGAGAGCTTCCTGCATCGCTATCTGGACGAGAGCCACATCATCATGTTCTCTCTCGGCTTCGTCATCCTCGTCCTCGCCGGCTCGGTCGCCGTCTCGCTGATCTTCCCCAAGCATTCCGAGACGAACATCGAGGTCGAGCTGCCCGCGGGCTTCGGCTCGCCCTACGACGACGACGAGGGTCGGCTCGGCGCGGAAGAGCCCCCGGCGTAAGAAACGATGAAGTGGGAACAATGAACAATGAACAATGAACTGAAGGCAAAGGCTTTAACTTCATTGTTCATCGCCTATACTTCATTGTTTATTTTCCCCTTGCTGGGGCGCAATCGCGTGTGTTAATTTTTCAAAGGGCGGGAACGCTATCGTTCGCGCCCCCGATTCAGCCCCGCCTCTCACGCCGCTTCGCTCCGTCAGAATTGAAAGCGCGCTCGCGGTAAAAAGTCCCGCTCCGAATTTCCCCTCGCAGTAAAGGCTCGTCCCTGGCGTCGTCACATGGCAACGGTCAGTCCAACTGTCAACAAGCGTAAGCGCTTCGACCTCGACTGGTGGGTCGTCTCGAAGCGGCTCCTCTACACGGGCGTCGCGCTCGCCGTCCTCTGCGTCGCCGCCGCCGGCGCGGGGCTCTACGTCTACCTCTACGGCAACCCGCTCGACAAACTCGATCCGAAGCTCAACGCCCCGGCGGGCGCGCGCTTCCTCTCCTTCGACGGCGACGTGCAGGTCGTGCGCGCGATGACTAGAGAGCGGCTGCTCGCGCGCGGCGACACGCAGCTCTACCCCGGCGACATCGTGCAGACGCAGGCGGACGGGCGCGCGCGCATCCAGCTCGCCGACGGATCGACCCTGGTCGTGCGCCCGAACAGCGTCGTCACCATCCGCGACAACGCGCGGCTCGAAGACGGCACGCGCACGAACGTCCGCGTCGCGGTCGCGCGCGGTCAGGTCAACGTCCGCACCGAGGAGCAGCCCGAGGGCTCGCACAACGTCGTCGAGACGCCGCTCACCAAGAACAACCTCGGCTCGCAGACGGGCGCCTCCTTCGGCGTGAGCGAGGACAACACGGAAGACATCCGCGTCAACGACGGCCGCGTCGAGACGGCGACGCGCGGCGGCGACAAGACGGTCATCACGGGCGGCGAGTACGTCGCGCTGAACCAGTCGGGCAGCGTCAAGAGCCGCGAGCGGCTGCTCGACATCCCCGCGACCTCCGCGCCGCGCGAGCTGGAAAAAATCCCGGCCGGCGCCCGCGGCGTGACGGACGTGACACTGCGCTGGCAGCGACCAGCCTCCGGCGCGGCGAAGTTTTACCGCGTCGAGGTGGCGACTTCGCCCTTCTTCGTCGCCGCGGGCAAGGTCGTCGAGCGCGACCAACTCGAGACGACGAGCTTCAACGTGAGCGAGCTGCGCACCGGCATCTACTTCTGGCGCGTGCGCGCCGTCGCCGCCTCCGGGCAGACGAGCGACTGGAGCGAGCCGCACAAGTTCACCGTCGCCGCGGGCGGCGGCGCAGGCGAAGGCGAACGCCTCACGGTCTCCGGCGTCACCTTCGAGTACGTCGCCGGCACGATCTACCTGGCGCGCGGTCGCACGCAGGCGGGCAACACCGTCCGCATCGCCGGGCGCGACACGGTCGCAGCCAGCGACGGCACGTTCCAACTCCAGACGAACATCCCGAAGGATACGAGGGAAGTCTGGGTCGAGGTCGAAAACCCGCAGGGCGACCGCCAGAAAGCGCGCGTCGCCGTCGGCGCGGACGCTACGAGGTAAAGAAGTGATGAGTAATGAGTGAAGAAACCGGTCAGCCGTTCACTCATCACTCAGTTCTCACACCATGCAAGTCATCCTCCTCAGAGAAGAGTCCGAGCGCCCCGCGCCCGCGCTGATCGAAGCGCTGCGCGAGGCGGGCGTGGGCGCGACGCTCGCGACCGCGTCGCACGCCGCGGGCAGCGTCGGCGACGGGGATGACGCGCAGCCGCTCGTCGTGATCTGCGAGGTCGCGGACGGGGCTGACGTGGTCGAAGTCCACGCGACGGTCACGCGCGCGTCGAACGCCTACCCCGACGCGACCCTGGTCGCCTGCCGCCGCCCGCCGCGCGCCGCCCACCAGCTCGAAGGGCGCAGGCTCGACGCGGGCGCGCTCGTGCGCCTCGGCTTCCGCGCCGTCGCCGACGACCCGGCGCAGGTCCCGGCGCTCTTGCGCGAGATGGAGTCGCGCGGCGGGAATACGGAAGGGCTCTCGGCGCACACGAGCGAGCTGCTCGACGTGACGCCTTCGAGCGTGCTGCTCCCTGATAACTTGAGCGTCGCCACGCTGCGCGCGGCGTTCGAGGCGGTGAGCGCGCTCCACTTCGTGAGCGATCAGCGCGGCGCGGCGCAGACCGCGCTCGCCGGTCTCGCCCCGCTCGCGCGCGCCGACCGCTTGACGCTCTACCTGGCCGAGACCGACGGCGACGAACAGACCACGCGCTTCGAGCCGCTCGCCGTGCGCGGTCTCACCGCCCGCGAGCGCGAGGTGCCCGCGGGCGAGTGGCGCAAGGCTCTGCACACCGACGCGCTGCTCTCGCTGATGGGCAGCGAGTCGCGCGCCGCGCGCGAGGCGCAGGCGGGCGCCGAGACCGTCCGGCGCGACGAGAGTGATCGAAGGATCGTCGCCGTCCCGCTCGTCAGCGGCGACCGCGTGATCGCCGTCGTCGAAGCCGTGCGCGAGGGCGCGCAGGCGCGCGCGTTCACGCCGCAGGAAGAGTCCCTGCTCTCCGCCCTCGCCGTGCCGCTCTCCGCCGCGCTCGCCAACTCGGTGCGCATCGCCGAAGCCGAGCGGCTCTCGCTCACCGACGATCTGACGAAGCTGCACAACGCGCGCTTCCTGCGGCAGTACCTGACCGCCGAGATCAAGCGCGCGCGACGCTACGGCTCTCAGGTCTCCGCGCTCTTCCTCGACCTCGACGACTTCAAAGAGATCAACGACCGCTACGGGCACCTCGTCGGCTCGCACATGCTGATGGAGATGGCGACCGTCATCCTGACGGGCGTGCGCGACACGGACGTGGTCGCGCGCTACGGCGGCGACGAGTTCGTCGTCATCCTCCCCGAGACCGGCATCGACATGGCGGCGCGCGTCGCCGAGCGCGTGCGCGGGAAGATCGCGGCGCAGGTCTTCACGGGCGGTCGCCGGCTCAACCTTCGCATCACGGCGAGCTTCGGCGTCGCCTGCTTCCCCGCGCACGCGCAGTCGCCGCAGCAACTGATCGCCGGGGCTGACGCCGCCATGTACGACGCGAAAGCCGCGGGCAAGAACTGCATCCACTTCGCCAGCGAGCCGGGAGTATGAGGATAGTTGCGGAATCGCGAGTTTTTTGCTTTCCTGTTTACTTAGGACAATAACCCGCATACTCTTATTGACCTTAGACGTAAGACTATGATACAGAATTCCGCTGTCAACCGTCGCCTCAAGGCATTGACTTTTGAATCTCCACCTTCAACTCCTCAAGGCCATTCTTACGCTATGGTGAAAAAGCAATCCGATACTGCTCAGCCTCCGGCACCTGACCAACCCACAACGTCGCGAATTACCAATGAGCAGATCATTGGCGTATTGAAGGGTGTCGCATTCCTTGTGATCTTGTATGGTGCGACCAAATACTTTGTCTATACTGCGGTGCCTGAGAAGGTTAAGAGTGAGGTCGGCAGTCTCTTTACTGCGAAAGACGGGCCACTTGAAAGAATAGTAGCTATGGAACAAAAGACACAAAAGATAGACGGTTTAGAAACATCACAGAATGCTATGCGGGAGCAGATCATAAGGCTTGATACAAAGTTTGATGTGTACTTTGATAAAACTTTAGATAAGAACACGGCAGAAGAAGGAATCGGTCGCGCCATAAATCGTGCCATAAGTTCGCAAGATCACGTCCAACAAACTGCCGCACTAGACATTGCCAAGACAATATTAGACAAAGCAATCTCGAAGAGAATTGTAATCGACTATAAAAAAGCTAATCAGCATGGACTAGCTATCTTGAAACAGAGCTATAAGGATGATCAAAAACCAATAGTGAAAGCTGATGTGTCTAAACTTGCTGAGCAGAGAACTGCGAAAAGCCCAGCCCCAGCAATTCCTGAAAATAACAAGAAAGAATCTGAGTATATCAAAGGCGGACAACATGTATTAGATGGCACTTTTTATAAGGATGTCACTTTCGTCAACTCCAAAATAACCTATGGCGATGGTTGGTTGGGGCTAGAAAATGTCCGCTTTATCAACTGCACCTTCGAAATAGCACCCGAAGCTGCTGGGAAAGCATTCTACTTAGCTCTGTTTAAGTCAGATGACCCTATTCCTTCCATTACAGTAATGCTGCATGGTCCGCTTCCTCCCACCAAAACCGGTTGATGCAAAAGGCATTCTCTCAAAAGAATACGATTATTCACCACTATCAATTGAGCTTGGATAGTCTTGCTGTGGCTTACCACACTTGACGCAGAGTGGGCTGCACGGTTACGCAAGCGAAAAATATTATTTAAATTCTATCGACTGAGTGTCTTGGCTTAGATTTTCTAAGCCCTCTAAAACCCGGGCTCGACTCGCTCTCGCAGGCACGGTTGCGCCGCCGCGGTTCCCCGCGACGCACGACGGCGAGCGCGGGGAAGCCCCCGAAGATTACCCGACCGAATGAAAATCTAAATGGCACTCAAATCACTCTTCAGCCTGTTCTCAAGCGATCTCGCCATCGACCTCGGCACGGCGAACACGCTCGTCTACGCCAAGGGTCGCGGCATCGTCGTCAGCGAGCCCTCCATCGTCGCCATCAACAAGGTGACGAACGCCGTCGAGGCGGTGGGCAAGGAGGCGAAGGAGATGCTCGGGCGCACGCCCGGCAACATCGTCGCCATCCGCCCGATGAAAGACGGCGTGATCGCCAACTTCGAGGTGACGGAGAAGATGCTCCAGCACTTCATACGCAAGGCGCACAACGGCAAGTCGTGGGTCAGCCCCCGCGTCGTCATCGGCATCCCCTCCGAGATCACGCAGGTCGAGCGCCGCGCCGTCGAAGACTCGGCGTACCGCGCGAAGGCTTCCGAGGTCTACCTGGTCGAGGAGGCGATGGCGGCGGCGATCGGCGCGGGGCTCCCGATCACGGAGCCGCACGGCAACATGATCGTGGACATCGGCGGCGGCACGACCGACATCGCCGTCATCTCCCTCTCGGGCATCGTCTACTCGCGCGCCGTGCGCGTCGCCGGCAACGAGATGGACGAGGCGATCACGCAGTACATTAAGCGCAAGTACAACCTCCTGATCGGCGAGCGCACCGCCGAGGCGATCAAGATCGAGCTGGGATCGGGCTTCCCGCTCGAAGAGCAGCTCTCGATGGACGTGCGCGGGCGCAACCTCATCGAGGGCATCCCCAAGACGATCACGATCACGGACGACGAGGTCAGGGAGGCGCTGGCGGATTCGGTCGCGACCATCGTCAACGCCGTGCGCGTCGCGCTGGAGCGAACCCCGCCGGAGCTCTCCGCCGACATCGTCGAGCGCGGCATCGTGCTGACGGGCGGCGGCGCGCTCCTGAAGAACCTGGACAAGCGACTCTCCATCGAGACGGGCTTGCCCGTCTCGGTCGCCGAAGACCCGCTCTCGTCGGTCGTGCTCGGCGCGGGCAAAATGCTTTCGGACTTCAACCTCCTGAAGCGCGTCAAGTGGGACAACACGCTCACGGGCGGATCGTAATAAGTAGAGGTCAGAGGCGAGAGGTCAGAGGTTAGTAAAAACTTCTGACGCTGACCTCTGACCTCTGACCTCTGACCTCTAAGTTATGCCTGTCCAGCGGACGCAGAAGGAGATCAGGCGGCGCGCTCCGCTGTGGCTCGTCATGCTGCTCGGCGTCAACCTCGTCCTGATGTCCGTCTCGGCGAAGGATCCTCAGACGAAGGCGCGCAAGATCAGCGTCTGGGCGCAGATGGTCGCGACCCCCTTCCAGAGCCTCTTCTCCGGCGCGAGCCGCTCGGGCGTCGGCTTCTTCCAGTACATCAGAAATTTGAACGCGGCGTCGGGCGAGAACGAGCAGTTGCGGCGCAGGCTCGCCGAGGCGGAAGCCGCGCTGCGCGAGGCGCAGGCGGCGAGCGCGGAGAACCAGCGTCTGCAAAGTCTGCTCGGGCTCAAGGAGTCGCGCGAGTACCAGATCGTCGCCGCCCGCGTCATCGCGCGCGACCCTTCCGACTGGTTCGACTCGGCGATCATCAACCGCGGCAGCTCCTCGGGCGTCGGGAAGAACATGCCGGTCGTGACTCCGGACGGGATCGTCGGGCGCGTCGCCGAGGTGAGCCCCGTCTCGGCGCAGGTGGTGCTGATCACGGACGAGCGCGCGGCGGCGGGCGCGGTCGTCGGGCAGCTCGCCACCTCGAACGCGCTCGGCTCGGTGCGCGGCTTCGGCAAGAACGGGCTGCTCGACATGCGCTACGTGCCCGGTCTCGAAGAGGTCAGGCAGGGCGACGCGGTGACGACGACAGGGCAGGACGGCATCTACCCGCGGGGCTTGAAGGTGGGCGACGTGATCGAGGTGCAGCCGGGGACGGCGACCAAGCCGCACGAGATCAAGGTGCGCCCCTCGGCGCGTCTGAACTCGCTCTCGGAGGTGGCGGTGCTGCTCTACCACCCGCCGCCGCGCGCCGTGCCGACGCCGACGCCGACGCCGCAGAAGAACACGAAGGGAAAGTGACGGGGGGTGACAGGTAAACCGTGACAGGTGACAAGCAAAGTCTGGAGTCGAGAGTCGAGAGTCTGGAGTCAACTCGATCCGCTTTCGTCTGTGACTCCCGACTCCGGACCCTGGGCTTCGGACTTTCTGACCTGTCACCTGTCACCTGTCACTTGTCACGGCTCTTATGAGGCTGAAGATCGCCCTCATCGTCGCGGCTGCCGTGCTGTTGCAGACGCAGTTGCCGCTGCTCTGGCTGCCGCTGCACCACATCGACCTGCCGCTCGTGGTCGTGACCTACTTCGCGCTGCGGCGCGACGTGGCGCAGTCGATGGTGGTCGGCTTCTGCGCCGGGCTCGCGACCGACGTCTTCAGCGCGGGGCTGCTCGGCGCGGGCGGCTTCTCCAAGACGGTCGTCGCGTACCTGATCGCCGCGCTCGCTACGCGCGTCAGGCTCGACAACCCGCTCGTGAGGATTCCCGTCCTGGCGGGCGCGACCGCGCTCGACGCCGTGATCACCGTCATCCTCCACCGCGTCTTCGGTCAGCCGCCGCTCGCGACCTTCGCCGACAACGCGTCGCTCAAGCTGATCGCGACCACCGCCGCGGGGACGATGCTCTTCTACGTGCTCGACGTTTTCTTCAGCGACCGCTCGCACCAGCGCAGGCACTTCGCCTTCCGCCGGCGCGCCGCGCGGAGAAGCTTAGTGAGGAGATGAGATGAAGTTCGAGGACGAATCGCAAAACCTGCGCCTGCGCCTGCGCATCATCCAGATGGTCGTCGTCGTGCTGCTCACGGTGCTCGGCACGCGCCTCTACTTCCTGCAGGTCGTCAACGGCGCCTACTACGCCGAGCGCGCGGAGAACCAGCGCGTGCGGCGCCTGCCGATCCCGGCGCAGCGCGGCACGATCTTCGACCGCAACGGCAAGATCCTCGTCGACTCGCGACCGACCTACAACGTCATCCTCTCGCGCGAGGAGATGCGCGGGCGCGACTACGCCTCGCTCGCGCAGCCGCTCTCCGAGGGGCTCGGCGTCGACGAGGAGCTGCTGCGCGAGCGCTTCGACGAGCTGGCCGGCCAGCGCGCCTTCGAGTCCATCGTCATCAAGCAGAACGCAACGCCTGCGGACATCGCGTGGGTCGAGGCTCACCAGGGGATCGATCACGCCGAGCTGCGCATCGAGCAGCAGCCGCAGCGCCGCTACCTCGAGAACGGGGTGCTCGCGCACGTCCTCGGCTACGTCGGCGAGGTGAACCCGAAGCAGCTGGAGAAGGACGACTTCAAGAGGAAGGGCTTGAAGCCCGGCGACGTGATCGGGCAGGAGGGGCTGGAGGCGAACTACGACGAGTACCTGCGCGGCATCGACGGCTACCGCGAGGTGATCGTCGACAGCCGCGGGCAGATTCAGGACACGATCAGGACGGTCGAGCCGCAGCCCGGTCAGGACCTGGTGACGACCCTCGATCTCGACTACCAGCTCACCGCCGAGGAGCAGCTGCGCAACTCGCCGAACGGCCGCGGCGTGATCATCATGGCGAACCCGAACGACGGCGAAATCCTCGCGCTCGCCTCCGCCCCGACCTTCGACCCGAACATCTTCTCGCAGAACGTCAAGACGCGCGAGGTGCGCCAGCAGATCGCGGAGCTGTTCAAAGACCCGAAGACGCCGATGGTCAACCGCGCGATCTCGGGCCGCTACCCGCCGGGCTCGACGTGGAAAATCCCGATGGCGGTCGCGGGGCTCGAGCAGGGCGCGATCTCGATCAAGAAGTCGAACCTCGTCTGCGGCGGCGGCATCCAGATCGGCAACAAGTTCACGCGCTGCATGGGTCACCACGGGAGTCCCGAGCTGCGCTACGCGATCCGCATCTCCTGCGACGGCTACTTCTACCGCCTCGGCTTGAAGATGGGCATCGAAGGGATCATGAAGATGGTCTCCGACTTCGAGCTCAACCGCCGCACCGGCGTCGATCTCCCGCACGAGCTGGTGAGCTGGACGCCCTCGCCCGACTTCAAAAAACGCTTCAACCCGCGCGACCCCGACTGGCGCGACATCGACACGGTCTACGCCTCGTTCGGGCAGGTCTACGACTTCGTCACGCCCATCGCGCTGCTGCGCACGATCTCGGCGGTCGCCGTCGGCGGCAAGCTCTACGTCCCGCACCTGCTCAAGGAGGTGAAGGCGACCGCCGCGGTCGGCGATCCGAACGAGCGCGAGACTTACAGGCCGGCGCGCGCGGCGCTCAACTACGCGGAGGCGCGCGAGCAGAGCTCACCGAACAAGAAGGAGCTGCGCCCGAACCCGAAGATGATTTCGATCTCGGACGAGAACCACCGCTTCGTCGTCGAGGGGATGTGGCAGGTCGTCAACGAGGGCGGCACGGGCGGCGCGGTCAAGATCGAAGGCTTCGACGTGGCGGGCAAGACCGGCACGGCGCAGGTCGTCTCCCTGGGGAAGGACACGGGGCAGAACAAGGATCACTCCTGGTTCGTCTCCTACGCGCCCGCGTGGAAGCCCGAGGTGGCGACCGTCGCGCTCATCGAGAACGTCGGCTTCGGCGGCAAGTTCGCCGCCCCCGCCACGCGCCAGATGTACGAGACCTACTACCGCAAGACGCACAACGGCGAGCCCACGCCGGGCACGCAGATAGCGAAACGATGAACGATGAATGATGAACGATGAAGCGAAGGACAAGCCGCTTTCACTTCATCGTTCATCGTTCCTCCTTCCGCGTTTATTTTTATGGTTGCGATCATCGAGAAAAAACGGTTCCGCGATTTCGACTGGCTGCTCGCGCTGCTGGCGACCGGGATCGTGTTCTTCGGCACGTGGCAGATTTATAACGCGCAGCCGACCGAGAGCTACTGGAAGAAGCAGCTCATCGGGCTCGCGATCTCGCTCGTGCTGATGGTCGCCGTCTCGTTCACGGACTACCGCAAGCTCGTCCACTTCGCGCCCGCCTTCTACCTCTTCGGGCTCTTCCTGCTCGTCATCGTGCTCATCCCCGGCATCGGCTTGAAGATCAACGGGCAGCGCTGCTGGATCAAGACGCCGGGCGTCGGGCAGTTCCAGCCCTCCGAGTTCGTCAAAATCCCCACGGTGCTGATGCTCGCCTACTACTACGGCAAGACGCGCCACCGCGGCGCGCTCGCGTGGAAGGAGATCCTCGTCGGCATCGGCATCCTCGCGCTCCCCGTCGGGCTGATCCTGCTCGAGCCGGACGCCGGCCAGACGATCACTTACCTCCCCCTGCTCGCCGTCGTCCTCTTCCTCTCTTCGATCCGGATGTGGGTCGTCGTCACCGCGCTCGCGCTCTCGACCGTCTTGATCCCGGCGGCTTACGTCGTCGGCGTCAAGACCGGCAAGATCAAGAACTACCAGCAGCAGCGCATCCAGGTCATCCTCGATCCCGAAAACGCGGATCGCAAGAACTTCGGCTACCACACCTGGCAGTCGATCGTCACCGTCGGCAAGGGGGGCTTGACGGGCACGGGCGTCGGCACGACCGACGAGTACTCGCAGAGCCGGCTCAAGTTTTTACCCGAGCCGCACACCGACTTCATCTTCGCCGTCACCGCCGAGACGACCGGCTTCGTCGGCTGCGTGCTGCTGCTTCTGGCTTACGCCGTGCTGCTCTCGCGCCTGCTGGGCGGGGCGCGGCGCGCGCCCGACCGCGCCGGGATGCTCGTCATCATGGCTATCGTCGGCGGGCTCGCCTTCCAGATTTTCATCAACGTCGGGATGGCGCTCGGCATCCTGCCGGTCATCGGCGTGCCGCTGCCGCTGATGAGCGCGGGGCTCTCTTCAGTCCTCGCCACCTTCATCGCCATCGGCTTCGCCGTCAGCGTGCAGCTCCGCCGCTTCGTCAACTGAACTTTCGTCGAACAAAAAACGGGGGGCGGGGCGCAAGCACGGCTGAGGGCGCACGTCCGCCCGTCGCGCGTCCGGACTTTCCTCGCGTTTCGACATCCGCTCGGTTATACTCGCCCGGTCTTGTCCTGCCGGAGTTTTCTTCCGATGGCGCGCGAGGCGTGCCGGGCGCGTACAGATTTGTCGAGACGCGCCGCGGACGGGACGAAAGTTTTGAAAGGTCGCCGATGACGCTATCGGCGACCGTCGATGAGATGTTCGGTGCCGCTCCCGGCGCTTGCCTCCCGTCCCCGAGATCGCACCCAAGGGTCGCGCCTCCTCGGTCAGACTCAGGGGGTCAGCCGCGCGGGGCTCGTCCTACGGGCGGCGCGCTTGCAGTCGGCGAGTCGGGAAGTGTTTCGCGCTCGTGCGCGACTCCCGCCTTCAGCCGCGCGCGCCCTCTCTAAGACGGCGGCTCGACGGAGTTTCCGAGTGGACAGTTTCAGACGCTTTCCCGCACGTCGGGGAGCGCGCCAGGGCCTGCCGCGGCTCAACGCCGGCAAGCCCTCCGCGCGCCCCCGCAAGAGCGTGACGCCTCAGACCGCATCGCCCGACTCCGAAAGCGCCCTCCGCGCGTCCCATCACCACCCCACACGAACGAAAGTTCACACCGCGACCCTTTCGCGCGCGCACGGTCGCGCGCACGCGGGGCGCAGTCTCTAACGAGGAGTCAACAGGTTTCCAATGGCTAAAGAGTTAATCGTCAGCGTCAACGGGCGCGAGAAGAAGATCGCCATCATCGAGAATGGCGTGGTCACGGAGTTTTACATCGAGAGGGGCGAGGGCGGTCAGGGCGTCGTCGGCAACCTCTACAAGGGGCGCGTGATGCGCGTCCTGCCCGGCATGCAGTCCGCCTTCGTCGACATCGGTCTGGAGCGCGACGCGTTCCTCTACGTCACGGACTTCTTCGACGAGGAGGAAGAGTTCGAGCGCATCGTCGTCGACAAGACGAAGGGCGGCGAAGCCGAGACGGCGCGCGCCGCGGCGAACGAGAAGATCGAGCGTGCGCGCATCGAGCGCGAGCGGCAGATGGAGTCGGCGCACGAGCTGGCGCTGCCCGAGCCCGCCGAGGGCGAGGAAGATCAGGAAGAGGAGACGCGGACTGAACCCATAGCCGCGACAGCCGCGACCGCCGAAGGCGAAGCCCCGACCGCGCGCGCGACGGAAGATCAGGAGGACGAGGGCGCGCGGCGCGGTCGCCGCAGGCGCGGCGGCAAGCGCGGTCGCGACGAGCGCGAGCAGACGGGTCAGCAGTCTCCCGGCATGGGCGCGGGCAGACCGGCGACCAGTTTCGAAGAGGGCGTGCGCTCGCTCGGCATCTCGCGCGAAGACATCGACACGCCTTTCGTCGCCGCAGCCGACTCGTTCGAGCGCGTGGTGGACGAGGACAACGCCGAGGCGCGCGACGACGGCGAGATGTTCAAGGACGCGCGCACGCAGGAGCGCATAACCGATCAGATTCACGCCTCCGAGTTCGACATGGACGCGGCGGAGACCGCCGAAGTCGGATCGCTGCTCGGCTCGACGGACGCGCGCGCTCTCGCGCAGTTCGAGCGCGTCGCGGACGACGACGAACAGGGCGCGGGCGCGTCGCCGCGACAGACGCGCGGCGTCGAGCGCGCGGTCGCCGCGTCGGTCGGGTCTCTCGCCGACGAGTTCGAAATCGAGGCCCCGGCGCTGCGCGGCGCGCCGCAGGCGTTCGAGCGGGTGAGCGACGACGAGAAGGCGTTCGAGGCTCAGACTTCGGGCGGTGCGAAGAAGGGCGCGGCGCGCGGCGCGGCGTCGAAGTCGGCAGCGTCGAAGGGCGCGTCGAAGAAAGCCGCGAGCAAGAAGCCGCTCGCCCCGGACGAAGAAGAAGGGGGCGCGACGAAGCGCGCGGCGGCGAAGAAGGGCGCGGCGAAGAAGGGCGCGTCGAAGGGCGCGTCGAAGGGTCGCGCCTCGCGCAAGGGCGGCAGCGACGGCGACATCGCGGACGCGGAGGCGAGCGTCGGCTCGCGCCCGGCGCGCGGCGAGTTCGGTCGCCGCGGCGGACGCCGTCGCAGGCGCGGCGGCAAACCGCCCGAAGGCGAGGCGGGCGCGGGCGGCGCGGACGGCGCGAATGGTCAAGCCGAGGAAGTCGGCGACGTGGAAGAGACACAGCACGCGGAGGCGGCGCCGGTGGTCGAAGCGGTCGAGGCTGCGGAGCCCGCCGCCGCTGCCGAAGCCCCGTCTCGCGCGGCGGAATCACCGGCGCGCACGGAGGACGCGCGACCGCCGCGCAGCGACGGCGGTCGCGGCGGTCGCGGCGGCGGACGCGAGGGCGGTCGTGATGGTCGCGATGCGCGCGACGGTCGCGGCGGCCGCGGCGGCGAGCGCGGCGGTCGCGACGCCCGCCCGAATCGCGACGCGCCTCGTGGCGACGCGCCGCGCGGCGACGGGCGCGACGGTCCGAGGGGAGATCGCCCCGACGCGCGCGGCGGTCGTGACAACCGCGAGGGTCAGGGTCGCGAAGGTCAGGGTCGCGAAGGTCAGGGTCGCGAGGGTCAGGGCGGTCGCGGGGATCGAGGGGATCGCGGCGGTCGCCGCGGGGCTCCGATGATCACGGACCTGCTGCGCGAGGGTCAGGAGATTCTCGTGCAGATCGCGAAGGAGCCGATCTCGCAGAAGGGCGCGCGCATCACTTCGCACATCGCGCTGCCCGGTCGCTACCTCGTCTACATGCCGACCATCGAGCACGTCGGCGTCTCGCGCAAGATCGAGTCCGACTCGGAGCGGCAGCGGCTGCGCAAGCTCATCGCCAACATCCGCGCGACCGAGGACGTGCCCGCGGGCGGCTTCATCGTCCGCACCGCCGGCGTCGGCATCACCGAGGAGAACCTGCGCGACGACGCGCGCTACCTCGTCCGCACGTGGCGCGACATCCGCCGCGAGGCGGAGAAGAAGAAGGCGCCTTCGCTCGTCCACGCCGATCTCGATCTCGTCCAGCGCATCCTGCGAGATCAGCTCTCGGAGGAGTTCGCCGCGATCCGCTGCGACACGGAGACGGAGTACCAGGAGATCGTCGAGTTCGTGAACCGCATCCAGCCGCGGCTCGTCAACCGCGTCAAGCTCTACACCCGCGAGGAGCCGATCCTCGAAGCCTTCGGCGTGCAGGCTGAGATCGACAAGGCGATCAAGCCGCGCGTGTGGCTGCGTTCGGGCGGCTACCTCGTCATCAACCAGACGGAGGCGCTCGTCTCCATCGACGTGAACACGGGCAAGTTCGTCGGTCGCGGCGGCTCGCGCCTCGAAGACACGATCACGAAGACGAACCTCGAAGCCGTGGACGAGATCGCGCGGCAGATTCGCCTGCGCGACCTCGGCGGCATCATCGTCCTCGATCTCATCGACATGGAGGACAGGCGCAACCGCAACCGCGTGATGGGCGCTTTGCAGGACGCCCTGCGCGACGACAAGTCGCCGACGAAGGTACTTTCGTTCAACGACTTCGGTCTCGTCATCATGACGCGCAAGCGCGTCAAGCAGTCTTTGGAGCGCACGCTCTGCTCGCCATGTCCTTATTGCCAGGGCGCGGGGCTGGTTAAATCGGCGCAGACGATCTGCTACGAGATACTCGAAGAGGCGCGCCGCCTCTCGCGCGGGCTCGACGGCGACGAGGTCAAGCAGACGACCTTGCGCGTCCACCACGAGGTCGCGCGCGCGCTGCGCACGACCGAGCGCGACGTGCTCGCCGAGGTCGAGGACTACCTCGGCTCGGTCGACGTGACGGGCGACGACCGCGTGCACCAGGAGCAGTTCGACTTCGCGCTCGTCTAGGGCGCGATGTAAAAACCTTCGCGGTTATTAATCGGGGCTCCAGTCGTAACGACTGGAGCCCCGATTTTTTTCTGGTCAGAACCGCCTGCGGTAGCGGGCGGGTATGCGCGACGAGCGGGCGGGTCTCTGGCGAGGGTGGCGACGATCAGAAAAATTCGCTACTCTGTTCGCCCGAAAGGTCGAATCATCAAGAAGTCAATGGCAGCACCGGCGCGCAGGTTCATGTGGCACACGCTCTCGGACGACGAGCTGCTCGACATGCGCCTGTGCGATCTCCCCGTGCGCATCGAGGGCACGGTGCTCGAAGATCGCGTCGCGCGCGTGCACGAGGAGTTCGAGAGAAGAGATTTGAGAGTGCGCCCGCACGCGTGGCTGGGCGAGGAGTGGTTCTGCCCGGACGGCGTGCCGGGCTTCGCCATCCCCTTCTACCTCGCGCACCCACGGCTGATGCAGTTGGAGCGCCGGCAGATGCTCGAAGTCGAGGGCGGGACGGAGCGCGAGTGCCTGCGCATCATGCGCCACGAGGCAGGTCACGCCGTCAGCAACGCCTTCAACCTCCACCGCCGGCGCCGCTTCCGCGACCTCTTCGGTCGCTTCCGCGATCCCTACCCGAACTTCTACAAGCCCGACCCTTCGAGCCGCGACTACGTGCTCCACCTCAAGGCTTGGTACGCGCAGGCGCACCCCGCCGAGGACTTCGCCGAGACCTGCGCCGTCTGGCTCCAGCCCGGCTCGCGCTGGCGCAGGCGCTACCAGGACTGGGGCGCGCTCACGAAACTCAAGTACGTCGCGCAGCTCATGGCTGAACTCTCCGCGACCACGCCGCCCAACCGCCGGCGCGACACCGTCGATCCGCTCTCGAAGCTGACGCACACCCTGCGCGAGCACTACGGGCGCAAGACCCAGCACTACCTGTTCGCGCGCACGCAGGTCTACGACCGCGACCTGCACCGCGTCTTCCACCCCAACCACGGCAACGAGAGGTTCCCGACCGCCGTCCACTTCCTGCGCTCGGCGGAGCGCGAGTTGACGCAGTCGGTCGCGGAGGTGACGGGCGTCCACACCTACGCGGTCGATCAGGTGCTGGAGAACGTCATCGCGCGCTGCAAGGAGCTGCGCCTGCGCGTGCGGCCGCCGAAGGAGTCGGTCAAGCGCAAGGCTCTGATCATGCTCACCGCGCAGACGATGAAGGGCGTCTACGCCGGGTACCACCGCATCCCCCTATGAGCGAGCCCACACCGAAGAAGCGAAAGCGCGGCGGCAAATTCAAGGTCAACAAGCCGCTGCGCATCGCCGTCCTCGTCCACCACGAACTCGTGCCCCCGGCGGAGCCGGCGGACGACTCCGATCCCGACAAGGAGCTGCGCAAGACCGAGGACGACGTGGTCTTCACCCTGCGCGCGATGGGTCACGAGGTGGAGGCGATCGGCATCTCGGACGACCTCGGCGTCATCGACGTGGCGCTGCAGGACAGGCGACCGCACGTCGCCTTCAACCTCCTGGAAGAGTTCGACGGCTACCCGCTCTTCGATCAGCACGTCGTCAGCTACCTGGAGCTGCGCCGGCTCCCCTACACCGGCTGCAACCCGCTGGGCTTGACCCTGACGCACGACAAGGCGCTCACGAAAAAGATTCTCCACTACCATCGCATCGACGTGCCCGGCTTCGCCGTCTTCCCCGTCGGGCTGAAGGTGAAGCGCCCCGCGCACCTCGACTTCCCGCTCTTCGTCAAGTCGCTCGTCGACGAGGGCTCGTTCGGCATCTCGCAGGCGTCGCTCGTGGACACGGACGAGAAGCTGTCCGAGCGCGTCGAGTTCATCCACCGCACGACGGGCAAGCACGCCATCGCCGAGCAGTTCATCGACGGCAAGGAGGTTTACGTCAGCGTCATCGGCAACCGCAACCTGCAGACCTACACGCCGTGGGAGCTGGACATGGAGAACTGGCGCGGCGACATGCCGAAGATCGCCACCTCGAACGTGAAGTGGAACGCGGCTTACCAGGAGAAGATCGGCGTCGTCACGAAGCCCGCCGTCCTCTCCGAAGACACGGGGCGCAACGACGAGTTGGCGGCGAAGCTCCAGCGGCTCTCCAAGCGCATCTACCGCATCCTCGACCTCTCCGGCTACGCCCGCCTCGACTACCGCATCGCCCCCGTATAACACGCAGGAAACTCACAGAAACCTTTGTTTCAAATAATTTCAATCCAACAAAAGAGTTATTTCGTGGGATAGGGATACCCCCCTCATCGGGTTCTGATTTCGGTGATTATGTAAAAGTGTAGAAGGCGTGAACGGGACAGTTGAGTTCTTCTGTCCCGTTCATTATACCAAGCTTTGTTACTCTGGATAATTTGGAAATGAAAATGCCACAAATAATGCTTGAATTTTAGCTGTGGATAGCGGTAAAAATCGCTTATCACATTAAAACTTCAATAGTATTGGAGATTGTTATGGAGAATATCTTCGAGATAGCATCGAAGATATCAACACCTCTCGCCTTAAGCGGCCTCTTTGCCGCAATCCTTTTTTTTATTTGTAGACAAATAATAGCTAAGAACATTTTCCCCAGCCTAACCAGAACTGCCGGCAGAAAAGTTATTATTATAATCATTACTGGACTCTTCGGGCTCGCACTTCTGGCTATGGTGCTAGGTTTTATTGGGTTCCTAGTCACTCAACTTAAGGGCGAGACTAAAAATATCACTCAACCACTCTCCAACACGGATGTGGAGTATGCGGGCCAAGTAATTGATGATGACGGTAACCCTATAAATGGGGCTATCGTACAAATTCGTGATGAGAGAGGAAACATACAGGAGAAAAGAACAGACTCAGTAGGGGGCTACCAGTATGTGATGTCGCCTTCCTCTAACTCAGCATGTATTAATGTTAGCGCCACTAACTATGAAAAGAAGGAGAGGTGCTTACCTCCGAGCCAAACGGGACGTGAACCTTTCGTTCTGCAACGCTCTCAGACAATCGTTCTGCAACGCTCTCAGACAAAACCGACTCCAACTCCGAGACCAAAACCACCCCCCATAGATAGGAAAGAAGAGATAAGAAAAACCATGCGTAAAACTGATCCCCCTATGTAAAATAGAAGTTAGATTAACCTTGGGAGTATAGTGCAAGCTAAATTCAGGAGGCGCCAATGGAGATTAAAGAAGCTGGATTAGCCGACCGTAAAAAAAAGTTTGTGATGATCGTATTGTTTGTTCTCTCGTTTTTACTCTCAATGTGTATGACTATACATGCCCAAGAATGTAAGGAGGGGCCTTACACTAAGAAAGGTATAGAGGAATCGCTGAAGAAGTACACAACAGATAAAGACAAACAATTCATGATTGATGAAATTAAGAAGTGTGGCGTTGATTTTCAACTGACAGAGAGAGATATATTAGACTTTTGTAAAGCCAGGGCTGATTATAGCTTGATCGAAGCAGTACGTGATAATTACGCTCCTATAAAACTGTGTGCGTCTGTGCAGTCAATTATTATTGCTGTTGTGCCCGAGAACAGTCTTGGAGACGCACAAAGAATCAGAGATGCACTAAGAAAAATAGGGTGCAAAGCCAGAGACCCTAAAACACCTGATAACCCCCCGGATGTTGAAAACGAACCACCAATCGCACTGAGGTACTTTGATAAGTCCGAGGCTAGCATTGCTAAAGCCCTAACCAATTATCTCAAAAAAGAGACGAATATTACTCTTGAGCCAAAGTTTGAAAAAGGCAATGCTAAACTTAAAGGCACATTGGAAATTTGGATAATTCAAGAGATCAAAAAGGAGTAGTAACTGAGATTATCTTTGACGGAAATCGAGAAGATAGTCCCAAGTCCCAAAGGGAAGTCCGTCATCGAAGGACTTCCCCCTTCTTGAATTGCTCGGAATAACTCTAACCTGGAATTAAGATTCAAACGGCTCACTTGGCTCTCTTTTTGAATGAGACCTTATAACTGAACTGCCCCGTTGCACTGGATAGCCCCTAAAAATCTCATAGTAAAAGCTACGGTGGAGTGGTCGCGCGCCAGACTGTAATGTCCCGTTGGAGGTAAGAGCTTTCGTACTATAATTCCACAAAAGGTTCATTTGTGGAATTACCTACCCCTGTCCCACGAGCGAAAGGAAACCGAAACCATTAAGTTATTGACTCATGACAGTCTTACTGTCAGATAAGTATTGACCACCCCCTGTCTGTCAGGTTATCCCGTCCCCTCCCGTTCTGTTCACAAGGCTCTCGCCGTCGGCTACACTCTTCCGCACTCGCGGCGCTAAACACGAATACCTCTAAACATTATGTCGCCATTGATCACATGGTCGCACACAGACGCACCCTAACCTTCCTCTTCGCTGCAACTCTGTTCATTAGCGCGGCGCTCCTGTTCTGGGTCGAGCCGATGGTGGCGAAGATGCTCCTGCCGCTCCTCGGCGGCACGCCCGCCGTCTGGAACACCTGCCTGCTCTTCTTCCAGACCGTCCTGCTCGCGGGCTACGCCTACGCCCTCTTCGCCTCGCGCCGACTCACGCTGCGGCAGCAGATCGTCGCGCAAGTTTTGCTCCTCGCCGTCGCGACGGTCAGTTTCCCCGTCTGGGTCTCGCCCGCGACCGCCGCGAATGTTCCGCGCGAGGGCAACCCCGCGCTCTGGCTGCTCGGTCGCCTCTTTCTCGTCGTCGGTCTCCCCTTCTTCGTCCTCTCGACGCTCTCGCCGCTGCTCCAGCGCTGGTTCACCGCGACGCGCCACGAGTCGGCGCGCGACCCTTACTTCCTCTACGCGGCGAGCAACGCCGGGAGCCTCTTCGCACTCGTCGGCTACCCGCTCGCGATCGAGCCGCTGCTCGCCCTGCGCCGCCAGAGCTGGCTGTGGGCTGCCTCTTACGGCGCGCTCGCGCTGCTCGTCGCGCTCTGCGGCGCGGTCGCGCTGGTCGCGAACTCCAGAGCCGCGCGGGCGGCGATCGGGGGCGAAGAGGCGGAGCGACACGAGCCGCAACCGATCGACGAGGGGGCGTTAACAAAGCGTCGGCGCGCGATGTGGGTCTTGCTCGCGTTCGTGCCGTCGAGTTTGATGCTGGGCGTGACGACTTACGTCTCGACCGACATCGCCTCGCTGCCGCTGCTCTGGGTCGTGCCGCTCTCGCTCTACCTCTTAACGCTCATCGTCGCCTTCGCGCGGCGCAGGATCGTGCGGCGGCGGTGGGTCGAGTTCGTGATGCCGGGAGTCACCCTCGTCTTCCTGCTCGCGTACCTGTCGGGGGCGACGCAGCCGACGTGGTTCCTCGTCCTCCTCCACCTGCTCTTCTTCTTCGTCGCCGCGCTGATGTGCCACGGCAGACTCGCCGACGACCGCCCCGCCACCCGACACCTCGCGGAGTTCTACCTCTGGATGTCGGTCGGCGGCGCGCTCGGCGGACTCTTCAACGCGCTCGTCGCGCCCGTCGTCTTCAAGCACATCGTCGAGTACCCGCTCGCCGTCCTCATCGCCTGCGCGCTCATCCCGCGCCGCGCCCCCGACGAGGCGCGCGACCCGCAGCGCGAGCGCTGGCTCGACCTCGGCTACGCCGCCGCGCTCGGCGTGCTCGCCATCGCGTTCGCGCTCGTCGTCGCCCGCGTCGGCTGGTGGACGACCGAGAGCCTCGCCCTCGTCGTCGGCGTGCCGCTCATCCTCGCGTACCTGTTGCGCCGCCGCCCCGTTCGCTTCGCCCTCGCCCTCGGCGCGGTCATGCTCGGCAGCGCGTTCTACCGCTCGCTCGACACGCGGGCGCTTCTGACCGAGCGCAACTTCTTCGGCACGCTCCGCGTGACGCAGGACGCGGGCAGCGACGTCCACTGGCTCTACCACGGCACGACCATCCACGGTCGTCAATCGACGCAGCTCAGCAAGCAGTGCGAGCCGCTCTCCTACTACCACCGCACGGGTCCGCTCGCCTCCGTCTTCGCCGCCTTCGACTCTCGTCCGGGATCGCCTGAGGTCGCCGTCGTCGGGCTCGGCACGGGCGCGACCGCCGCTTACGCGCGCGCGGGTCAGCGTTGGACGTTCTACGAGATCAACCCCGCCGTCGTGCGCGTCGCCGAGACGCCCGACTACTTCACATACCTTTCCTACTGCGCGAGCGCCATGCCCGTCCAGATAGTCCTCGGCGACGCGCGACTGCGACTCGCCGACGCGCACGCGAACGCTTACGGTCTCATCGTCCTCGACGCCTTCAGCTCCGACGCGATTCCCCTGCACCTGATGACGCTGGAAGCGCTCGACCTCTACCTCTCGAAGCTCGCGCCCGGCGGCGTCGTGCTCTTCCACGTCTCGAACCGCAGCCTCGACCTGCACCCGGTCGTCGCCGACCTCGCGCTCAGCCGCGGGCTCGCCGCGCTCTCATCCGACGACGACATCCGCAACCCCGACAAAGAGCCCTCGCACTGGGTCGCCGTCGCACGCGCGGCGGAAGACCTCGCGCCGCTCGCCGGAGACGCGCAGTGGAAGCCGCTCGCGGGCGACCCCGCGCGCCGCGTCTGGACGGACGACTACTCGAACATCGTCGGCATCTTCAAGTGGTACTGATCGAAGGGTCGCGCCCCGCGCCGGGTTGCTTTATCATCGCCCACTCGTGACGAAGCATTCGCAAAGCGTTGGTCAACACTGGGGCAGGCGCAAGAGGCGCGCGATCAAGCTGTCGCTCATCCTCGTGAGCCTCCTCGCCGGTCTCTTAGTCGCGGAGATCGCGCTGCGCGTCGTCGGCTACACCTTCCCCACCTTCTACACGACCGACGACTCGCGCGGCTACCGGCTTCAGCCCGGCATGCGCGGCTGGTATCGCAAGGAGGGCGAGTCCTACGTCCAAATCAACTCGGACGGCTTGCGAGACCGCGAGCACTCGCGGCGGAAGCCGCCCGACACATTCCGCGTCGCCCTCCTCGGCGACTCCTACGCCGAAGCGTTGCAGGTTCCCGCGGACGCCGCGTTCTGGCGCGTGCTCGAAGCTAACTTGCGCGCGTGCCCCGCCGTCGGCGGTAGAGAGGTCGAGGTTATCAACTTCGGCGTCTCCGGCTACGGCACGGCGCAGGAGCTTCTGACGCTGCGCGGCAAAGTCTGGGACTACGCGCCCGATCTCGTAATGCTCGCCGTCACGACGAACAACGACATCACGGACAACTCCCGCGCGCTCAAGCGCACAGACGAGGTTCCCTACTTCGTCTTCCGCGACGGCCGGCTCGCGCTCGACGATTCGTTCCGCGACTCGCGCGCTTTCCAGTTGCGTTCCTCTCCCCTCAGCCGCCTCGGCGCGTGGATCAGAGACTCGTCGCGCGTCGCGCAGGCGCTCCATCAAACTCAGTACGCGATCAAGAACTACCTCGCGCTGCGGCGCGCGAGGAAAGCCGCGACGGCGGGCGCCCCGCAGATCGTAACGAACGTTAAGGCGAACGCCGCCGCGGATCGTGACGCCGCGACTGATCGCGTAGCGCGGTGGGACGAAATCGGGCTCGACAACCTGATCTACCGGGAGCCTTTAGACGACACGTGGCAGGACGCCTGGCGCGTCACCGAGGCGCTGGTCGTTGAGATGCGCGACGAGGTGAGTGCGCGCGGCGCGAGGTTCGTCGTCGTGACTTTGAGCAACGGCATACAGGTTCACCCGGAGCCGGCGGCGCGCGAGGCGTTCATGCGCCGGGCGGGCGCGACAGACCTCTTCTACCCGGACAAGCGCATCGAGTCGCTCGGCGCGCGCGGGGGCTTTACCGTCCTCACACTGGCACCGGAGTTGCAGCTTTACGCCGAGCGCAACCACGTCTTCCTCCACGGCTTCGGCGAGGAACTCGGCAACGGCCACTGGAACGTCGAAGGGCATCGCGTCGCCGGAGAAGTGCTGACGCGGAGGCTCTGCGAATCCCTCTCGCCCTGACCTGTTAAATCGCGGGCTTTATCCGCAGGTGTTATTATTGTAGGCTTTTATCCGCCCTCCCCGGCGGCGCACCCGCTTTCGAGAGACATTCGAGTCGTCCCAAATCGTCCCGGCGGATCGTTTAGACCGTGACCGGCAGCCTCATGTTACTTAATTTCAGACACCGTCTTTCCGCCAAACTCGCCCTGCTCTCGGTGAGCCTGGTCATCGGCTTGCTGATCGCCGAGTTCGGGCTGCGTCAGGTGGAAAAGGCGCGCCGGCGCGCGATCATCGTGGACGAGTTAATCCAGCCCGATCCGGCTCTCGGCCATCGCCTCCCCGCCTTCGCGCCGGGGCACGACGCCAACGGCTTCCGCAACACGGCCGCGCCGGAGCGCGCCGAGATCGTGGCGGTCGGTGACTCCCAGACGTGGGGCGTCAACGTGAAGATGGAAGACGCCTGGCCGCAAGTCCTGGGCAGAATCTCCGGGCGCGCGACCTACAACATGTCGCTCGGCGGCTACGGGCCGCTCCAATACTTGGTGCTGGCGGATCGGGCACTCGCCCTCTCGCCGAGGATCGTCGTCGTCGGTCTCTACTTCGGCAACGATCTCTACGACGCTTACCACCTCGCCTACGTGAGCGAGTACCACGCGGCGTGGCGGCTAACTTCGCCGGCGCCGGAGCTGCTGCGGGATACGATCATGGAGCGCTCCGAGTCGCTCTCGAAAAGCGAGAAAGAGTTCATGCAGACCTTCGGCCGAGATCAACCCGCCGACTGGGGCTACTGGCTGCGCGGGCACACGGCCGTGGGGCGGCTTCTCGACCGTTCGGGGTTGTGGAAGACGGATGCCTGGTTCGAAGTCGGGAAGAGGTGGGCGCGGGCGCACCCGGAACAGGGCGTGGTTTATGAGACCGGCCGCACGCGCACCGTCTTCCACCCCGCCTACCGGCTGACGGCGGTCGATCTCGAAGACCCGCGCATCGCCGAAGGGTTGCGCATCACGAAAGCAACGCTGCCCGGCCTCAAATCGCGCACCGACGCCGCCAACGTCAAGTTGCTCGTCCTATTGATACCTTCGAAGGAGTCGGCTTACGCCGGGGCCATGAGGGCGCAGGCGGGGCGACTCGATCCCGTCTACGAACGCCTCGTGGCGATGGAGGGGCGTGCCCGCGCCGAGATCGAGGCGCAGTGCGCGGCCTCGGGCGTCAAATGTGTGGACGCCCTCCCCCGGCTGTCGGCCGCCGCCGCGGGCGGTGAGCAGGTTTACCCCCAGACCACTGAGAGTCACCCCAGCGCGCGGGGCTATCACATCCTCGCGACGACGGTGGGCGAAGCGATCCGGAGCGCGGGCTGGTAGCGGGGGCACCACGCAGCCGAGGTCGCGGGCGTTCGACGACGGCTTCCTGTTATAATCCGCGCGCCTGTTACGTCCCGTGCCTGCCGCAAACCGAGGCGCTAGACTTTATCGCTTAAACTACGACCGGTCGGTATGTACATCCTCGGCATCTCAGCCTACTACCACGACTCTGCGGCGTGCCTCGTGCGCGACGGCGAGATCGTCGCCGCCGCGCAGGAGGAGCGGTTCACGCGCAGGAAGCACGATCAGGACTTCCCCGCGAACGCCGTCGAGTTCTGCCTCAAGCGCGCCGGGATCGAAGGCTCCGATCTCGACTTCGTCGCCTTCTACGATAAGCCCTTGCTGAAGTTCGAGCGGCTGCTCGAAACCTACATCGACTACGCGCCGCGCGGCTGGCGCTCCTTCATGTTGGCGATGCCCGTCTGGATCAAGGAGAAGCTCTGGATCCGCGAGCAGATCGGCGAGCGGTGCGAAGGCTACAAGGGCAAAGTCCTCTTCACCGAGCACCACGAGTCGCACGCCGCGTCGGCGTTCTTCCCCTCGCCGTTCGAGTCGGCGGCTGTGCTGACGATGGACGGCGTCGGCGAGTGGGCTACGTCGAGCTACGGCTACGGTCGCGCGAACGAGCTGCACCTGCTGAAAGAGCTTCACTTCCCGCACTCGCTCGGCCTGCTCTACTCCGCCTTCACCTACTACACGGGCTTCAAGGTCAACTCCGGCGAGTACAAGGTGATGGGGCTCGCGCCCTACGGCGAGCCGCGCTACGTCCGCCAGATTCTCGACACGCTCATCGATCTGCGCGAGGACGGTTCCTTGCGCATGAACATGGAGTATTTCAACTTCGCGGGCGGGCTGACGATGACGAACGAGAAGTTCGACCGCCTCTTCGGCGGCGCGCCCCGCAAGCCCGAAAGCGAGTTGACGCAGCGCGAGATGGACCTGGCGCGCTCCGTGCAAGACGTGACCGAGGAGGCGATGCTGAGGATGGCGCGGCAGGCGCGGAAGGAGACGGGCGAGAAGAACCTGTGCCTCGCCGGCGGCGTCGCGCTCAACTGCGTCGGCAACGGGCGGATACTTCGCGAAGGCATGTTCGAGAACGTCTGGATTCAGCCCGCGGCGGGCGACGCCGGGGGCAGCCTCGGCGCGGCGCTCTCGGTCTGGCATCAGTACCTCGGGAACGCGCGCGACGTGGCGCGGGTCTGCGGCGGGCACGCCGACGGGATGCGCGGCTCTTACCTCGGACCGGAATTCGCGGGCGGTGAGATTCAGAGCTTCCTCGATTCGGTCGGCGCGAGCTACCGCCGCGTCGAGCGGTCAGAGTTGGCGGAGACGGTCGCGGCGCTGCTCGCGCGCGAGAAGGTGGTCGGCTGGTTCAGCGGTCGGATGGAGTTCGGGCCTCGGGCGCTCGGCGCGCGCTCGATCCTCGGCGATCCGCGCTCGCCCCGCATGCAGTCGCAGATGAACCTGAAGATCAAATTCCGCGAGTCGTTCCGCCCGTTCGCGCCCTCGGTCCTGCGCGAGCGCGTCCACGAATACTTCGAGCTGGACTGCGACTCGCCCTACATGCTCCTGGTCGCGCCCGTGCGCGAGCACCTGCGCGTCCCCGTGACGGGCGCGGAGGAGAAACTTTTCGGCGTCGAGAAGCTGAACGTCCCGCGCTCCACGATCCCGGCGGTCACGCACGTCGATTACTCCGCGCGCGTCCAGACCGTCCGGCGCGAAGACAATCCCGCTTACTACGATCTGATCGCGGCGTTCGATCGCCTGACCGGCTGCCCCGTCGTCGTCAACACCTCCTTCAACGTGCGCGGCGAGCCCATCGTCTGCACGCCGGAGCAGGCTTACACCTGCTTCATGCGCACGGAGATGGACTGCCTCGTCCTCGGAG
>JAIVJC010000156.1 GCA_020200235.1 Acidobacteriota bacterium | reverse complement strand
GACGGCGCGGTGGTGTCCCCCACGTTCACGGTAAAGCCGCGCGCCGTGGTGTTGCCGCTGGCGTCGGTCGCGGCGCAAGCCACCGGCGTCGAGCCGACGGCGAAGGTGCTCCCCGAAGGGTGATCGCAACTCACCGCGGGGTGTGAGTCCGCAACGTCCGTCGCGAGCACGTTGTAAGTGACCACAGCGCCCGCGGGGCCCGTCGCCTCCGCGGTGATGTCCGCGGGGACGGTGAGAGCCGGTGCTGTGGTGTCCGTGACATTGACCCGGACACTTACGCCCGCGCTGTTGCCCGCGTCGTCCGTCGCCGTGCAAGCCACGTCCGTCGTCCCCAGCGGGAAGGTGCTCCCCGACGGGCGGTCGCAGCTCACGTTCGGAGCCACGCCGGAGTTATCAGTGGCGACGACGCTGTAGCTCACGGCGGCTCCCGCGGGGCTCGTTGCCTCGGCTTGGACGGGCGGAGGCACGGCGAAGAGGGGCGGCGTCTTGTCGATCTTCAGCGTGAGCGTGTGCGCCGCCTCCGTGTTGTCGGCGTTGTCTGTCGCGAAGTAGGTGAGGGTCGTCTGGCCCTCTGCGGTGATCATGAAGGTGACGGACGCGCCGCCCACGTTCGTCGGCGCGATGGTCTGCGCGCCGGAGGCGCTGTAGCTGATCCGCTTAACACCCGTGCCGCCGCTATTGTCTGCGGCGTTGAGCGTCACCGCCGCGGTGCTCGTGTACCAGCCGTTGCTGCCGGCAGTCGCGTTGACGTTGGCGGCAGTCGTCGGAGCTGTAGTGTCTGCGACCGCCTGCCAGGAGACGGCGTGACCCTCCGTCGCGTTGTGAACGGGCGGCGACACGGAGCCACCATTGGAGTCAGCGGTCACGATCGCGCAGACGGTCGCCGCGGCGTCGGGGCATCTGAGGAACGCTATGCGCGCGCCGTTCGGCGAGTAGGTGGCGGAGAGATCAACCGCCTCGGCGGGACTCGTCGTCACTTGAACCGGGTCGGAGCCATCGGCGCGCATAGAGTAGAGCTTGCTCGACACGATGTCGGACTGCCCGCCGGCGAGATCACCGCCGGTGAAGAGGAGCCGCGTGCCGTCGGGCGACCAAGCGGCCTGCGCCTCTTCGAGCGTCGTCTCCGGGTTCGGAAGCAATTGCCTCTGGTTGCTGCCGTCCGGGTTCATCAGGTAGAGGTGAGAGCGTCCGCCGCCGCGGTTGCTATGGAAGGCGATGCGCGTGCCGTCGGGCGACCAAGTGGGTCCGCGGTCGGACGCAGCATTATTATTAGTCAGCCTCGTCTGGTTGCTGCCATCCGCGTTCATCACGTAAATCTGGAAGTTCGGGGTGCCGGCGGTGTCGCGTCGGCTCTGGAAAACGATCTTCTGCCCGTCAGGCGACCAGGCGGGCGAGCGATCCGGGCGCGGTGCGAAGGTAAGCCGCACCGGATCGCTCCCGTCGGCGTTCATGACGTAAATCTCGAAGTTGTTCGTGCCGGGGTTGTCGCGGTCGCTCGCGAAGGCGATCCGTGTGCCGTTAGGAGAGAAGACGGGGGTGAAGTTCTCACCGACGTTGGTGAGCTGCACGGGGTTGCCGCCGTCCGCGTCGCTGACGAAAATCTGACCCGTCCCGTCGCCCGGATCAGCCGTGAACGCGAGCCTGCCGTTCCCCTTCGCGGTGATCGGGAAAGGTGTTGGCGTCGGGGTGGGCACAGGCGTTGGTGTGGGCGTCGGTGTTGCGGTCGGCGTCGGTGTTGGCGTCGGTGTTGGCGTCGGTGTTGGCGTCGGTGTTGGCGTAGGAGTCGGGTTTGGCGTCGGCGTCGCCGTGGGCGTCGGCGCCGGGCACGTGGGGGTAAAGGCTTCGACGGTCCGGTAGAAGGTCAGGACGTTGGTGCTCGGGTTGTAGTCCAAGCCGCCGACGGTGTAGAGCGTGCCGCCTGACGCCGCCGTGCCGAGGCCAGACCGCCCGGTCGGCAGCGCCGGCGCGGTCGCCCAAGTGTTCGTCGCAGGGTCGTAAACCTCGACGATGTTGACGTGATAGTTGCCGCTGGCGTCGTGGCCGCCGACGGCGTAGATGAGACCATTCAAAGCCCCGGCGCCGAGGTAGTTGCGCGCCGTCGGCATTGATGCCTTCGTCGTCCACGTGTCGGTCGCCGGGTCGTAGGCTTCGACCTTGTTGAGCGGGATGCCGTTGGCGTCGTGCCCTCCGATGGCGTAGAGGATGTTGTTGACCACGACGACGGCGAGGGCACCGCGCACCGTCGGCATCGGGGCGCGCGTCGCCCAGGTGTTCGTCGCAGGGTTGTACTCCTCCACCCTATTGAAAGTGCCGAAGAAAGCGGCGCCGCCCCCGACCACGTAGAGCTTGCCGTTGACCACGCCCGCGACAGCCGCGCGCCGCGCCGTGGGCATGTTCGCCTTCGTCGTCCAACTGTTAGCGACCGGGTCGTAAACTTCCAGCACGCTCAGATCGGACGAACCGTTCCAGCCGCCCGCCGCGTAGAGCTTCCCACCGATGACGCCGACCGCCAACTGATCGCGCGGCTGGCTCATCGGCGGCTTCGCGCTCCAGGAGTTCGACGCCGGATCGTACGCCTCGACCGTCGCGACGTTGTTGCTGCCGCTGCTGGTGACGCTGCCGCCGACGGCGTAGAGCTGACCGCCGAGGACGCCGACGGCGAGGCTCGCCCGCGCCGTCGGCATCGGCGACTTCGCGCTCCAGGCGAGCGGGCAGTCGGCGGGCGGCGCGTAAGACTCGACGCTATTGGTGCTGCCGCCCGCGGCGTCGCTCGTCCCGCCGACGGCGTAGAGCTTGCCGCCAGACGCCGCCGAGCCGAACTCCGAGCGCGGCGTGAGCATAGAGGGCTGCGACGACCAAGTGTCGGTCGCGGGGTCATAGGCTTCGGCGAGCGCCGAGCGCCCGCCTACCAGACCTCCGTAGGCGTAAATCTTGCCGCCGAGGGCGGCTGCGCCGAGGTATTGGCGCGGGGTCGGCATCGGGGCTTTCGTCGCCCAGGTGTTTGTCGCGGGGTCGAAGACGTAGGTGGAGGCGTTGGATTGTCCAGTGCTATCCTGCCCGCCGACGACGTAGATGTGGTCGTTCACGACGCCGATGCCGAAGACGAGAAGCGCCGCCGGCATGTTGGCTTTCGCCGTCCAACTGTTAGCGACGGGGTCGTACTCCCAGACATCCGACTTGGGTTGGACGATGGGGGGTGTGACGGTGAGACCGCCGCCCATCGCGTAGAGCTTGCCGCCGACGACGGCAACTCGCAGCTCCACGCGCGGTGCGGGTAGGGGTGCCCTCGCCGCCCAACTGTTCGTGGCCGGGTCGTAAGCCTCGACGGTCGCCAACTCGATGCCGCAGCTCACGCCGCCTCCGACGACGTAGAGCTTGCCTCCGAGCGACGCGGCGGCTGGGTGGTAGCGACCCGTCGGCATCGGCGCTTTCGTCGCCCAAGAGTTAGTCGCCGGGTCGTAAGCCTCAAGCGTCTGCGAGCCGTCGCAGGCTCCGAACGTGCCGCCGACGGCGTAGAGCGTGCCGTTGACATCTGCGGCGGCGAGCGCGAAGCGCGCGGACGACACGGGTGCGAGACTCTGCCAGCTACCCGATTGGGCGAAGCCCGCGGGCGTGTTGACGAATGAGACGATGCCGATCAGGGCGACGATGAGAGAAGCGACGACGAAGAGGGCTCTGGGGGCTGATTTCATTTGGGGGAATTCCTTCCGGGTCGGACGAAGATTTCTCACGCGCGGCGTTAGGAATGGCGCGCGTCAAGGCAAGAAGCTATCGACCATTCTGTCCTTGCCCCCGCGCTAATCAACGCCCGTGCCGCGTCGTCGGTCGGCGTCGTGGAATTGCGTATACAGTTGTGGGGTGGTGACTAAGCGGCGGCGTTGTGGTCGGCGGCGCGCTCGCGCGTGTAGCCCCGCGCGCTACACGCGGCAGACTTCGCGGCGCGCCGACTTGGGCGTGTCGCGCCAGCGACTTAAGTAAGTTTGTGCGGGAGGGGGCGGGTGTGGTGTCGGGGGTCGAGTGTAGTCGCGTCGGCTTCAGTCGCGGGGGCGCTCGCTCTTCCTGAGCATCTTGTGCAGCGTGACGCGGTGCACCTTCATGCGCGCGGCGGCTTCGGTGAGGTTGCCGCCCGCCTCCGCGATCGCGCGCGCGGCGAGTTCGCGCTCCTGTTCGGCGAGCACGCGCCTCACCTCTTCGCGGCGGCGGCGCAGCTCCGCGAGATCGGCGGGCGCGGTGCCGAGGATTTTGTAGAGCGGGTCTTTGGCGAGGCTGACGCGGCGCGGCGAGAGGTTGAGCACTTCGGCGGGCAGATCGCCGACGCGTATCTGATCGTCCGGGGCGAGCGCGACGAGACGGTGCATCAGATTCTCCAGCTCGCGCACGTTGCCGTGGAACGGATACTCTTCCAGGACGAAGAGGACTTCGGGCTCGACCCGCACGCTCCGGCCGTAGGCGGCGGAGAACTTTTCGACGAAGTGCTCGACGAGCAGCGGGATGTCGCCCCTGCGCTCGCGCAGAGGGGGGAGCAAGAGCGGGATGACGTTGAGGCGGTAGTAGAGCGCCTCCTGAAACTTCCCCGCTGACGCGAGCGCGCGCAAGTCTTTGCCCGTCGCCGCCACGACGCGCACGTCCACGCGCGTCGTCTCCCGCGCGCCGACGCGGTGGAACTCGCTCGACTGGAGGAAGCGCAGCAGCTTCGCCTGAAGCGCGTAAGCCAGCTCGCTCACCTCGTCTAAGAAGAGCGTGCCGCCCTCGGCCTGCTCGACGAGCCCCGTGCGGCGCTCGGCCGCGCCCGTGAACGCGCCGCGCTCGTGGCCGAACAGCTCCGACTCCAGAAGGTTCTCGGGGATCGCCGCGCAGTTGATGGCGACGAAGGGGCGCGCGCGGCGCGCGCTCTGGTAGTGGAGGGCGCGCGCGACGAGTTCCTTGCCCGTGCCCGACTCGCCTTCGACGAGGACGGTCGCGGGCGAGTCCGCGACGCGGCTGATCATTTCGTGCAGCGCGACGATCTTCGGGTCCGTGCCGACGAGACCTTCCGCCGCCTTGCTCGCGTCGAAGAAGACGCGGCCCTCGCGGCTGAAGGCGGCGGGCAGCAGGCGGGCGTGCCGCAGGTAGAAGACGGCGAAGCGCGCGACCTGTTCCAGCAGGCGCAGCTCCGCTTCGCCGAAGGCGCACGGCGCGGAGTTGTTCTCAAGGTAGAGCGCGCCGAGGGCGCGCCCGTCCTGCGCGAGCGGCACCGCGAGCACGGACTTTAGTTCGAGCCTGCGCACGCTCGCCTCCGCGGCGAACGACGGTTCGTTGGTGGCGTCTTCGATGAGGAGGGCCGCGCCGCGTTTGAAGACTTCGCCGAGCAGCGTGCGGCTGAAGTCGTACTCTTCGAGCGAGAGGTTCGTCGTCTGGAAGTTGCGCGCGGCGAGGATGTCGGCTTCGGTTGACTCGGGCAGGTAGGCGAGGACGAAGCCGCGCTCGGCTCCCGTCGCCTCGCAGAGACTTTCGAGCAGCGTCTCGCAGAAGGGCGCGAGCGCGGGCGCGCGCAGCTCGACGAGCGACGCGAGCACGGAGGCGGCGCGCGCGTCCGCCCCGGCCTCTCTCAACTCACGAGCCTCGCGCGCGATCTTCGCGAGGAAATCGTCGCGCCCCAGCGCGGCGAGCAGGTCGAGCCGCTCGCGCAGTTGTCGGAGCTGCGCGGCGAGGCGTTGCAGGCGTCGATCGTTCGTCTCGCCCTGAAGCGATCTGATCGCGTCGGCGAGCGAAGAGATCGCCTCCGCGCAGGCCCTCTGCTCGCGTTCGAGCAGGGCGGCGAAGGTCTCGGCGAGATTCTGGATGTGTGCCGCGCTGTTTTTCATTCTGCGAACCGACCGCCGCCGCGTGTGTGTTGAACTTCCTGAAGCATCGGGCTTGCGCCTCCCTCAGGAAACTCTTAATCGAGGCTATAACCCCAGAGCGTGCGCCGCCGCGTGTAGACGCGGACAGACTTGTCCGCGCCGCCCGTCACGATGCGTCTGCCGTCGGGCGAGAAGGCGACCGAGCGGACGGGCGCGTTGTGCGTGCCGACGCGGGCGACGAGGCGGCGGCGGCGCACATCCCACAGCGCGACCGTCTCGTCGTCGGAGGCGGACGCGACCTCGCGCCCGTCGGGCGAGAAGGCGACCGCGTTGACGCGCGCCGCGTGGCGACCGATGAGCGCTATCTCGCGAAGCGACGAAGCGTCCCACAGACGCACCGCGCCCTGCACGTCGCCCGTCACGAGAAGCCTGCCGTCGGGCGAGAAGCAGACGCTCTTGAAGTTCGTCCCGCCCGCGCGCACGCTGCCGAGCAGCCGCCAGCTCTCGACCTCCAACAGCAGTAGCTTCTCGTGATCCGACGACGCGCACGCCAGACGGCGACCGTCCGCCGAAAAGTCCACCCCGTAGCAAGCCGTCATCGTTTTGGAACTTAAATCCATGTAGGAGATGGCGCGATCCGCCGCGCGGTCGAACACGCTGACGGAAGTCGCCACCCACCGCTCGTCCGGCGAGATGGCCACGCAGTAGTTGCCGTCGCCGATCTCCCGCGACACGCCGCGCGCGAGATCGAGGAGGCGTATCTCCGCGTCCTGATCGGCTGTGGCGAGCCACCCGCCGTCGGGCGCGAAGGCGACGGCGTTCACGCTGTTCTTGTAGTCGGCGAAGACGTTCTCCTTGTGCCCGCTCGCGGCGTCCCAGACGATGACCGAGCCGTCTTCGCCCGCCGAGGCGACGCGCCGACCGTCCCGCGAGAACGCGACGGACTGCACCGCCCCGCTGTGCTCGTTAAAGTTGGCGACGCGCTCACGCGTGTTTACGTCCCAGACGAGGATCGCGCCGTCGCCGTGCGTCGAGATGAGGTAGCGACCGTCGGGCGAGAAGACGAGGTTCCAGACGATGGACGAATATTCGAGCGGCGTGATCTGCTTCCGCGTCGCGGCGTCCTACAGCATGATCTTCTCCGCGCCGGTCGCGATGTAACGACCGTCGGGCGAGAAGGCGACGGCGCGACCGTGGTCGCGGTGGACGTGCGGGTTGTCGAGTTGTTTCCGCCGGTTGAGATCGAAGAAGCGCACGTTGCCGCCGGGCGTCGCAGCCACGGCGAGTGCCCCGTCGGGCGAGAGTGAGACCCAGTTCCCTTCCCAGTCAACATTGGGCGGTGCGACGTTGCGACCCGTCTCTAGCTCCCATACGCCCATGAGATGATCGACGACCCTGCGGCTGTCCGGCGTGAACGGGAGCGTCCCCCAGCAGTTGCCGAACTGTAGCTCGCGCACCTTCTCCCAGCGCCCCACACTCCAGAGCACCGTGCGCTCGTCCGGTGTGCACGAAGCCGTCGCGAGATATTTTCCGTCGGGTGTGAAGGCGGCGGCTGTGACAGCCTCCGTGTGATCGTGCAAGGTCGCCACGCGCTCGAACGTCGAAGCGTCCCACACGACAGCCGTCTTGTCCGCGCCGCCGGTCGCGAACCACCTGCCGTCTGGCGAGTAGCCGACGGTCGTGACCGCGCCCGCGTGTTCGGTCAGGGTGGCGAGCCTCCGGCGACTCGCGAAGTCCCAGACGATGACGCGCCCGTCCTCGCCGACCGAGACGAGCCGCCGGCCGTCCGGCGAGAAGGCGACCTGCCGCGCCGCCGCCGTGTGCCCGTCGGCGAGGTGCGTGCCGTCCCACTCGTCGGTCAGGGAGAGCGCCGCCGCGGCGAGCGCCGTCGAGACGACGAGCAGGAGCGCGAGCGTCACGGCGCGCACCAGCCCGCGGCGCAGGCTCTTGGCGAACAGCCCGCGCCCGCGCTCGGTCTGCGCCACGCCCGCGTAGCGGCGGATGAAGAGGAGCTTGCCGAGCGGGATGCGTGTGCGCGGGTCGGCCGAGTAGTCCGAGAGGTACTGGCGCAGCAGGCGGTTCGCGCGCTGCGTCGCGTCCATCACGCGCCCCGTCACGCGGTTGATCTTCTCGACCAGGTACTCGTGCACGAGCTCGTAGCGCCACGGCTCGTCCTCCTGTATCTCGCGCAGGAGGCGCGCGGCGACGAACAGCCGGAGCGTGCGCGCCGTCGCCTCGCGGCTGCGCTGCGTGCGGCGCGCGATCTCCGCGGCGGTAAGCGCGAGCCGCGTGTTCTCTTCGGAGATGAGGCTGCGCAAAACGAGCTGCGCCGCCTCGCGATCTCCCGACGCCGCGATCACGTCTTCCAGAAACTCGTGCACGAGCTGCTCTTTGCCGCCCGCGCGCCGGTAGTCTTGAAAGGTGAAGATTCTCCGGCTCTGAAGGCGCTCGCCGACGATCTGCAACTCCGACGGCAGCACCGCGCCGCCCTCCGCGAGATCGCGCGCGAGGCGTCGGCTCAGCCCCTCCTCGAACGGGAGCCGAGCCGCGCGCGCACACTTTTCGATGACTGCCGCCGCCCTCTCCTCGTCGAAGTTGCGCAGGCGGTAGAGCCGCGCGCTCGTGAGCGGGTCGGGGACGCGCCCTTCGAACTCCGCGCTGATGAGGTGGAGGAAGTCGCCGCGGATCGAGAGGAGGAATTTGGCGTTGAGGCTCGCGTCCGCGTGGCACGCGGCGACGAAGGAGACGAACGGCTCGCGCTCCGCTTCGGCGCGGAAGTTGATGAAGAACTCTTCGAACTGATCGCAGATGACGACGAGCGTGCCGCCGAGCTCTTCCGCCGCGCGCCGCAGGTAATCGGCGGGCTGCTCGCCCCCGCCGATTTCGAGACCACTCCGCTTCCGGCACTCTCCCAGGAGCGTCGCGAGCGGGTCTTTGTACGAGCGGCAGTAGAGCGGCACGAAGCCCTCCTCCCACAGCTTCGGCACGAGCCCGGCTCTCAACAGAGAGGTCTTGCCGCACCCCGACTCGCCGAAGAGCACGCCGAAGCGGAAGTCCGCGTGCGAGACGGTGCCGAGGAGCGCGCGCGTCTCCGCCTCGCGCCCGTAGAAGCGTTCGCGGTCGGCTTCTTGAAACGGGAGCAGCCCGCGGAACGCAACGTCCGTCGGCGCCGCCTGCGCGGGCGGCGAGACTTTCCGCCGCGCGAAGATGGGCGCCGCACGTTTGATTCGTCGCAAAGCAGCACGCGCTCCCACGTGCGAAGCCGACGGAGTCGCCGCCGGCGCGTTCGCGGCTGGAAGCTCACTCCGAGCGCCTGCGGGGTCGAGCCGCGCGCTCAGGCGACGGAGGTCTTCGCCCATCTCGCGCGCGCTCTGGTAACGCTCCGCGCGATCCTTGGCGAGCGCGCGGCGGGCGATGCCTTCGAGTTCGAGCGGCACGTCGTCGCGTTGCGTGCCGAGCGGCGGCGGCTCTTCTTCGAGCGTCGCGCGCAGCGTGTCGGCGGCGGTCGCGCCCGCGAACGGCTTGCGCCCCGCGACCATTTCGTAGAGCACGACTCCGAGGCTGAAGATGTCCGTGCGCGCGTCGAGCGGCTCGCCGCGAAGTTGTTCGGGCGACATGTACCCGACCGTGCCGCCGACCCGGCACGCGCCCGCCGTCTGGGCGAGAGTCTGCCCCGAGAGGGGGAGGGATGATGAGGCGGAAGCGACGCCGCCCGCGCCTTCGAACGCGCGCTCGGTCTGCCCCGACAGCTGAGCCAGCCCGAAGTCCAGCACCTTCACCGTCGAGTCGCGCGCGAGCATGACGTTCGAACTCTTAACGTCGCAGTGGATGACGGAGCGTGCGTGCGCGGCGCCGAGGGCGTCGGCGATGGCGGCGGCGGTGTCGAGCGCGCTTCGCAGGTCGAACGGCTCGCGCGCGAGCCTGCGCGCGAGCGTCTCCCCTTCGACGCGCTCCATGACGATGTAGGGGAGATCGTCCGCGCGCCCGACCTCGTAGACGGCGGCGACGTTCGGGTGGCTGATCGACGCCGCGCGCCGCGCCTCCGCCAGCAGTCGTCGCTCCGCCTCTTCGCCCGCGTCGCCTACAGCCGCGCGCAGCACTTTGACGACCACGGCGCGGCGCAGTCTCAGGTCTTGCGCCTCGTAAGCCGCACCCGTCCCGCCTTCGCCGAGGGGCGCGCGGATTTCGTAGTGACCCCATTCTACCAGCGGCAGCGCGCGCGCGCCAGACTGTTGTCGGCGCGCGCGCGCCGGCGAGCCTGCTTTGCCAGAGGCGCGCCTTGTGTTATCTTCCACGTCTTAAGTAACCCGCAAAAGTTTTTCACCAACACTTATCGCGCTGAAGAGGAGTTTCGGAAAAGTATGGCTACGCCTCAGGGGAACGTGGGCACGGGCAACGGGTTCGACGGCAAGGTCGTGCAGGTGATCGGACCCGTCATCGACGTGGAGTTCGAGGAGCATCACCTGCCGCCGATCTACACGGCGCTGCGCGTCGTCAGTGAAGGCTTCGACGTGCCCGGCGCAATCGACATCATCTGCGAGGTCGAGCAGCACCTCGGAGAGGGGCGCGTGCGCACCGTCTCGATGAAGCCGACCGAGGGCGTCGTGCGCGGCATGAAGGCGCTCAACACGGGCGGACCCATCACGATGCCCGTCGGCGAGGCGACCCTGGGGCGCGTCCTCAACGTCATCGGCGACCCCGTAGACAACCTCGGCACGGTGACGACTGAAATCCGCTACCCGATCCACCGCCACGCGCCGACGCTCGACGAGCAGGCGACCTCGCTCGAGATGTTCGAGACGGGCATCAAGGTCGTCGATCTCATCCAGCCCTTCCTGCGCGGCGGCAAGATCGGCCTCTTCGGCGGCGCGGGCGTCGGCAAGACCGTACTCATCCAGGAGCTCATCAACAACGTCGCCACGCAGCACTCCGGCTTCTCGGTCTTCGCGGGCGTCGGCGAGCGCACGCGCGAGGGCAATGATCTGCTCAGGGAGTTCGTCGAGTCGAAGGTCATCCAGTACGGCGACGCCTTCAACGAGCACTTCGAGAAGACCGGCGAGTTCGACATGACGAAGGTCGATAACGCCTCGCTCGACAAGTCGAAGGTCGCGCTCGTCTACGGGCAGATGACCGAGCCGCCGGGCGCGCGCCTGAGAGTCGCGCTCTCGGGCCTGACCATCGCCGAGTACTTCCGCGATCAGGGCTTGGACGTGCTGCTCTTCATCGACAACATCTTCCGCTTCACGCAGGCCGGCTCGGAAGTCTCCGCCCTCCTCGGGCGCATGCCCTCGGCGGTCGGCTACCAGCCGAACCTCGCCACCGAGATGGGCGAGATGCAGGAGCGCATCACCTCGACCAAGACCGGCGCGATCACTTCCATCCAAGCCGTCTACGTCCCGGCGGACGACTACACCGATCCGGCTCCGGCGACCACCTTCGCGCACCTCGACGCCGTGACCGCGCTCTCGCGCCAGATCGCCGAGCTGGGGATTTACCCGGCGGTCGATCCGCTCAACTCCTCTTCGCGCATCCTCGACCCGCGCATCGTCGGCGAGGAGCATTACAAGACGGCGCAGGACGTGAAGAAAGTCCTTCAGCGCTACAAAGAGTTGCAGGACATCATCGCCATCCTCGGTCTCGACGAGCTGTCCGAGGAGGACAGGCTCGCCGTCTCGCGCGCGCGCAAAGTCCAGCGCTTCTTCTCGCAGCCCTTCTTCGTCGCCGAGCAGTTCACGGGCTTGAAGGGCGCCTACGTCAAACTCGAAGACACCGTGCGCGGCTTCCGCGAAATCCTCGACGGCAAGTGCGACGACATCCCCGAACAAGCCTTCTTCCTCCAGGGCACCATCGAAGACGTGCGGAAGAAAGCGCAGGAGATGGCTTCAGCGTAACGAAGTGATGAGTGATGGGTGATGAGTAATGAGTTAAAAACTCTTCTACTCATCACCCATCACTCATCACCCATCACTTCTTTATGCCTTTACAACTCGACATCATCACGCCGGAGCGTAACCTCCTGTCCGAGGCGGTGGACTCGGTGACCGTGCCGGGCGCGGGCGGCGAGCTGGGCATCCTGCCCGGACATACGCCGCTCATCTCGCAGTTGCAGACCGGGGTGCTCTCCTACGCGCAAGGGCCGACGACCAAACGCCTGCACGTCTCGGGCGGCTTCGTCGAAGTTCGCGACGACCGCGTCTCCGTCCTCGCCGACCTCGCCGAGCGGCCCGAAGAGATCGACGCCGCCCGCGCGCGCCTCGCGCGCGAGCACGCCGAAAAAACTTTGAGCGCCTTCAGCGGGACGGAAGAAGACTTCGAGCGCGCCCGCGCAGAGCTCGAACGCTCGATGGTGCGCATCCAGCTCGCCGCGGAAGACCACTCTACCCTCGCCCGCTAGAGAGACCGGAAATGAGCCCGAAACGGGCGGAAACTCGCGCGAAAGCGCGAAAGTACGCGCCGGAGCTTCCGCCTTTTTCACTTTTATTTTTGTTTCACTCTTGCAACAACGATTCAAAGAAGGTATAATCCGTCTCACGTCGATATAAGGCACACAGGGCTTTCAAGGGGGGCGTTTGACGGATGTCGCAGGCAATCATTTCGGAGCAGAGTGAGGAGCAGCGCGCGCTCGTGGCGGGCGAGGCGACGCCGGAGGACAGGCAGGCTGAGCTTTCCTTGCGCCCGCGCTCGCTCGACGAGTACATCGGGCAGTCGAAGATCACGACGAACCTGAAGATATTTTTGCGCGCCGCGCTAGGAAGACGCGAGGCGCTCGACCACGTGCTCTTCTTCGGGCCCCCCGGCCTGGGGAAGACCACGCTCTCGCAGATCATCGCGCAGGAGATGGACGCGCCGCTGAAAACGGTGAGCGCGCCCGCGGTCGAGCGCGGCGGAGACCTGGCGGCGATCCTGACGAATCTGCAGGAGGGCGAAGTCCTCTTCATCGACGAGATCCACCGCCTCAAGCCGCAGATCGAGGAGGTGCTCTACTCCGCGATGGAGGACTACCAGCTCGACCTGATGATCGGTCAGGGCACGGCGGCGCGCTCGATCAAACTCGATCTGCCGAAGTTCACCCTGGTCGGCGCGACGACGAGGGCGGGACTCATCACCGCGCCCCTGCGCGGTCGCTTCGGCATCGTCTTCCACCTGGATTTTTATTCGCAGAAGGATCTGGAGATCATCGTCCACCGCTCGGCGGAGATTCTCGGCGTCGAGATCGAGGCGACGGGGGCGAGGGAGCTGGCGCGGCGTGCGCGCGGCACGCCGCGCATCGCGAACCGTCTGCTTCGCCGCGTGCGGGATTTCGCGCAGGTCATCGGCGACGGGCGCATCACGCAGGAGGTCGCCCGCCGCGCGCTCGACGAGATGGAGGTCGACAAGTTCGGCTTGGACGAGGTGGATCGGAAAATCCTGACGACGATCATCGAGAAGTTCGACGGCGGGCCCGTCGGCATCGGGACCATCGCCGCCTCGATCAGCGAGGAGCGCGAGTCCATCGAGGAGATCATCGAGCCGTACCTGATCCAGATCGGCTTTTTGAACCGCACGCCGCGCGGTCGCACACTCACGCGCGCCGCCTACAAGCACATGGGCTACGCGCCGCCGAAAGTTCAGCAGGAGCTGATCGCGAGTTGATAACAGCTGTTAGCATTTAGCTATTAGCCAGCATTAGCCATTAGTGGTTGGCTAACAGCTAATAGTTAAATGCTATGCAAGATTCGGTCGCTGCTCTCAAGCAGTCGCCGAGGCGACGCCGGGGAGGCGCGCGAGCGTAGGGGGGTCGGATCGGGAGCCACTCTTCTTCGCCGCGCCGCTTCCCCGGCGTTTTTTTGCGCGCGCGTTTTCGCCGGTCGGTGCGCGCGATTCTTAACCGCCCGCCCGCCCGCGCCTGATCGCCTCGCGCATCTCACGCACCGCCGGGTCGAGCCCGACGAGGACGGCGCGCGCGATCAGGTTGTGCCCGATGTTGAACTCTTCGATCTCGCGCGCGGCGGCGAGCGCGCCGACGTTGCGGTAGGTGAGCCCGTGACCGGCGGCGACCTTCAGACCCGACTGCGCCGCGAGCCGCGCGGCTTCGTGCAGTCTTTTTAACTCCGCCGCCGCGCGCCCGGCGCCCTCGCCGTGGACGCCGCGCGCGCCGAGCGTCGCCTCCGCGTAGAGAGCCGTGCACAGCTCGACCTGCTGCGCGCCCGCGTCGCGCGCGGCGGCGACCTGCTCGGCGTCGGGGTCGATGAAGACGCTCGCGAAGAGATCGCACTCCCGCAGCCGATCTATCGCCGCGCGCACGGCTTTGGAGTTGGCGCGCACGTCGAGTCCGCCCTCGGTCGTGATCTCATTCGGGTTTTCGGGGACGAGCGTGACGGCGTCGGGTCGGGCTTCGAGCGCAACCGAGATCATCTCGTCGGCGACGCTCATCTCAAGGTTGAGGTAGGTCGTCACCGTCCGCCGCAGCGTGAAGACGTCGGCGTCCTGGATGTGGCGCCGGTCGGCTCTCAGGTGGACGGTGATGCCGTCCGCGCCCGCCTGCTCGCAGAGCGCCGCCGCCGCCGCCACGCTCGGCTCCGGCGCGCGCCGCGCCTGCCTGACGGTCGCCACGTGATCGATGTTGACGTTCAGACGCGCTGTCATCGCTTCTCCCGGCGGATCACGTTCTCCGACGCCCGAATATAGACGAAACCGCGCCGCGCTCCAACCCCGACGCCCGCGCCGCCTCGCGAAAAATTAAGACCGATAGATCATTTTCTTTACACAAACTTCACACCGCGCGCGTACATCTAAGTGAGGGCGCGGAATGCGAGACGCCCCGCGCAGCGGACGCCCCACCTCGGGAGACTTTGGGGAGGTGAAGACGCGATGAAGACGGCACGGACGGTCAGACAGCTCAGCCTGCAAGGTTTTGAAGAGCGCGACGCGAAACGGACGAAGGCCGAGCCGCGCGTGAAGCCGAGCCGCGCGCGCCGCGAGCCGAGCGAAGTCGCGCGCATCGACACTTCACGCGTCGGCGGGTCGCCGAACGCAGACCTCGTCGGCCGCACCTTCTCGGACGGCGAGGCGCAGGTCTCGGTGCGCGGCGTCTCTGCGACGAACCCCGCGCACGTCGTCGTCGAGCGCGAGCACGACGGACACACGTGGACGATTCACGCGGGCGTCGTCCGCATGATCGTCGGTCGCCCCCGCCGCAAACACGCCGCCTGACGGCGCTGCTCGCGCGCGCCAACCCGCGCGCGCGTGTCGCCCCGCGCGCTTACCCGCTCCCGGTTTTAATTTAGATTCGTCTCGCGCTGTCGGCGAGTTCGGGCGAAACGTCGCTGTGGACGGGCTCGCGCTCGCTGAGCGGGATGGGCGCGCGCGCTTCCGCCCGCGAGGCGAGTTCGCGCGCGCGCTTGATCGCGTCGTCGTAGACGCCCGCGCGCGCCTGCCGCCTGAGCTCGCGCAGATCGAGGAAGCCGTCGAGCCCGCCGCGGAAAGTGACCTTGCTGCCTTCCACGTCGTCCCAGCGCACCGGCACTTCGCGCAGGCGCAAGCCCGCCGCGTGCGCGACGTAGATCAGCTCCACGTCGAAGCCGAAGCGGTCGATCCTCCCGGCTTCGACGACGGGGCGGCACACGTCCGTGCGGAACGCCTTGAAGCCGCACTGCGTGTCCTTGAACGGGAGGCGCGTGGCGAGGCGCATGACGAGGTTGAAGAAGCGGCCGCTCTGCTCGCGCGTGAAGGGCTGGTGCGTGCCGACGAGGCTGCGATCCACGGCGCGCGAGCCGAAGGCGATGTCGCACTCGCCGGAGCGGATCGGCGCGGTGAGCTTCGGCGTCTCCGTGATCGGCGTCGAGAAGTCGGCGTCGGAGAAGAGGGCGACGCGGCCGCGCGCGGCGAGCAGCCCGCGCCGGACGGCGTAGCCCTTGCCGCGGTTCGGCTCGCCCGCGAGGACGCGCGCCGCGACCCTGCCCGCCGACGCCGTAAAGCCCGCCTCGGCGACCCGCACCGTCTCGTCGGTCGAGCCGTCGTCCACGACGATCAGCTCGCTCTCGTACCCTTGCGCGTTCAGATAGTCGAGGGCGAGAGAGAGCGACGCGCCGAGGCGCGCCGCCTCGTTGTACGCGGGGATGACGAGAGAGAGGAACGGTCGATCCGGCATTCGGCGCTCCGCGCGAAGAGTCACGGGTAAACAGTGACAGGTGACAGGTGACAGGCAAAACCTCTCATACGTCTTGCCTGTCATTCGTCACCTGCGAGTTGTCAGCGCCTTTATAGCATAGCAGAGACAGCGCCGCCCCGGTCTGCGATTCACGTCCGGCGGGTTCGCGGTTTACGATTCGCGGCTCTCGGATGCTAAACTTCGCGTGAGGGCTCCCGATCTCGGAAGCGAATCTCGGATGGCAGCGCGAATGATGAGGGACAGGCTGGGCTTGATCGTCTTCGCCGTCGTGATGGCGGCGGGCGCGATCGCGGGCGGCGTGGCGACGCGCCGGGCGCGGCGCGTCCCCGAAGTGTCTCAGGGCAGCTCGCTCCCGCCCGCCGAGCGGCAGATCGAGGGCGACTACGACGACGCGCTCGCCGTCGTCGACGAGAACTACGCCGACGAGATCGACTACGAGAAGGCTTCGCAGGCGGCGATCCAGGGGATGCTCTCGACGCTCGACCCCCACTCGACCTTCTTCACCAAGGCCGACTTCGACCGGCTCCAGCAGGATCACGCCTCTTCGTTCTACGGCATCGGCGTGACCATCCTCCGCCACCGCGACGCCGTCTACGTCCAGTCGGTCGTCCACGACACGCCCGCGGATCGCGCGGGCTTGCGCTACGGCGACAAGATTCTGGAGGTGGACGGCAAGGACGCGCGCGAGTGGACGGGCGCACAGGTGTCGAAGGCGGTGCGCGGCGAGCGGGGCGAGACCGTCACGATCAAGGTCGAGCGCGCGGGCTCGCAGGCTCCGCTCTACTTCCGCATCGTGCGCGACGCCGTGCCGCAGCCGACCATCCGCACGGCGTTCATGCTCCGCCCCGGCACGGGCTACGTCGCGCTCACCGGCGGCTTCTCTTCCAGCACGAGCGACGAGCTGGAGAAGGCGCTCGACACGCTCGGGCGGCAGGGCATGACGCAGCTCGTCCTCGATCTCAGGAACAACCCCGGCGGACTTTTGCCGCAGGCGATCAAGGTCGCCGGCCAGTTCCTCCCGCGCGGCTACCCCGTCGTCTCCGTGCGCGGCCGCACCGAGAACGCGCAGACGCTCCTCTACAAGAACACGGAGTTCGACGGCGCGACGGACTACCCGATCGTCGTGCTGATCAACCGCAACACGGCGTCCGCCTCCGAGATCGTGGCGGGCGCGATTCAGGATCACGGTCGCGGCCTGATCGTCGGCGAGACCAGCTTCGGCAAGGGGCTCGTCCAGCACGTCTTCACGCTGCCCTACGGCTACGGGCTCACGCTCACGACGCAGAAGTATTACACGCCCTACGGCCGCTCCATCCAGCGCGACTACTCGGCCGGATCGCTCTACGACTATTACGTGCGACACGACGCGACGGACGAGCCCGCGCCCAACGCGCCGCAATCGCCGACGCTGCCCGCCGTGCCGGGCGACGCCGCGGCGCCGCCCGCGCAGCCGACGCCGCAGCCCGCGCCGAAGCTCCCGCCCGCCGGGCCCGCCGTGCGCACCGCCGCCGGTCGCGTCTTCTACGGCGGCGGCGGCATCACGCCCGACGCCGAAGTGAAGCCGCTCGACGTGGCGTCGCCGGCGCGCGTGAAAATCTACGAGGCGGCGTTCCACTTCACGCGCCAGCTCGCCGCCGGCCAGATCGCGGGGCTCGAAAACTACCGCGTCGAGCGAGTCCTCTACGGTCAGCAGCCGCGGGCGACCGACCTGCCCGTCAACGACCGCGTGCTCGAAGCCTTCAAAGATTTCGTCCGCAAGGACGAGGGGACTTTCGGCCTGACGCCCGCGCAGCTCGACGCGGAAGCCGACTACGCGCGCGTGCGCGTGCGCGAAGAGATCGTCACCGCCGCCTATGGCATCGAGGTCGGCTTGCGCACGCTCCTCGACAGCGACCCCCAGATGCAGCGCGCCCTCGAAGCCTTCCCCGACGCCCGCCGCCTCGCCGAGATGGTGCGCGCCTCCTCGACCAGCTGAATCAAACTTCAACCTCTCTCGTAACGCCGGCGCGGAAACGTTCCGTCGCGCGCGGACGCAATGAGCCTGAGAGGGCTGACTAGCTAACGGCGGGCGCGGGGTTAAAAGTTTTTGAGATGAAACTAAGGAAGCGTCTGCTCTGAGCCCCGACGGGGCGTGATGTAATAGCCAGGGGCAATGCCCCTGGCTAACGAGTGAAAAGAAGATTGAAGCCCCAACGGGGCGGAATAAATTTAGCGTCAATTTATTCCGCCCCGTTGGGGCTTATCTTATTTTAATGTCGCTGATCTTGGGGCGTTGCCCCAAGCTATTCAATTTCGCCCCTTCGGGGCTTTGACTTGAGTTAGTTCAGTCAATCGCGCGCGCGACGAGGCACTTGAGGTAGAGCGTTTCGGGGACTCCGGCGAGGACGGGGTGGTCGCGCGCCTGGATGCGCTTCTCGACGAACTGCAACTGCCGGCGCGCGTCAGCCGCGGCTTCGGCGACGACGCCGAGGAACATCGACTCGCTCATGTGGTAGGAGCAGGTGCAGGTGACGAGCACGCCTCCGGGCGCGAGCATCTTCAGCGCGCGCAGGTTGATCTCCTTGTAGCCGCGCGCCGCCGCCTGCACGCTCGCGCGGTTCTTGGCGAAGGCGGGCGGGTCGAGGATGATCGTGTCGAAACGTGTGCCGGCGTCCTGCATCTCTCTGAGCGCGTCGAAGACGTTCGCCTCGCGGAACTCGGCGTTCGTCAGTCCGTTCAACTCCGCGTTGCGCCGTGAGGCGGCGACGGCTTCCGCCGAGACGTCCAGGCCGACGACCGAGTCGCACGCGCGCGCGACGCTCAGGGCGAAGCCGCCGTTGAAGGTGAAGCAGTCGAGCGCGCGCCCGCGCGCGTACTCTCTCGCGGCGAGGTGGTTCTCCCTCTGGTCGAGGAACGCGCCGGTCTTCTGCCCGCCGAGCGGCGCGACCGCGAACCTCAAGCCGTGCTGCACGACCTCCATCTCCGCGGGCGCGTCGCCGTAGATCACTCCCGCGCGCATCTCCAAGCCTTCGAGCTTCCGCACCCTCACGTCGTTGCGCTCGACGACGGCGCGCGGGTTCAGCTCTTCGACGAGCAGCTCGACGAGCATCGGCTTGATCGCGTCGGTCCCCTGCGAGAGCGTCTGCAGCACCAGCACGTCCGCGTACTTATCGACGATGAGCGAGGGCAGCGCGTCGCCCTCTGAGTAGACGAGCCGGTGGGCGTCAGCCTCGCGCGCGACGCCCGCGCGACGCGCGAACGCCGCGCGCAATCGATGGCGCCACCACTCGCGGTCGATCTCCTCCTCGCGCCAGCCGAGCAGCCGCAAGCAGATCTCCGAGCGGTCGCTGTAGAGCGCCTGCCCGACGAAGCGGCCGCGCTCGTCCCTCACGCCGACGACCGCGCCGCCGTCGGCGCGCGCCGCGTCCGCCACGTCGCTGCGGTAAATCCAGAGGTGCCCGGCGCGCGCGCGCTCCGCGCCGCGCCGCGTCACGGTGATCGTCGGCTGTTTCATCGTCCGTCGGCTCTTAAGAGTGTGGTGTTTACCGCGTCAGACTTTGCCGCGCGCGCAGCGGTTTGTAAAGCGACCGCGGGCGCTGGGCGAAGGTGACAGGAACGCAAGATTCTCGCGCTTGAATCGGTCGCGCTTTGCGCGTAGTCTAAAGCACGGCTCAACCCCGAACAGAAAAAATCTAACTCGAACGGAGGACATCGGACGATGCCTGAAGTCGGAGACACAGCCCCGGATTTCGAGCTGAAGAGCAACCTCGGGAAAGACAAGAAGGTGCGGCTCTCGGATTTCCGCGGCAAGAACAACGTGGTGATTGCGTTCTACCCGCTGGCGTGGACGCCGGTCTGAACCGTGCAGATGCCGGCTTACGAAGCGGACATGGAACGCTTCGCGAGCTACGATGCCCAGGTCCTGGGCATATCCATCGACTCGGTTCCCTGCAACGCCGCCTGGGCGAAATCGCTCGGCAGTCTCTCTTACGATCTCCTGAGCGACTTCCACCCGAAGGGCGAAGTGGCGAAGGCTTACGGCGCTTATAGAGAAGCCGACGGGATTTCGGAGCGGGCGCTCTTCGTCGTCGACAAGGGCGGGAAGATCGCCTACAAAGACATCCACGCC
>JAIVJC010000155.1:11557-15263 GCA_020200235.1 Acidobacteriota bacterium | reverse complement strand
TGGTAGTGATCGGCGGCGGGGCTCTTCTGCGCCGCGACGGCGGCGCGGCGCGGGCGCGGCGTCGTCTTGCTGGAGCACAACCAGAGCGTCGGCAAGAAGATCAGGATTTCCGGCGGCGGGCGCTGCAACTTCACGAACCTCGACGCCTCGCCCGCAAATTTCATCTCCGCCAACCCACACTTCTGCAAGTCTGCGCTCGCGCGCTACACGCCCGCCGATTTCGTCGCGCTCGTCGAGAGCTACCGGATTGAGTATTACGAGAAGAAGCTCGGGCAGTTGTTCTGCCGGGGCAGCGCGCAGCAGATCATCGACATGCTCGTCGAGGAGTGCGCGCGCGCGGGCGTCTCTGTGCTGACCGGTCGCCGCGTGCGCGCCGTCACGCGCCCCGCGCGCTTCTCAATCGAGACGAGCCGCGAGACCTTCGATGCCGAGTCAATCGTCATCGCGACGGGCGGGCTCTCCGTCCCTTTACTCGGCAGCAAGGACTTCGGCTACCGCGTCGCGCGTCAGTTCAACTTGAAGATCATCCCGCCGCGCCCCGCGCTCGTCCCCCTCACCCTCGCCCCCGAAACGCTCAAGCGGCTGGGCGCGCTCAGCGGCGTGTCGTTCGAAGCGGCGGCGAGTTGCGGCGGCGCGGAGTTCCGCGAAGACGTGCTCGTGACGCACCGCGGCTTGAGCGGTCCGGCCATCCTGCAAGTCTCGTCCTACTGGCAGCCGGGCGAAGAGGTGACGCTGAACCTGCTCCCCGGTCTCGACGCGCTCGAAGTGTTGGCGGACGCGCGGCACGCCGACACGGAGCTCGCGCACCTGCTCGCGCGCCACCTGCCGCGCCGCTTCGCGCAAGCATGGTGCGATCTCTCCGCGCCAAACCGACCGCTCAAACAGTTCACGCCAGCGGAACTCGCCGCCGTCGCAGGTAGACTCGAACGCTGGGCGCTCAAGCCCGCGGGCACGGAAGGTTTCGCGAAGGCGGAGGTCACTGCGGGCGGGGTGGACACGGACGAGCTGTCGTCGAAGACGATGGAGTCGCGCCGCGCGCCCGGGCTCTACTTCATCGGCGAGGTCGTTGACGTGACCGGGCACCTCGGCGGCTACAACTTCCAGTGGGCTTGGGCGTCTGGCTATGCGGCGGGTCAGTATGTATGAGCGCGTGCGTTCAGCGCATGAACTTGCGCCGGATGGCGAGGGCGAGGAGTGCCGCCTGCAAGGGGCCGAAGATCGTCTCGGAGAGGACGAGGACTTTGGCGCGATTATTAGCGGGCAGCGGCTCAGGCTTTTGCAGCGACATCACGCCCGCGCTGTAGATGACGGCTTCGGTGACGGCCAAAGGCGCAGCGGCGGCGATTGCCTGCGGCTTCTCCACGACGCCGGACGACTGCTGTTCACGCGCAATGCTTTCTGCCACCAGCCTGCTCGACTGTTTCGGCTGCCACCACGTCGCGTTGCCCGTCGAGTAGACGACGGCAAAGAGCAGCCAGATTACGAGCAGCGCACCGAACGCGCGTGTCACGCGCTCGCCATAGCCGCTCAAGAGCCAGTACCACCAACTCAAGTGGAAGAGATCAATCTTGCGCCCTCTCTGTAGCCGCTTCACTTCCATCGCCATGTAACGAAAGTTAGCCGCTTCTTCGTAGCGATTATTCTCCTCGGCGTTAACGGCAAGATTCCTACAGGCAATGGCTAGGAGCTGATGCGGACGCTCCATACCCCTGCTTGTCAGTTCTTTAATCTCATTTCTGACGCCTCTGAAAGAGCTGACGTTAGACCAGGTGACTACTACGAAGGAGAATTTCCGGGAGTCCGTGCTCAGAAACCAGTACGGGTGAAGGGTAACCGAGTTAAATAGGACCCGCTCAGGCTTTTCAAAGTCGGCAAATGTGAAGTTCAGAGCGGCGCGGCTGTCGAAGGTGTTTTGAACGAATCTAACGTGATTATGAAATATCGTGTTGATAAATTGTGTGAACGAGTTCTGTTGGAACTTGGCTTTAGTAAAGTTCACATTACCGTTGAACTCTGAGTGATCAAATTTAGTTGTCGAGCTGAAGGTTGCATTGGAGAACCGGGCTAGATCATTAAAGTCTATGCTGTTGAGATACGCATTTGATCTAAAATCCACGCCGCTGAACGAAGCCTCACCGCTGAACTGTGAGCCAGTGAATGTGGCATTGTGCTCGAACCTAGCGTGGGTAAAGTAAGTGTTTGCCTTGAACTTTGTCCATAGGAAGTGAGCCCGCTCTGAAAAGACGGCATCCGTGAAGTAAGCATAGTCGCGAAACTCAGTATTCTGAAAGCTCGATTCTGACGTGAAGTGGGCTTTATCAAAGTGAACAGTGTCCTTAAAGAAGGTGTTGTTAAATTCCGCTTCCCCTATAAAGGTTACGTCCTTGAAGGTCACGTATGAGTTGAACGTGGCCCTATCGAACTTTGCCTTCTTATGGAATTTGCCGTCCCAAAAATAGACCTGCCCATCGAAAGTGGCGCCCGTGAAGTCTGCATCGTCAGTGAATTCGGGCTTTTTTGAGCCAAAGGTGAAGCCGACGCGGTTTGGGAAGTAGACCCCACGAAAGTCATAGTTCTTCGAGTGGTATTTCCTCAGCACTGTCTGCTCGAAATTATTATCCTTCCCTTTTTCGGCACCCGGATAATGCAATACACAATACGATTTACCCTCATATTCACTATAGAAGGGCACACCTTGGCACGCTGAACGCATCTCCTCGGCGCATTCACAGACGAAACCTTCGTCGTCGCGCGCCGCCGTGGGTGAGGTGGTTGACATGGGAGTTTTAGCTCTTCGTCTTGGTTTTCCGTGCGTGGTCTGCTGCTCGACCCGACTTAATAAACTTCCGCCGCTCTCGGAGCTTGAAAACCATCTCGATCTTTTCCTCGAACGGGAGGGCGGCGAGCGTCCGCCTGTGTGCTTCCTTCTTCTTGATCAGCTCGGTAATGTCCGGGTACTGTTTCACAGCTTGAACCTATATTCGTTGTCTTGCCACTTCTTCGTCAGACCGTGCCGCCTCAGGATGGCGAGTAGCTGACGGAGGTTGAGCGCGCCCTGCTCCAAGAACATGCTGATCCGCAAATAGTCTTTAGGGCGTCCGGTGTCGAGCATGATCGCCACCAGATGCTCCGGCCGCATGACGCGCGTCGTGATCCGCGCGTACGTGATCGTCTGTGCCTTCTCCATGGCCTCCTCCGTGAGCGGGCTATAGACGGGAAGGAATTGCACCGGCAGCCCTCCAATGTAAATGAACTCGCGCTTCGCCAGGTAGCCTCGCTCAGACAAGTAATTGTATACGGGGGCGAGTGGCGTCAGGTCGCTGTCGCCGACGTTCACCTGAATGAAAATATCCAGATCGGCAGTGTCGAACGGCTCGAGGTAATAGATGGCGGCGACGGCCCCGCCGATGGCGTATCCTTCAATCACCCCTTCATCGACCATCTGATTGATGATTTTAAGAGTTTCTTCCATGACCGCCCGCCACAACCCTAGCTTATCAGAACAGAGGATCAATACCACGCACGGAGTTCGTGCCCTTCGCGCGCTTGTATATAATCCCTCCCGCCCTGCCCAAGCGCACAGACATCCGCAAAATCCTAATCACCGGCTCCGGTCCCATCGTCATCGGGCAGGCGTGCGAGTTCCACTACTCGGGCTACGCGGCGGGTCAATACGCCTGAGGGCGGCGTGGGCGGAAGTCGAAGC
>JAIVJC010000155.1:1408-11542 GCA_020200235.1 Acidobacteriota bacterium | reverse complement strand
GCGCGGAAGCGAGGGGCTATTGCGGGCGGCTGAATTCGGCAATAGAATCTGCCCGGCGATAAAATCTGCTCCGGGAAGTCCCGCGCATCAAGGGTTCGTCTGCGTTCGGTCTCACCCGCGGAGGTGTCTCCATGCGTTTCCGTCTCGGCGCGCCCGCGCTCTTTCTCCTGCTCATCTGGGATGTCGCTTCCGCCGCACCCTGCGCGCAGGTGAAGACGAAGCCCGGCGCATGGGTCGCGACGCAGGTTGACGCGCTGGTGGGCGCGGCGCACGCGGCTTATGAGAGTGACGACGCGCTCCCCGCTTACGAGCGCGTGCTCGACCGCATCACGGGCACGCTCCGGCGGTGCGGGCTCGCGCGGGACGAGGGCTTTCTCGACCGCCACGGGCGGTTCGTCGAGTACGTCGAAGCGGCATCGCTCGACCGCCAGCCCGATCACGAGCTGGGCTTCAACGTGCCCGACGGGCAGTACTTCGAAGAGACTCGCGATTACGTGCGGATACCGGAGTTCCTGCTCGCGCCGGGCTTCCTGCGATCCGTCAGCCGCTACGAGACCCTGGATCGCGCGAAGTCTTTCCTGCGCCTGCTCAACTCGGCGAGAGCGCCCGCCGATCAACTCATCTTCTTCAGCTACACCTCGCGCCACCTCGGCACTCCCGACAACGCCCACAGTTACCGGCGGCTCCTGATCGTCGTACCGGGCGACGCTGAGGAAGGAGTCCCCGACAAGTGGGTGCAGTTCGGAGTCCCCGATCCTGGGGCGCGTGCGCGCATCCGTAACGTCTCGGTCGTCTCGGCGTTGGCGGGCGCGGGCGGGACGTTCGACGCCTACTTCAAAGACTACTACCGGACGTTTCGGCGCGACGGCTCGATCGGCGTCAAAGGGCGTTGGGAGCTCGGAGAGGGCGACGACAACTGCGTGCGGTGTCACAAGAGCGGCGTCCTCCCCATCTTCCCCGTGGCGGGCAGCGTGAGCGCGCGCGAGCAGGAGGCGTTGCTTGAGGTCAACCGGCGCTTCCTCACTTACGGCGCGCCGCGCTTCGGCAAGTACCTCGACGAAAGCAAGTTCGGTCCGGGACTCGGCTCCGAGAGCGGGGGGCGGCGCGGCGGGCAGCCCGGCGGAGGCTACGGCGAAACGGGCGCGCGGCGCGCGGTGAGCTGCGCCAGTTGTCACCGGCACGGGCAGCTCGGCGCGCTCAACTGGCCCATGGATCGCATCGTCATCAGCTCCTACGTCAAAGGGGGTCTGATGCCCTTCGGCTTCGAGCTCAACGCCCCCGAACGCGGCGAGCTGTACGAGAGACTGATCCGTGAATACTTCGCCACCGATCCCGCCTCCCCGGGCATCCTCAAGTCGTGGCTCCTCAGTAAACTCTCGTAGCGTCATTCGCAAGCCGTCGGCTTGAAGAGGGATTCGACAGCAGTCCCTTCGACCTTATCGAGCAGGCGGGCGGGTTCGATTATTCTGGGGTGTGAGGCGGCGGCGGAGGTCGAAGCCCTCGCCGCCGGCGCGCGAAAGATCGAGATCGGCAACTGGGTTCGCCCGCTCAGCCTAACGAGGGATGGTATGCGTGTGCGCCTCCGACGCCGGGCGTGAGACACGACTAGCTAAATGCTGCGCAAGCCGGCATCCCCGCGGTCGTTTCCGCGATGCCGTCGCTGCCCCGGCTGAATGTACCTGAAGAAGTCCTGAACCATGTCGGGGTCAAGCTCGCGCCCGGCCATCTCTTCCATCGCCGCCACTGCCTCGCGTCTGGAAAGCGAGTGCTTGTAAGTTCGCCTGGCGCGCAGCGAGGTGTAGACATCGCACACCGCCACCAGGCGCGCAGCGAAGGGGATGCGGCTCCCGCTCAAGCCCTCCGGATAGCCTCCGCCGTCCCACCTCTCGTGGTGACACAGCACGATGCGGTAGACCGTCTCGGTCACGCCCGGCAAGCCGGAGAGGATGTACGCGCCGAAGGCGGGGTGGAAAGCGACGGTCGCGCGCTCCGCGGCGGTCAGCGGTCCCGGCTTGAGGAGAATCGATTCGGGAATAAGGTACTTGCCGATGTCGTGGAGGTGGGCGCCGAGTTCGATCTCGTCGAGCTTGCCGCCGCGCACCGCCTCGTCGCGTGAGAGGGTGGCGGCGAATGAGCGGGAGAGTCTCGCCGTCGCATGACCGTGTGGGTGGATATGCCCGTGGTGCCGTGGTTGTTCGCTCTGTCTGAAGGTGGCGACGTTTTGCAGCGTCGCCCGGATTTTCCCATGCGGGATGACGACGGGCTGAGACAGCCGGGAGGGGTAGGGGAACATGGTGTTCTAGCCTTTCATGAACGGAAATCCCTGGATCGCTCGGTCGAGTGCCGATTCTTTCAGACTACTTGGGGAGAGGGCTGCTACTTGATACGATCAATTCCCGCTCAATGCAGAGCGCAAGATGGAAGAAATATTGGAGCAAGCTAGATGCGCTCACGTTAAGCCTAGCCTCGTCCGCGAGTGTTGCGATTCCGTTATAATCATTCTGCCGCTGAGTTACATTTATGGTCTGAAGTGCATGGTGTCCCGGCTTCAATTTTCACCTGTGCGACCTCCGTGAGCCCCGTGCCTCCGTGGTGAATTGCGTGAGAGAAGATTCACCGCGGAGGCACGGAGAGCACTGAGACGGCACAGAGCTCAAATCAAATCAGGACGCCACCCGGGGGCGTGCGGATCGCGACTCGTGATTTGCGGGCGGCGCTCACCTCCGGCATGAGACCTGTGTATAATCCCTCCCGCCCATGCCCAAGCGCACAGACATCCGCAAAATCCTGATCATCGGCTCAGGTCCCATCGTCATCGGGCAGGCGTGCGAGTTCGACTATTCGGGCACGCAGGCGTGCAAGGCTCTGAAAGCCGAAGGCTACGAGGTCGTGCTCGTCAACTCGAACCCGGCGACGATCATGACCGACCCGGAGATCGCCGACCGCACCTACGTCGAGCCGCTCACCGTCGCCTCGGTCGCCGCCATCATCGAGCGCGAGCGCCCAGACGCGCTGCTGCCGACCGTCGGCGGGCAGACCGCGCTGAACCTCGCGCTCGCGCTCGACGACGCGGGCGTGCTCTCCGAGTTCCGCGTCGAGATGATCGGGGCGAAGCGCGAGGCGATCCGCGTCGCCGAAGATCGCGAGCTGTTCAAGCGCGCGATGGACGAGGTCGGACTCGTGATGCCGCGCGGAGGGTTCGCGCACTCGTGGGCGGAAGCCGAGGTGATGGTTGAGGAGACGGGCTACCCGGCGATCGTGCGCCCCTCCTTCACGCTCGGCGGGACGGGCGGCGGCACGGCTTTCAACCCTGAGGAGTTCGAGGAGATCGTGCGCGCCGGCTTAGCCGCCTCGCCGATCCTCCAGGTCTTGATCGAGGAGTCGATCCTCGGCTGGAAGGAGTTCGAGCTGGAGGTGATGCGCGACCTCGCCGACAACGTCGTCATCATCTGCTCGATCGAGAACTTCGACCCGATGGGCGTCCACACCGGCGACTCGATCACGGTCGCGCCCGCGCAGACTTTAACCGATGTCGAGTATCAGAATTTGCGCGACATCGCGATCAAGATCATCCGCAAGGTCGGCGTCGAGACGGGCGGCTCGAACATCCAGTTCGCCGTCAACCCCGCGGACGGCGCGGTGCGCGTCATCGAGATGAACCCGCGCGTCTCGCGCTCTTCGGCGCTCGCCTCGAAGGCGACGGGCTTCCCCATCGCGAAGATCGCGGCGAAGCTGGCGGTCGGCTACACGCTCGACGAAATTCCGAACGACATCACGAAGAAGACGCCCGCCTCGTTCGAGCCGACCATCGACTACGTCGTGGCGAAGATACCGAAGTGGAACTTCGAGAAGTTCCGCGAGGCCGAGGACGTGTTGGGGACGCAGATGAAGTCCGTCGGCGAGGTGATGGCGATCGGCCGCACCTTCAAGGAGGCTCTGTTCAAGGGCTTGCGCTCGCTCGAAGCCGTCTCGCCCTTGAGGCTCGCCGACGTGCCCGCCGACGAGTTGCAGCGCAAGCTCGCGCGCCCCAACTCGCAGCGGTTCTCCTACATCACCTACGCCTTGCAGCAGGGCGTCTCGATCGAAGAGATACACCGCCTCTCGAAGATCGACCCGTGGTTCCTCGAACAGCTCCGGGACGTGATGAGCGTGCAGGAGCGCATCGAGGGGAAGAGGCTCGAAGAGATCGCGCCCGACGACTTGCGCGAGGCGAAGGAGGTCGGCTTGTCCGACCGCCGCGTCGCCTACCTCACGGACCGAAGCGAGGGCGAGGTGCGCGCGCGCCGCAAAGAACTCGGCATCGTCCCCGTCTACAAGCGCGTGGACACCTGCGGCGCGGAGTTCGAGTCGTTCACGCCGTACCTCTATTCGACTTATGAAGAAGAGGACGAGGCGGCTCCCACGAACGCGCGCAAGATCATGATTCTGGGTTCGGGACCGAACCGCATCGGGCAGGGCATCGAGTTCGACTACTGCTGCTGCCACGCCTCCTTCGCGCTGCGTGAAGCGGGCTTCGAGACCATCATGGTCAACTGCAACCCCGAGACCGTCTCGACCGACTACGACACCAGCGACCGCCTCTACTTCGAGCCCCTGACGTTCGAGGACGTGATGAACATCGTGGACGTCGAGCGACCGGAAGGCATCATCGTCCAGTTCGGCGGCCAGACGCCTTTGAACCTCGCGACGCAGCTCTCGGAGGCGGGCGCGCCCGTCATCGGAACCTCCCCCGACTCGATCGATCTCGCCGAGGATCGCAAGCGCTTCGGCGCGCTCATGCGCGAGCTCTCGGTGCCGCAGCCGGAGAACGGCACGGCGGTCTCGCCGGAGGAGGCGCGGGTGGTCGCGGAAAGGATCGGATACCCCGTGATGGTGCGCCCCTCCTTCGTCCTCGGCGGGCGCGCGATGGCGATCGTCTACGACGCGAAGAGTCTGGACGAGTACATGCGCACGGCGGTCGAGGCTTCGCCGGCGAAGCCCGTGCTGATCGACAAGTTTCTGGAGCGCGCGGCGGAGTTCGACGTGGACGCGCTCGCCGACGAGACGGCGGTCGTCGTCGCCGCCATCCAGGAGCACATCGAGGAGGCGGGGATTCATTCGGGCGACTCCTCGTGCGTGCTGCCGCCGGTGCGCGTCGCCGAAGAGCACCTGGAGACGATGCGCCACTACACGCGCGTGCTCGCGCGCGCGCTCAAGGTGCGCGGCCTCATCAACATCCAGTTCGCGATCAAGGATGATCGGGTGTACGTCCTCGAAGTGAACCCGCGCGCGTCGCGCACCGTGCCGTTCGTCTCGAAGGCGACGGGCGTCGCGCTGGCGCGCGTCGCCGCGCTCGTGATGGCTGGGGCGAAGACGCTCGCCGAGTTCAACCTGCCCGCCGAGTTGACGGTCAACCGCTTCTTCATCAAGTCGCCGGTCTTCCCGTTCGCCAAGTTCCCGGGCGTCGATCCGATCCTCGGACCCGAGATGCACTCGACCGGCGAGGTGATGGGCGTGGGCGAGACGTTCGGCGAGGCTTACGCGAAGGCGATGATGGGCGCGGGGCTCACCCTGCCCTGCCGCGGCACGGCCTTCGTCAGCGTCAACGATTCCGACAAGGGGCAGGCGGTCCTGCTCGCGCGGCGGCTCGCGCGCCTCGGCTTCAGGCTGTTGGCGACCTACGGGACGGCGGCGCGCCTGCGCGAGGTGGGGCTCGAAGTCGAGTCGGTCTTCAAGGTCAACGAGGGGCGGCCGAACATCGTGGACGCGATCAAGCAGGACGAGGTCGCGCTCGTCATCAACACTCCCCTGGGTCGCGCCTCGCACTTCGACGAGCAGGCGATCCGCCGCGCCGCGCTGCAACACGGCGTGCCTTGCGTGACGACGATGACGGGGGCGCACGCCCTCGTCGATTCCATTGCCGCGTGCGGCGTCGACGGCAACACGCGCCCGAAGCCCGTCTCGCTGCAAGAGCTGCATGAGAGTCCGAAGTCCGCAGCCCAAAGCCCCAGGTCGGGCGCGGGCGTCCGGCTTTAGACTTTATGCGTTGGACTTTAGACTTCGGACGCTGGACGTTAGATTTTGGGTTTGAGACTTGAAGTCGCAGGAGAAGAGAAGTGGACATCAATTCCTCGCAGGCGATCAAGCAGATACTCGACGAGTGCAAGACCATCGCGGTCGTGGGTCTCTCTTCGAACCCGATGCGCCCGTCGAACAACGTCTCGGACTTCATGCAGCGCAACGGCTACCGCATCATCCCCGTCAACCCAAACGAGGCGGAGGTGCTGGGCGAGCGCGCCTACCCGACGCTCGCCGACGTGCCGGAAAAGATCGATCTCGTCGACATCTTCCGCCGCTCGCGCGAGGCGGGCGCGGTCGTGGACGAGGCGATCCGCGTCGGCGCGAAGGCGGTCTGGTTGCAGGAGGGCGTCATCGACGAGGCGGCGGCTCGCCGCGCCCACGAAGCCGGGCTCCTCGTCGTGATGGACAGGTGCATCCTCAAAGAGCACTTAAGAATGAAACGATGAAGTAGGAACGATGAACGATGAAGTAAGAGCAAAGGCTTTAACTTCATCGTTCATCGTTCCTACTTCATCGTTTTCTTTTGCCGGAGGCGAAAGTGGCTGAGAAGATTCGCGCCGTCGTCATCACGGCGAGCGACGCCTGCTCGCGGGGCGAGCGCGCGGACGAGTCGGGCGCGGTCGCCGCGGAGTTGTTGGGGGCGGTGGGCGCGGAGGTGGTCGCGCGCTTCGTCCTCTCGGACGATCTCGAACCGCTGCGCGACAGGATTCGCGAGTGCGCCGAGCGCGCGGACGTGAACCTCGTCCTGACGACGGGCGGGACGGGATTCGCGCCGCGCGACAACACGCCGGAGGCGACGCGCGCCGTCATCGACAGGGAAGCGCCGGGGCTCAGCGAGGCGATGCGCGCCGAGACTTTGAAGAAGACCCCGACCGCGATGATCTCGCGCGGCGTCTGCGGCACGCGCTCGGGGGCGCTCGTCGTCAACCTGCCCGGCTCGCCGACGGCGGTGCGCGAGTGCTTCGAGGTCATCCGCCCCGTCCTCGCCCACGCCGTCACGCTGCTCGCCGGCGGCACGCACGAAGAGGCGAAGGGGAGTTGAGGGATCGCGAGGCGGGGTGCGGCGTGATGCCGGGAGTCGCCGCTGCCCACGGACGCCTCTCGCGGTCTGCGGGAATTAACTTTTGACTTTTTTCGGCGGGCGCGTCTATAGTTCGCTTGCTCTTAAGACCTCCGCGCAAGTCTCCCTTTCGACGAACGAAGCTCATGCTGAACCTGATCCTGCTACAGGCGACGACCTCCGCCGCCGCCGCAGCCGACGCGGCGGACGCGGCCGTGCGCACGCTCGGCAGCCCCGTCACGGCTTACACGCCCGTGATGATCTTTTTCGTCTTCGCGGTCGTCTTCCCCGTGCTGCCCATCGTGCTGGGCCGCTTCCTGCGCCCCTACAAGTACGGCGCGGCGAAGATGCGCCCCTACGAGTGCGGCATCGATCCCGTCACGGAGGCGCACGACCGCTTCACCGTGCGCTACTACATCGTCGCCATGCTCTTCCTCGTCTTCGACGTGGAGACCATCTTCCTGCTCCCGTGGGCGGTCATCTACATGGGCGACGACTTCTCGTTCACCAAGTTCGCCCTCGCCGAGATGCTCGTCTTCATCGGCATTCTCGTCGTCGGCTACTACTACGCCTGGCGCAAGGGCGCGCTGGAATGGGCGTGAACCGATTTCGGATTTCGGATTGCGGAATGCGGATTGAAGAAGCATCGACGCAATCTTTAGGCTTTCGTCTTTATAATCCGCAATCCGAAATCCGAAATCCGAAATCGATATGGCTGAGCACCCCGAAGGGATCGTCCTGACGACGGTCGATGCGATCATCAACTCGGTGCGGCGCAACGTCGCCGCGCCGCTGTTGGACGTGGCGCCCGTCAAGTTCGGCGTCAACTGGGCGCGCAAATCCGCCCTGTGGCCCATGACGTTCGGGCTCGCCTGCTGCGCCATCGAGATGATCGCGGCGGGATCGAGCCGCTTCGACATCGATCGCTTCGGCGCGGGCGTCTTCCGCCCCTCGCCCCGGCAGAGCGATCTGATCATCATCGCCGGGACGGTGACGCTGAAGATGGGACCCGTCGTGCGCCGCGTCTTCGATCAGATGCCGGAGCCGAAGTGGGCGATCGCGATGGGCGCGTGCGCCTCGACGGGCGGGCCCTTCGACTCCTACTCGACCATGCAGGGCGTCGACCGCGTCATCCCCGTGGACGTTTACATCCCGGGCTGCCCGCCGCGCCCCGAAGCCCTGCTCTACGGCTTGATGCGCCTCCAGGACATCATCATGAAGGAGAGCCCCTCAGCCTACATCTTCGACTCCGACGGCACCGTCCACCGCCAGCGCCGGCTCGAAGGCGACGGCGAAGCGACGGCGAGCGCCGACGAGACGGACGAGTTGATCGCTGCCAACTCCTGATCCGCGCCGCGCGCGACACTTTCGCGCAACACCCCTAAGACGAAAGCCGCTCCCGATCGGGGGGCGGCTTTTTCCATGTCACGCTCGCCGAGAGGGCGACCGCCGCGTGCCGCGTTTCGCGCAGGCGCGCGCGTCATCAGTCTGCGGCGTCTAGTTAATTCCGGAGAGGTGGCGCGTGTCGTTGAGGTTGAGGACGCGGACGAATCCGTCGTCGCGCAGCTCGAAGCGCGTGATGCCGCAGTCGTGCTAGATACAGGATGATTGGATGTTAAGGTCTCTTTCAGAGGTGCGAGAAGAAAAGTAATGCCGCCTCGCACTCAGTGAAAAGGAATTAAGCTGCGAGCAAGTCAGAATATATCGCCTGCTGATTCGGGTCGAAAAGGAAGATATCCAACTCCTGCTCGAAAACCCAGTCATCGTCATGGCGCGGCTCTTCTTTGAGGATGTAGCGGCGGTGAAGTTCGCCAATCAACTCATCGGGGATGAACCACGGCTTATCGCTCAACTGCTCGTAGGCGGCGACAGCGGGGGCGTCTTCGCCCGAAGCGCCGAACGTGTGGAGGCGCAGGACGTTCGCCTGTGGTTGTAGTAGCGGGGTGTTGACGCCGTCCAACGCACTCTCTGCTCGCGCGAAATCTCTCCGGCGTAGACAGGCTACAGCAAGTGCATTACGGAAATATTCCTTGCTCGACGGGATGGGATCTTCCTCCACGCCCTGCTCGAATATTCGGATGGCTTCGTCGATTCTGCCCTTGCGAAGCATGATCATGCCGCGAATGTGATACGCGATCCAATCTTCTAGTGTAACGGGGTTTTCATCCGGCAAAGATTCCAGCGCCTCGTCGTAGCGACGCAGGGCGACGAGTACCCCGACGCGCCCAGTTCTAGCGATGGAGTCATCGGATTTGCTGTCAAGTATGGAGTCGTAAGCGGCGAGTGCTTCTTGCAAACGCCCTAATGCCTTCAGCACCTCGGCTTTCCCGCTCTTGGCGACTATATCTTCGGGGTGCTGAGCGATGGTCACGTCGTAAGCGGCGAGGGCTTCGGGCAGCCGCCCCAGGGCGCGCAGCGTCTCGGCTCTCCCGCTCTTGGCGACTATATCTTCGGGGTGCTGAGCGATGATCACGTCGTAAGCGGCGAGCGCCTCGTTGAGCCGGCCGAGGGCGCGCAGCGTCTCGGCTCTCCCGCTCTTGGCGTCTGCTCTCTCGGGGTAATGGGCGATGGTCGCATCGTAAGCAGCGAGGGCCTCTTGCAAACGCCCCAGAGAGCGCAGCGTCTCGGCTCTCCCGTTCTTGGCGACCACGCTTTCGGGGTGATCGGCGATGGTCGCGTCGTAAGCGGCGAGGGCTTCGGGTAGCCGCCCCAGGGCGCGCAGCGTCTCGGCTCTCCCGCTCTTGGCGACCACATCTCCAATATTTTCAGCGAGCACGGCATCGTAAGCGGCGAGGGCGTCAGGCAGGCGCCCTAACGCCTTAAGCACTTCGGCGCGTCCACGCTTGGCGATATCGCCCGCCCCGAAAGATTCGGCTTGCTCGTAAGCCTTCAGGGCTTCAGTCGGTCTTTGTAGTTTCAAGAGCGCGTCGGCGTATTGCGCCCATGACCAGCCATCGTCGTCAGCTATTTTGATGGCTTGCTCGGTCAGTTCAAGCTGAAGCGGGTACATACCG
>JAIVJC010000155.1:0-1390 GCA_020200235.1 Acidobacteriota bacterium | reverse complement strand
CTTTTGCCTCGGTGGCCAGATTACATAAAGTCTTGGCTACGTTAATGGGCTTCGTGGTCTCTAACTGATAATTAACTACCTCATCCGTAATTTTGCGGGCGAAGGCGAGGTCACGCCGATGCATCGCATCGACGATGAGGTCTAGCTGTCCTTGTAGTTTATTCAGCTCCTCCTCGGCAGTTCCACGTCTGCGCCGCCCATGCCGCCCTCTGCGTGTTGAGGGTTCTTCTAAGAAGTCTTCAACTTCATGCCGGACGCGCGGGGCAGTAGCGTGTACACGGAAAGTGCTCGTCCACTGTTGCAGGACTTGCCGGTAACTTCTCAGCGAAGTGATGGAAGGATTGATGCTCGAACGCACAACGAACGTGTTGACGTTGGCGCGCGCGCCGTTGGCAACTTCTGAGGCGAGGCGGCGGAAGAGTCCTTCGCGCACCGCTACGTTCTGAAACTCCGCCTTCTGATCGTCGCCCCCGAAAAGCTGCGCCGGAAGAGCATCCCACGCCGCGCGGACGGCGCGGATGGCGTGCTGGTAGCCTTCGAGGATTTGCAACGTGGCTGAAAGAGTCGGCAGGCGGTCGCCCTCGCAACGTGACAGAGCGCCCTCGATGTCGGCAGCGGCGGGCAGCGGCTTGCCGTATAAAATGTTTTCGAGGTATTCGACGACCGCCTTGTCAGACAGCAGACGCTCAAGCTCTCCAGCCGCGTCGTCGCGCACGTCGTCCGTCAGTTCGGGGTCGAAGAGGATGAGGGCGAGGTCGAGCGCGGAGGCGCAGTTGAAGGCGTGTTCGAGGTGTCGCGCGACCTCCACGCGCTCCACGTCCTCTAGGAATTGAATGTCCGGGGCTTCGCCGAAGAGCAGGCGGAGGTCTGCGGGGCGGCGGGGCAGAAGCGTGGCCGGGTCTTCCACGTCGAACGACGAGAAGACTTCTCCTTCAACCAGAAATGCCACTCCGGCTCGCCCGGAGATGATGGCGTCCATCGCTCTTCACCCTAATGTCACGCCGAATTTCGCCATGCGTTGCTTGTTCGCCCGGTTGGTAATCTCGCGCGCCGTGCGGCTCGTGGGCTTGTTGAAGGTGACACGCTCCAGCGTCCGAATCGTCATCGATCCCCAGACGTGCACCTCTACGAAATCGTCGTCTTCGGGGTTCGCACCCCGCCGGAGCAAGATGCCAGAGTATGCGCCGGGCTTCGTTGCGTCGTCAATTCTGTCCGCGAGCTTGGCGACGCACAGCGTAGCGCGCTCCTCCCACGTCGCGCGATAGCCACGCGGCAGGCGGATTGCCTCGTTGATGTCTGGCTTGAAATACTTCGAGAAGAAGAGGACGGAGTTTTCCTCGAAAACAGAAGCGCGGTGCGCGATCATCTCCGTCCGCAAAACGAGGAAACA
>JAIVJC010000154.1 GCA_020200235.1 Acidobacteriota bacterium | reverse complement strand
ACGCGACGGGCGCGCGCGAAGGGATCGGCGAGTCTTCCCCGGCGATAGCGAACGGCGCGGTCTACGTCGGCGACCTCGACGGCACGGTTCACGCCGTCAACGCGCGCGACGGTCGCAGGATGTGGACTTACAAGACCGGCGCGGAAGTGAAGTCGTCGTCCGTCGTCGTGGACGACAAACTCCTGATCGGCTCTTACGACTCGCACCTCTATTGTTTGAGCGCGCGCAACGGATCAGTGCTGTGGAAGTACAAGACGGGGGGGCCGGTGCACGCGACCGCCGCCGTCTCGAACGGGCTCGCCTTCGTCGCGGGCTGCGACGAGAACTTCCGCGCGATCCGCATCAGCGACGGCCAGCAGGTCTTCCAGTTCGTGTCGGGCGCGTACACGGGCGCGAGCGCCGCGCTGATGGAGGGCTCGGCGTTCTACGGCACGTTCGACAACGAGGTCTTGAGCGTGAGCTTGCAGGCGCGGCGGCTGCGCTGGCGCTACCGCAACGCGCAGCGGCAGTTCCCCTTCTACTCTTCGGCGGGCGTGGTCGAGGGGCGGGTCGTCCTGGGCGGGCGGGACAAGTACGTCCACTGCCTCAACGCGAGGACGGGGCGCGCGATGTGGACGTTCGCGACGAAGGCGAGGGTCGAGTCGTCGCCCGCGTTAGCATCGGGTCGAGTTTTCATCGGCTCGAACGACGGCAGGTTCTACGTGCTCGACTTCTACACGGGCGCGAAGGTGTGGGAGTTCGAAGCCGGCTCCGCCCTCTCCGCCTCGCCCGCCGTCGCCTCGGGGCGCATCGTCATCGGCACGCAGGACGGGCGGCTGTACTGCTTCGGGTGATTCATGAAACTGCGAAGGCTGTTCAGTAAGAAAATAATTTTCGGTCTGATGGCTGCCGCCGTTATTCTATTCGCTCTCGCTTACGCGGCGGCGCAGCCCAACAGCTTCCTCCGCTACACCATGTTCAGAACCGCTTATTCCGTCCCGCAGACGCGGGGCTGGATGCTCCGGCAGTATTCTTATTTTTTAGACAATAACAATGCCGGGTACATGGGAATATCTATCGAGCGTTTCCTGTGTTCGAGACTCGCGTCGAACCCTCCCGACGCGGAGATGAAGGCGGTCTTGGAGTTTTACAGCCTCCGCGCGGGTGGGCGTGAAGGTTACGGGATCACCCAGCTTCCCGATGAAGTCAGACGGAGAGCCATCCCTCTGCTGCTCGGACGGCTTGATGCCTATGACAATCGGCAGGCATACGGGGCGCTTGTGATGGTGGAACAGATGAGGCGGGGAAAGATTGTTTGCAAGGCGTACTTCTTCCCGCGAGATTTTCTGAAGTCCGCGCCGCCAAACTTTAATGAACGTGAATGGTGGGTTGAGAAAGGATTGCCGGAGGCGAAGACGTCATTCCAGACGTGGTGGAACTCAAACGTTTCTTGGCAAGAAAAGAAGAGTGCTGATCCGCTCGGCAGTTCAAATGTCATGATCAGTGAGAATTGTGGGTAGCTGTCGCGTCGTTCGCGGCTCCCGCGCTCAACTTCTCACCGTGACGGGCGGCGATTGACTTGCCGCCCGTTTCGTCATAGAAACTTGTGCAACAGTTCCCAATCCAGAAAACCGAGGCAAGTCCCAAGATGAAGAAGCGCACTCTTTCTCTCTCGCTCGCAGCCGCCGCCGCGCTCGCCGCCGCGGCCATCGCCTGCCAGCCCGTGCCGACGACGAACACGAACTCGAACACCAACGCCGCGTCGCCGCAGACGGCAGCGGGGCTCCCCGCCGAGCTCAAGCCCGCGCTCGACACGATCAACGCCGACGACATCATGCGCCACATCAAGACGCTCTCCTCGGACGAGTTCGAGGGGCGCGGTCCCGGCACGCCGGGCGAGGAGCTGTCCGTCAAGTACATCACCGAGCAGTACCAGAAGCTCGGCTTGAAGCCCGGCAACCCCGACGGCACCTACGTCCAGAAAGTCCCGCTCGTCGGCTTCACCGCGCAAGACCCGACCGCGTCCTTCAGCGTCGGCGGCAAAAAGATCGATCTCAAGTTCCCGACCGACTACGTCGCCGTCTCGCGCCGCTTCGTCCCCGAGTCGAAGGTCGAAAACTCCGACGTGGTCTTCGTCGGCTACGGGGTGGTCGCGCCCGAGTACGGCTGGGACGATTACAAGGGCGTCGACGTGAAGGGCAAGACCATCATCATGCTCATCAACGACCCTGCCGTGCCGGACGCCGCCGATCCGAACAAACTTGACGACAAGATGTTCAAGGGCAAGGCGATGACCTACTACGGCCGCTGGACGTACAAGTACGAGGAGGCGATGCGCAAGGGCGCCGCCGCCGCCGTCATCGTCCACGAGACGGGACCCGCCGGGTACCCTTACGAGGTCGTCTCGGGCAGCTGGTCGCGCGAGAACTTTGACATCCAGACGCCCAACAAGAACATGGATCGCCCCGCCGTCGAAGCCTGGATCACGCTCGACCGCGCGAAGGAACTCCTGACCGCCTCGGGTCAGGACTTCGACGCCCTGAAGAAGCAGGCCGTGACGAAAGACTTCAGGCCCGTCACGCTCACCGCGAAGGCGAACTTCCGCATCAACAACGCGCTGCGCGAGATCAACTCGAAGAACGTCGTCGCGAAGCTCGAAGGATCGGACGCCGCGCTCAAGGATCAGTACGTCGTCTACTCGGCGCACTGGGATCACCTCGGGCGCGACCCGAAGCTTCAGGGCGATCAGATTTACAACGGCGCGATCGACAACGCTTCCGGCGTCGGCGAGATGCTGGAGATCGCCGAAGCCCTCACGAAGGCGCAGCCCGCGCCCAAACGCTCGATCCTCTTCCTCGCCGTCACCGCCGAGGAGAAGGGCTTGCTCGGCGCGAAGTATTACGCGACGAACCCGCTCTACCCGCTCAACAAGACGGTCGCCAACATCAACATGGACGGGCTCAACCAGTGGGGCAAGACGAGCAACGTCGTGATGGTCGGCGACGACAACAGCTCGCTCATAGACCTCCTGCGCGAGGTCGCCGGGATGCAGGGGCGCGCGGTCGATCCCGATCCGGAGACGGAGAAGGGCTTCTACTACCGCTCCGATCACTTCGAGTTCGCCAAGGAGGGCGTGCCCGCGCTCTACACGGGCGAGGGCACGAAGTACATCGGCAAGGACGAGGGCTACAGCAAGCAGAAGCGCGACCAGTACACCGAGAACGACTACCACAAGCCCACGGACGAGATTAAGCCCGACTGGGACTTGTCCGGCGGCGTCGAGGACGCGCAGATGCTGACCGTCATCGGCTACCGCGTCGCGCAGAATGATAAGATGCCGGAGTGGAAGGCGGGCTCGGAGTTCAAGGCGAAGCGCGACGCCACGATGGGCGGCGTGGGCAGCGGCGATCACCGCTGAGCCGGCGCAACTAAAGCGGGACTCACCACGGAGGACACGGAGGCGCATGGAGGATTGTATTACCTCCGTGCGCCTCCGTGGCCTCCGTGGTGAATGTCTTTCCGCTCGCGCCGACCGGCGTTAATGCCCCGCCTGCCAAGCCCTGATCGCGTCCGAGGGGTGGAGCAGCATCAGGATGTTCAGCAGCAGGCTGTCCCTGATCCAGATGATCAAGATCAGCTCGACCACCGCGAATGCGACGAGCGTGCGCCGCCAGCCCAGCCGGCGCGCGACGAGGAAGCCGACGCCGCAGGCGATAATGTCGCCGAGTGAATTGATTACGGTGTCGCCCGTGTAGCCGAGCGCGGCGGTCGCCTCGCGGTAGCGGTTGATGACGGCGTCCGTGTTCTCGACGACCTCCCACGCAGACTCCATCAGAACCGCGAGGCAGGGGCGCCAGCGCGGGTCGGAGCGCGGCGCGGCGAGCGCGAGCAGCCCGCAGAAGGCGAAGCCGTGGAGCAGGTGCGTGAGGTTGTAGGGATCGAAGAGGTGCTGCGAGGTCTCCGCGCTCCAGGCGTCGGAAGTCCACGCGAGCACGCGCGGGCAGGCGCAGACAAACATCCGACCTTGCAGGCGTAAGGCGAGCGCGGCGAGCGAGACGACGAGCAGAGAGACGAGCCACGGCGCGAGCCGCCGGACAGTGTTTATCGGCGGCTCGCGCCGCGGCTCGGTATCTTTCATCGGCGCGACGTCGCTCGGCGTCAGGCGGCTTGAGCCAGCTCATCTGCCGCGCGCACGTCGCCGCGCGCGCGCGCGAAGTAGCGGCGGAGCGTCGCCTCGTGCGGCTTCTTCGTCGCGAGCGAGACGAGGATCATCAGGAGCGCGGAGACGATGACCATCGGGACGACCGGCATGAAGCCGAAGATCGCCGTCCCGCCGGGCGTGCGCGTGATGGCTTCCCACCCGCCGAGCGTCGCGGCGACTACGTTGCCGCCCGGCGCGGGCGCTGGGAAGCGCGCCTGGAAGATGGCGACGGCGATGACGGCGAGCGCCGTCCAGACGGTCGAGGCGAGCGCGCCCCACTTCGTGCTGCCGCGCCAGAAGAGCGCGGCGACCAGCAGCGGCGAAAGCGCCGCGAAGCCCGAGAAGGCGTACTGGATCGCCAGCTCGAAGATCGTCTCCGGCGCGCGCAGGGCGACGAGGTAGGCGAACAGCGTCAGGATGATGACGAAGACGCGCCCGGTCTGCACCTGCGCGCGTTCGCCGTAGCGGCGCCGCCCGCCGTAGTAAGCGAAGATGTCTTCGGCGAACATCGTCGAGAGCGCGAGGATCTGCGAGTCGGACGCCATCACCGCCGCCATGATCCCCGCGCCCAAAATCCCGGCGAGCCAGAGCGGGGCGAAACGTTTGAGCAGGATCAGCAGCACGTCGTCGCCCGCCGCCTCTTCGCGCAGCTCGTCGCGCTGCTCGGGGGCGAGCGACTTCCCTTGCGTGGCGAGCGTGCGCCGCGCCTCGATCTTCTGGCGAATCTCCGGCACGTCCGTCACGCGGTTCGCCACCACGCCGAGGAAGACGCACGGCAGCCAGATCGCCATGATGCAGAGCGGGTAGAAGATGACCGTCTTCTTGAACTGGCTCATCTTCCGCGCCGTCAGGCAGAAGATCGCGATGTGGGGGAAGGCGATCGCCGAGAGCGGGATGAAGGTGTAGCTGAAGAAGTAGTAAGGGGAGACGCGCTCGCGCGTCAGCAGCGGCGCGAGCGCGGGCGCGTTCTGCATCGCGCCGATGGCGCCCGCGAAGCCGCCCATCGCCGAGCCGATCACGACGACGGCGATGGCGCCGAAGATCAGGAAGAGGACGGTCTGGAAGGTGTTGACCCAGGCGGTGCCGCGCATCCCGCCGAAAAAGACGTAGCTCATCACCACCAGCGCCACCACCGCCCCGCCGAACCAGAAGGGCACGAGCCCGCCGCTGATGACGTTCAGGGTCGTGCCCCCGCCCATCACGCCGATGATGATGTAGGGCACGAGCAGCGCCGCCTGCACGACCGTGATCACGGTGCCGATGTGCCCGCACTCCCAGCGGTCGCGGAACATCTGCACGGGCGTCATGAAGCCGAACTTCTTCCCCAGCGCCCAGACGCGCGTGCCGATGAGGAACAGGGTGAGCGGGATGACGAGTCCCGAGGAGGTCGCCATCAGCCCGAAGGTCACGATGCCGTTCGAGAAGGCGTGCCCCGAAGAGCCGAGGATGGCGAACGCCGTCATGTTCGTGCCGAAGAGCGAGAGCAGGAAGACGACGGGCCCGAGCGAGCGGCTGGCGAGGAAGTAGTCCTCCGCCTCTTCTTTCCCGCGCGCCTTGCGGAAGGCGAAGACGCCGATGTAGAGGACGACGGCGAGGTAGACGAAGACGAAGATGGCGGGGATCAACGCGCGGTGTCCTCCCTTTGCTCCTGACTCTCGATCTCCCGCTCCAGGTGCCCGGGCCACGCGAACCGCACGAGCAGCCACATCAGGAGCGAGGACGCCGCCGCGAAGCACGCGTGGTAGAAGAGGCCGATGGGGACGAAGCCGAAGACGAGCGGGTGGGCGGTGCGCCAGTTCCAGAAGTCCTGGTGGAGCACGTAGAGCAGCAGAACCGCCGCGACGAGTAGGATGTTCTTCATCTGCTTTTTTATGTGGAAACTGCGGGGTCAACGGGTACGTAACAACAGGCATAGTGCGGCGGGCGCGTTGTCACAGTCAAGCATCAACGCTAGAATATTCCGACCCCGGACTTGACCGCAGCCGACACTGATAACCCGAAATTTTTTAGAGACCGCTCAACGAGGTTCAATGAAATCCCGAACTGTTCCCACGCGCTCACTTTTACGAGCGACGCTCGCCGCTAGTTTCATCCTCCTCTTCTCCCTCGCCGCCCCCCCAGCCTTCGCCCAGCAGACCGACGCGACGATCACGGGCGAGGTCAAGGATCAGAACGGCGCAGCCGTCGCCGGGGCGCAGGTGTCGGCGCGCAACACCGAGACCGGCTTCACGCGCACGACGACGAGCGACGAGGAGGGCCGCTACACCTTCGTCGCGCTGCCCGTCGGCTCCTACGACATCAGCACCGAGCGGCAGGGCTTCAAGCCCTTCCGGCAGCAGCAGGTGCGCCTCGTCATCGGCGAGACGTTCGTGCAGAACATCTCGCTCGAAGTCGCGGCGGTCGGCGGGGAGGTGAGCGTCACCGACTCCGCCGCGCAGGTCAACACGCAGACGCACGAGCTGAGCTACCTGGTGAGCGAGCGCGACATCCGCGAGCTGCCTTTGAACGGGCGCAACTACACCGACCTCGCGCTCCTCCAGCCCGGCGTCATCACCTACCCGCACCGCGACGGCGGCTCGGTCGTCGCGCACGGCGCGGGCGCGAGCGTCAACGGTCAGGACCCGCGCTCGAACGTCTATTTGATCGACGGCACGCCGCAGAACGATTTCACGAACGGTCCGGCGGGGAGCGCCGCCGGGACGGCTCTCGGCGTCGAGGCGATCAGGGAGTTCCGCGTCGAGGCGAACGCCTACGACGCGTCGTTCGGGCGCAACTCGGGCGGGCAGATCAACGCCATCTCGAAGTCCGGCTCGAACGAGTGGCACGGGAGCCTCTACGAGTTCCACCGCAACGACAACTTCGACGCGCGCAACTTCTTCGACCGCTGCCGGGGCGGCGGCTCGGGCTGCAAGGCGGGCGGCAGACCCGAGTTCAAGCGCAACCAGTTCGGCGGCTCTGTGGGCGGTCCCGTCAGGCAGGACAAGCAGTTCTTCTTCCTCAACGTCGAGGCGCTGCGCGAGAACCTGGGCAAGACCGTCACGACCGTCGTGCCCGACCTGGACGCGCGAGGCGGCATCATCACGAGCCTGCCGGCGGGCTGCACGGCTCCGAACGACACCACCTGCCGCATCGTCCGCACCAACGTCGGCATCAACCCGGCCGTCAGACCGTACCTCGAAGAGTTCCCGCTCCCCAATTCCGGACCATCGACCGTCCTCGGCAACCTCGCCTCGCACGTCTTCGGCTTCAGCCAGACGCTGCGCGAGACCTTCTTGCAGGGGCGCTACGACTGGAACGTCAACTCGCGCAACCAGGCTTTCGCGCGCTACACCTTCGACGACGGCGATCAGTTCCTGCCGACCGACTTCCCGCAGTTCCCGCGCTCCTTCGTCTCGCGCAACCAGTTCTTCACCGCCGAGGATCGCTTCGTCCAGTCGGGCAGGACGCTCCACACCTTCCGCTTCGGCTTCAGCCGCACGAGAGTGGGGCAGGACGTGGAGTCGCACACGACGAACGCGGGGCTCACGCCCTTCATCGCGGGGCGCGATCTGATCGGCGACATCGACATCGGCGGCATCCCGCGCTTCGGTCCGCAGTCTTCGGTCAACGTCAAGCTCACGCAGAACGTCTTCGGCTTCGAGTACGGCATGGCGCACACGCGCGGTCGTCATTTGATCAAGGCGGGCGGTCTCGTCGAGCGCTACCAGGACAACCTCTACAACCCGACCTTCAGCCTCGGCATCTGGACGTTCGGCAACATCGCGGGCTTCCTGCGCAACCAGCCTCAGCGCTTCATCGGTCTCACGCCCGAGGGCGCGCTCGACCGCTACTGGCGCTCACGCCGCGCATCATCATCGGGAGCAACCCGACGAACGCGCCGCTCTTCCCCGTCGCGCCCCTGAACCTCGGCGTCGGCAACTCGATCCGCCCCGTCCAGTTCGATCTCGACAACCCTTACGTCAACGTCTACAACCTGAACGTCCAGCGCGAGCTGTGGTGGGACACCGTCGTCACCGTCGGCTACGCGGGCTCCCGCGGCATCCACCTCCTGCGCAGCAACGACGTGAACACCGCCGTCCCGACCGTCTCCGCGGACGGCACGGTCTTCTTCCCGGCGAACGCGCCGCGCCGCAACACCGCCTTCTCGACCATCGAGCTGAAGTCGAGCGACGGCAACTCGTGGTACAACGCGGGCATCCTCGAAGTGCGCAAGCGCTGGAGCCGCGGCTTCAACTTCCAGTCGTCCTACACCTTCTCGCGCAACATCGACACGACGCAGGCTTCGACCTTCTTCTCCGACGCGACGAACGGCACGACCACCGCCTTCCCCGAGTTTCCGGGGATGAACTACAACAAGGGGCTCGCCGACTACCACGCCAAGCACAACTGGGTGGTGAACTTCACGTGGGCTCTCCCGTTCGGGCGCGGGCTCGACGGCTGGGAGGGCGCGCTCCTCGGCGGCTGGGAGCTGGCCGGCATCGGGCAGGCTCGCTCGGGCAACCCTCTGACCGTCTTCGTCGCGCGCAACCGCTCGCGCTCGCTGTGGTCGCCCTCGCTCGCGCCCGGCATCGGCTTCGACCGCGCCTCCATCGCGCCCGGCTACACCTACGAGACGGCGGTCATCGGCCGCCCCGATCAGTACTTCGACCCGAAAGCCTTCGTCCTCCAGCCCGCGGGCACGCTCGGCAACACGGGCCGCGGCGCCTTCGTCGGCCCGAACTACCGCACCTTCGACCTGGCCGCCGTCAAGCGCACGCGCTTCCACTCGTGGCTCGGCGAGGCGACGAATTTGCAACTGCGCGTCGAGGCGTTCAACCTCTTCAACCGGGCGAACTTCGCGCCGCCCTCGCTCATCGTCTTCACGGGCGCGGCTGACAACGAGCGCCCGCTCTCGACCTTCGGTCAGACACGTTCGACCGTCGGCTCGTCGCGCCAGATTCAGTTGGGCGTGAGGCTCGAGTTTTAAGTTACGGGAAAATGGAAAAAGGGAAACAGAAATCAATGCTCTGGCTCGTCTTCGTCTTCGGCGCACTGCTGTCGTGGGGCATCTACGGCGCGATGCTGCACCAGGGTCAGCTGAAGCTCGGCAGCCCGATGCGCGCGCTGCTGTGCGTCGGGTTAGCCTACTTCCTGATCGGCATCCTCGTGCCCGTCGGCGCGCTCTGGTCGCAGGGTGGCTTGGGAGGCTTCAACAGATCGGGCACGACCGTCGCCGTCATCGCCGGCACGCTCGGCGCGCTCGGCGCGGTCTGCATCATCTACGCCTTCCGCAACGGCGGCTCGCCGACCATCGTGATGCCGCTCGTCTTCGCGGGCGCGCCCCTCGTCAACGTCCTCTACACGGTGTGGCAGCACCCGCCGAAGCAGACGCCCAACCCGCTGCTCTACGTCGGCTTCCTGCTCGCCGCCGCCGGCGCCGGCATGGTGCTCTACTTCAAGCCGCAGTCTTAAGCGATTAACTAATTCTTCTTCACGGGCGGGTCTTGGGCGGCGGGCTTTTTCGGCTCGCTGCCTTTGCCGAGCGCCTTGAAGTATTCAGGCGCGGTCTTCTCGTCATACTCGTCAGTCGGAGTGCATAAATACGTCGTGAGGCTCTTGGCAAAAACGAAGTACCGCCCCCCGACTTTGAAATGGAATCCGCACATCCCGTCGTTATTGCTCGTCCGTATCGTGATGCTCGAATAGTCCTCAGCACTCGGGCGGCTGTCAGCCCACACCCTTTCGATTGAAAACGCGACGCTGAGCATCGCTTCCGGATCATACGCGGCGTGCTTATCCTCTTCGATCCTGATTACCTTGCCGAGGAAGATCGTGTCGCTCGTGTCGCCTTTAATCCGTTTCACCGGGTCGGGGTAATGGTCATCCCCCACGGGGAGACAGCTACAGGCGAAGGCTTCCCGCCCACAACACGCGAGCAACAACAAGATGGCCATGACGAGTTTCATTCGCATGCTCTTCCCCTCCACTTCTTAGATAACTTCTCACTTGGCGGCGCGCTTGCCGATGCAGTAGAGCGCGCCGGAGGTGCGGATAAAAATCTGCCCGTCGGAGATGGCGGGCGAGCTGAGGCAGTAGTCGTTCAGCGCGTTCTCCGCCAGCACCTCGAAGGTCGGCCCCGCCTTGATGACGGTCGTCAGCCCGTCCTCGTTCGTCACGTAAATCTTCCCGTCGGCGAGGACGGGTGAGCCGGAGTAGGTGCCGTTGGCGATGCGCACGGGTCCGTAAATCTCCTTCCCCGTCTTCGCGTCCAGGCACCAGACGATCCCCTTGTCGTGGACGATGTAGAAATACTTCCCGTCGGTGACGGGCGTCGGCACGTCGGGCCCGTACTGCGCCGACCAGACGAGGTGCGACTGCGAGACGTCGCCGCGCCCGCCCGCGCGGAAGGCGAGCAAGGGCTTGACGCGCGTCGGCGCGTAGACGATGCCGTCGAAGACGACGGGCGAGGCGACGATGCGGTACGAAGGGTTGTTGTCGGGGTTGAGCCCCTTCGCGCGCCACAGCTCTTTGCCGGTCGCCGGGTCGTGACCCGTCACCACGTCGCCGCCCGTGATGACGATCTCGGTCGCCTTCTCGTAGCGCAGCAGCGCGGGGGTCGTGTAGGAGTCGGGCGACTCCATCACGGCCTCCGTCTCGCGCTTCACCTTCCAGACGGTCTTGCCCGTCGCCTTGTCGATGCGCAGGACGTAGGAGGGGTCGTCGGTGCGCGCGCCGTGGAGCACCTGCACGTAGAGCGCGTTGTCGAAGAGGAGCGGCGACGAGGCGTAGCCCCAGTTGAGACCGAACTCGCCGTAGTCCTTCTGGATGTCGCGCGCCCACAGTTCCCTGCCGTCGAAGTCGAAGCCCTTGAGCACGCCCGTCCCCGTCATCACGTAGACGCCTCGGCCGTCGGTCGCGGGCGAGGGCGAAGACATGTTCTGCTTGCGCGCCTTGCGGTTGCCGCCGCCGAGCGGCTTCTTCCACACCGCCGCGCCCGTTTTTTTGTCCACGCACCAGAGCGACAACTCCTCGCCGTCGGCGACGTTGAGGAACACGCGCTCGCCCCACACGACGGGCGTCGAGCCGCTGAAGCTCGGAAGCTGTAACTTCCACGCGACGTTCTCCTCCGCGCCCCACTTCAGCGGCAGGTTCTTTTCACCGCTCGTCCCGTTCAGATTCGGGCCGCGCCACTGGGGCCAGTTCTCCCCGAAGGCGACGCCCGACGACGCCAGCAGCAGTGCGACCACGAGGCGATAAGTTTTAACGCGCATGGCTCTTCCCTCCCCACACGGAATGGACTTAATATTACCCCAACTTGGGGCTGACGCGATTACCTTTCACGCGGTCGCGCCTGTGAGAATCCGAAAGGAAGCGAGTATGACAACCACGCGGACACTGATGACCGAGGACGAACTCCTGCGGATGCCCGACGACGGCTTCCGCTACGAACTCATCGAAGGAGAGCTGCGACAAATGTCCCCCACCGGCTTTGATCATGGAAACTGCACCGGCAAACTTCACATCTTGCTAGGGGCGCACGTCCTAAAACATAAACTCGGCTTCGTTTTAGCCGCCGAGACCGGATTCGTCATCGCGCGCACGGAGGACGGTCGTGCGACTGTTCGCGCGCCCGACGTGGCGTTCGTTGCGCGTGGCCGAGTCCCGGCTGACGCCGACACTTCGAAGTTCCTTGAGCTCGCGCCAGACTTGATTGCGGAAACGCTCTCGCCCTCAGACACGGCGGTCGAGGTCGAGGAGAAGATCGCATCGTGGCTCGCGGCGGGCGTGCGCCGCGCGCTCGTCGTCAACCCCGCCTCGCGCTCCGTCACCGTCTATCGCTCGCCCGCGGACATCTCGCGCCTGACCGACGCCGACGAACTCGATCTCGGCGACGTGATCGATGGCTTCCGCTGCCGCGTCTCAGAGATTTTCGACTGACCCCGGCGGGAACAACTCTCACGCCCACTCAGATCACGTGCCTTTCGACGAGCGCGACAAGCTCGTGCCGCTTCACTCGGCGCGCAGGGAACGCAGCAGCGGCGCGCGCAGTGCGGCGGCGGTCGCGGCGAGCGAGGCGAGCAAGCCCGCGGCGAGCACGGCGAGGAGCAGCAGGGCGAGCGTCGCGTGCGACGAGCCCGCGCCTCCGCGCCGCAGGAGCGCGGGCGCGACGGCGAGCGCGGCGCAGAGCGCGCCCGTCGCGAGCCCCGCGACGAGCAGCAGCGCGTTCTCCGCGACGATCATCAGCGCGAAATCCTTGCGGCCATAGCCGACCGCGCGCAGGAGCGCCAGCTCGCGCCTCCTCTCCAGCACGTTGCGCAGGAGCACGGCGGCGAGCCCGAGCGTGCCGAGCACCGTGCCCAATCCGCCGAGGGTCTGGAAGGTCGAGATGTAAGTGTTCTCGACGCGGTGGAAGGCCGCGAGCCGGTCGGCGGTCGAGACGGCGTCGAAGCCGTAGTCGGACAACTGCTCTTCGAGGCGCGCGGCGACCGCCTGGGCGCGCTCCGGCGGCGCGTCGATGAGGAAGAAGCGGTAGCCCTGTACTTCCGGGAACGCGCGCAGGAAATTCTTCTCGCCCATCACGAGCTCGCTCTGAAAGATGCTGTCCGAGAGCGCGGCGACGAAGCGCAGGCGCGCTGTCTCGCCACCGCCTGCGCGCACCTCGATCACGTCGCCCAGTTTTTTGTGCAGCACGTAGGCGAGCGAGTTGGCGTCCGCCGCGACCGGGATCGTGCCGTCGCCCGAATCTTTTTCGAGCAGCAGCCACGGGTTCGCTTCCTCCTCCTTCGAGGCGGCGAGCGACGACGCGAACGCGAAGCGGTCCTCGCGCAGGAAGTCCGGGGTCGCGCCGAGCACGCGGGGCTCGCGCGGCTGGTAGAGGTTCAGGCAGCTCGCGTCGTCGCCCGCCCTCACGCGGAAGCGCGCGAAGTGGATCCCCCCGAGCGCATCCGCGCCCCCCGTCAAATTCGTCACCTTCAGGTTCAGCGCCTCCCCGCCCCCCTCCGTGTTCGGATCGTGCGCGACGGGCAACAACGACTCCGCCGCGAGCGGGTAGCCCCCGCCGCCGGAATTTTTGTCCGCGGAGTCTTCGACGCCGCGCTGCCTGAACGCGTCGACGGCGACGATGATGAACGCCGACGAGGCGACGAGCGCGACGCACAGGACGCTGCGCGCCGGTCTGTGCGCCGCGTTGCGCAAGCCGAGGCGCGCGACGGCCCACCAGCCGCGCCCCGCAATCGCCCGCCTCGCGCCGCCGCGCAGCCACGCCGACTCCAGGCACAGCAGCCCCGCGAGCAGCAGCACGCCCGCGCCGAAGAACCCTGCGGTCTCGCCGACCGCCTTCGACGCCGCGACCGCGATCAATGCGACGCCGCAAACGCATAGCGCGAGACCGACGATCAGAGTCGTCCTCGCGCGCGACGAGCGGCGCCGCGCGGGCGTGTCCGTCGCGACCGATCCGCGCGCGGCGCTGCCGCGCCTCAGTCTCCAGCCGCGCGGGGCGTTCGTCTCCTCGGCTTCGAGCGATCCGGCGAGGAGCCCGCGCGCGGAGACGCGCGAGAGGGCGCGCAGCGTCCACCAGACGCACAGAGCCGCCGCGACGACGCCGCCCGCGTACCCCGCGGCGAGCGAGAGGAGCGAGGCGTGCAGCGCGAGCTGACGCGTGCCCACCGCGCCGACCCAGAACGTGCGCAAGCCCCACAACATCAGCGCCGCGTAAGCCAACCCGCCCGCGATACCGAGCAGACTTCCCAGACAAGCGAGCGTGACGCCTTCGGCGAGGAACAGCGCGCGCACCCTCGACGCGGGGAAGCCCGACGCGCGCAGCAGACCGATCTCCCGCGCGCGCTGCTCGACGCCGAGCTTGAAGAAGAGGCTCGCGAGAAGGAGCGCCGAGGCGACGATGAAGAAGCTGAAGTAGAGGAAGTATTCTCCGAAGTCCGTCGCGCCCCGCGAGGCGCGCAAGCCCTCGGCGCGCACGGAGGCGACCGTGAACCCTGCGCGCAACGGGTCAATCGACGCACGTAAGTTTTTCTCGAACTCCGTCCGCGCCGCTTCGAGCTGCGCGCCGCCTAAAGAGTCGGGCTGCGCCGCAGGGGGCGGGAAGAGCCGCAGCGAGGTCAGCCTGCCGAAGCGCGTCTGCCAGAGCCGCTGCCCTTCAGCGAGCGGGACGAAAGCCTTCGGCGTCGTGCGGTACTCGTGCCAGTAGTCCTCGTCTTTCTTCCGCACGCGCGAGAGATCGACGGGGAACGGCGGGTCCCAATCGGACAGACTCTCCGCGCCGCTGATGCCCGGATACTCCGGCGTCAGATTCTTATCCGCCGCGAGCCCGCTGATCGGCATGATGCCCGCGACACGGAACCGCGCCGTCTCCGTCGAGAGCCTTCCCTCCTCGCGCCAGAGGTAGTAGTCGAGCGTGACTTCATCGCCCGCCTTCGCGCCGAGATCGCTCGCCGCCCACTCGTTCAAGATGATCGGCGGCAACGGCTGCGACTGCGGCGGCGCGGCGGTCGCAATTTCGCGCGAAGCGATCGCTTCTCCGGTCGCGCTCCGATCCGCGCGCGCGAGCCTGCCGAACTCTTTGTCGTCGATTGCCGTGACGAGCGAGTAAGGGACTTCGCGCCCGTTCGCGCGGATCGCGTTGGCGAGATAGGAGTAGACGCCGACCGCTTCGAGGTTCGACTTCGCGGCGGTCGAGCGCGCGGCGGTCGCGAGTTCGTCGGTGACGAGCGCGCCGTCGCTTTCGAGCGAGAGGGCATGCTGCTCGCCGAGCACGCGCACCTTCGCGCCGAGGTCTGCGAGCGCGAACGTCTCGCGCAGAGATTGCTCCGCGAGATCGCGCCGCGCCGCGGCGCGCGTCGGATCGTCTTCGGGCCGCGCACTCGATAGCAGGATCGCGTTCGCCTTGCCCCCCTGCCCCGTCTCCTTTTGCAGGCGCGCGAGCGACAGGAACGCCGCGCGCACCTCGCCCTGCGCGGGGCGCAAAGAGAACTCCCCGAGCCGCGATCCGGGAAGCACCTCGCGCACCGTGAGCCGGACGGTGCGCCCGACGTCCTCCTTGCGACCATGGAGGGATTCGACCGGGATCGCCGAAGGTTTTTCCACGCGCACGAGCACCCCGTCGCCCGCCTTCGCGCCCAGCTCGTCGGCGAGACTCTGACTCAACAGGATGTCTCGCTCGCCGGGCGTCGTCACTTGCGCGCCGTGAAACTTCCAGAAGCGTTCGTCCACGCCGTAGACCGCGACCCCGGACGCGCGACCGCGAGTCTCCTCGTGCGTCACGACGCCGTCGAGCACGACGACCGGGCACGCCGCGTCGAAGCCCGCCTCTTTCAATTTCCCGCTCGCGACCAAGTCATCAGCCAGTCGCTCGCGGAAGAAGCTCGTCGCGGAGACGACTGCCTCCGTCTTACCCAGCCTGCCCAGGAACAGATCGCGCAACGAAGCGCGCACCGAGTCGCCCACGACGAGCGCGCCCGCCAGCACCGCCACCGCCACGCCGACGCCCGCCACCACCGCCGCGTTCGTGCGCCAGTGGTAACGTAAACTGCGACGGATCAGTGTCGTTGTCTTCATGCTGTAACGAAGAAGTATGAACGATGAACGATGAACTGAAGACAAAGGCGTTTCAGTTCATCGTTCATCGTTCATCGTTCATACTTTTATCAGCGTCCGCTCGTGCAGCTCGTAGCGCGCGGGGAGGTGCGCGGCGAGATCGTTGCTGTGCGTGACGACGACGAGGATGGTCTTTTGCCGGCGGTGCAATTCCGTCAGGAGCGAGGCGACGCGCTCGGCGGAGTCGCGGTCGAGGTTGCCGGTCGGCTCGTCGCAGAGCAGCAGCGAGGGCTCGCGTATGAGGGCGCGCGCGAGCGCGGCGCGCTGCTTCTCCCCGCCGGAGAGCTCGCCGGGCAAATGTTCGAGCCGATCCGTTAAGCCGACCTCGTCGAGCAGCGAGCGTGCGCGCTCCAGGTCGTCGCCGCCGCCGCCGCGGCGCCCGCCCGCGACGAGCGTGGGCGCGAGGACGTTTTCGAGCACGCTGCACTGCGGGAGCAGGCAGTGATCCTGGAAGATGAAGCCGACCTCTTCGTTGCGGAAGGCGGCGAGGTCGCGCTCGCCGAGCTCGAAGGGGTTGCGGCCGTCGAGCGTGACCGTGCCCGCCGTCGGCGAGTCGAGCGCGCCGAGGATGTAGAGCAGCGTCGACTTGCCGCTGCCGGAAGGTCCCATCACGGCGATTGCCTCGCCGCGCCTGAGCGTCAGGTTCACGCCGTCGAGTATGGGCAGCGCGCCGCGCGGCGTGCGGTACTCTTTCGATAGGTTTTTGACTTCGAGCAAGAAGCGCGACCCCCGACTGTCCCCCGCGAAGGCCTTACGCGACGACTGCGTGCGGCGCGCGGCCCGGCGCGCCCCCGGCTACCCGCGCCACGTCGCCGTAAACTTTGAGCGCGCGATCCGCCATCCGCGCGACAGAATAGTTTTCGCGCACGCCCGCCGCGCCCGCGCGGCCGAGTCCGTCCGCCAGCGCGCGATCACGCCGGAGCGCGTCGAGCCCGTCGGCGAGGGCGCGTGCGTCGTCGGGCTCGACGAGCAAGCCGCCGCCCGTGCGCGCGATGAGCTCCGTGAACGCGCCGCGGCGGGGCACGACCGCGGGCACGCCGCACGCCATCGCCTCGATGAGCGAGAGGCCCTTCGGCTCGTCGTAGGTGGCGGGCAGCGAGAAGGCGTCGAGCCCGCGCAGGAATTCGATCTTCGCGTCGCGTCCCGGCGCGCCGCGGTAGCCGAACTCCGAAGCGAGCCCCCACTCCTTCATCCTGCGCTCGACGCCGCGCAGATAGTCGCGGTGCTCCGGCGCGAGGTAGCCGCCGACTTCGAGGCGGGAAGAGCCAGCGCCGCCACCATCGCGCTCGCGGAAAAGTTTGTATGCCTCGGCGAGCACGTGCAGCCCCTTCTCCGGCGCGACGCGGCCGAAGAAGCCGACCGTGAACGTATGATCGCGCGCACCGGCCGCATCATCAGCGTCGTTCGCCTCGCGCGCGCGCGGCTCGAAGCCTTCGAGGTTGATGCCGAGCGGCACGACGCGCATCTTCTCTTCGGGGACGCCGAGCAGTTCGCGCATGAAGGCGGCGTAGTAGTCGCTGACGGCGACGAACGCGTCGACGTGGGGGACGTTGGCGCGGATGAGTTCGAGCGTCTGTCGGCGATCCGCTTCGGGGAGCCCGTCGATGAAGAGGTCTTCGCCTTGCAGCGTGACGCAGACGGGTCGCCCGGTCGCCTCTTTGACGGGTCGCGCGAGGCTGATGAGCAGAGAGTTCGGCAGCACCGTCACGTCGGGCGCTGTCTCGTGGCGCAGCCACTCGACGAGCTTCTCCACCTCCTTGTGCTGGTTCCCCGCCTCGCCTTTCAGCATCGAGACCGTGAGCGCGCCGAGCGACGAGGGATCGACGGCGATGGAGCGGCGCGAGGCGAAGCGGAGCGCGGCGGTCGAGTCCCACAGGCGGTCGAAGAGTTTCGGAGACTTGCGGAAGACGGGGACGTGCTGTTCGAGGTAGACGCTGATGCCGCCGAAGAAGACTCTGTCCGCGCTGACGTTCACCTCGTCCGTGCGCGTCGGCGTGTAGACGGGCAGGAGCATGGCGTCGTGCCCGCGCCGGATCAGCTCAGCCGCCAGGGCGTTGTCGCGCAGGCAGCTCCCGCAGTACATCTGCGCCGCGCCCGCCGTGATCGAGAGAATCTTCATCCTTCATGCGACCGCAGCGCGCTGGAAGGCGCGGCGCGCGTAGAGGTGCTCGAAGAGGTTGCGGCAGCAGGTACGCGCAGCCCCCCCACTCCGCGACGCGGCTCCCGCCGCCCCTCAACTCCGCCGTCACGTCGCGCGCGCCCCCAAGCGCTAGCCCTTCGTCGATTATCGCGCTGATGCGCGCGGCGACCCGCGGGTCGGCGAAGGGCGCGAGCTGCGCCCCTTCGTCGTCGTCGGCTCGCGGGCTTACGCTCGCGAAGCGTTCGGCGAGCGACGCGGCGATCTCTTCGGCGTGCGCCGGAGTCCAGACGCCCGAAGCGTTGACGCACGAGCGCCCCCCGTTGTCGAGGACGGACGCGGCGATCACGTCGAGGTACTTCTCCCAGTCGTCGGCGCAGTCTTCCCCGAAGACGATCTTGCTGTAGCCGGGTCCGTGGACTTCGACGCGCGCGTCGTCCCGCCACTGCGAGGTCGAGCCCGCGTCGCCGAAGACCATGCCGCGACCCGTGCGCAGGAGAATTTCGCCCGCGCCCGCGTGGCTCGTCGGGTAGTAGCTGAAAGCCTCGCGGGGTGCGCCCGCCTTGATGAAAGCCTGCGCGACGCGGTAGGGCGTCCAGGGCTCCGCGCCGCCGGGCTTCAGGACGAGCGGCGTCTTGAGCGCGACCGACGGCGTCCAGAGCGTGTGGACGCCGGGCGAGTTCGAGGGCAGGACGACTCCGAGCGAGAGCGCGCGCGGGAAGAAGCTGACGGTCTGACCGGCGACCTCGCCGTAGCCGCGGTCGAGCGCGTCGAAGGGGAGATTGCGCGTGAGCCCGTTGAGGACTGTGCGCATCTCCGCCATCACGCCGCGCACCTTCTCCATGTTGCGACGCGCCATCACGAACGGCAGACAGGTCGTCGCCGACACCTGCGCGACGTAATCCTCGGGCGTCTGCGCCGCGTCGCCGACCGGCAGCTCGTCACCCGCGAAAATCTTCGCCGCGCGCTCGCTCAAAGCGATCAGCTCGTCCGTCGTGAACGCCGCGAGCGTTCGGCGCGCCGACTCCTGTTCGTTCAGGTCGCGCCGGACGAGCCCGACGTTCGCCTGGCTGATCTCGACGAACGGCTCGCGCGTCCGGTGGTGCGCGACGCGCACCGCGTCGAGGCTCTTGTATTCCTTCCCCTTGCGCAGCAGCGGGATGTGAAGCATCGCGTAGTCTCTCCGGGAACCGGCCAACTGATCAGATCAAATTTCACTCGACGCTCCAGAGGGCGAGCGATGCGTCGTCTTTGATCAAAAACTGTTTGCCGAAGGCGACGAGGTGCGACCACGTCGCGCTGTCGGCTACGTCGTAGCGCGCGAGCGGCTCGAAGCCCTTGCGGCTCTTGGCGGCGACGATCAGGTCTGCGTCCGCCGTCAGGAACAGCAGGACGTTGCCCGCGTTGAGCACCGAGGCGTGGTTGCCCTCGCGCCCCTCGGTCGCCCACACGCTCTCGCCCGTCTTCGCGTTCAGGCAGAAATACTGGCCCTTGCGTAAGGAAGACAAGCCGTAAAGGTAATCGCCGTCGAGCACGGGCGAAGACATGTACATCGCCACCTGCGGGTTGTGCCAGACCTGCTTCGCCTCGAAGCCGTTCGCGCCTTTCACGACTTCGTACGCCGTCGTCCCCTTCCTCACGCCGGAGACGATGACGGTCTGCCCGTAGACGACCGGCGTCACGATGTTCTCGTTCCACTCGTCAGGGAACGGCAGCTTCCACAGAAGCTTTCCGCTCTCAGCCGCGATGCCGACGACAGACTTGTCCGTCAGCGTGACGATCTGGCGCGCGCCCGCGAGGTTCGCGACGACGGGCGAGGAGTAGCCGGGACCGTCGCCCTGCCATTTCCACTTCTCGGCGCCCGTCCGGGGATCGAGCGCGACGACCGAGCCGCCGCGGTCGTCGCCGACCTGCACGACGAGCATCCCCTGCTCGACGACCGGCGACATCGCCGTGCCGCAAAAAAGCTTCGAGGTATCCAACTGCCCGAAATCTTTCCGCCACCTCAGCTCGCCCGTCGCCGCGTCGAAGCTCGAGAGCACGCCGCCGACGCCGAGCGTGTAGAGCCGGCCGCCGTGCAGGACGGGCGTCGAGTTCGGACCCATGCCCATCTTGACGGCGTACTGGTTCTTCGCGAACGGCGCGGGGTAAGGCTTCGACCAGACGGTCTTGCCGGTCGCTATCTCGAAGGCGGTGACGACCTCCTGATCGTTCTGGCGCGAGTGCAGGTAGGCGCGCTGGGCCGCGACGACCGGGGAGGAGTAGCCGCCGCCGACCGCCACCTTCCACTTCTGCGTCAGAGCCTTGGGCCACGCCGCGGGCGCGGCGAAACTCTTGAGCACGCCGTCGCGGTTCGCGCCGCGCCACTGCGTCCAGTCCTGCGCCGCACAGTCGCGCGCGGACGAGGCGAGGAGGGCGACGGCGGACAACGCGAGCCATGCTTTCATCCGGTTCATCACGGGACGCCTCTTTATCGGGAAAATAATTCGCGGGCAGTTCGTCAAACGGACTCACGCGCGGGCGGCGCACCGGCGGGGCTAATAAACGCCCTCGACCACGGTCGTCTGGAAGCGCGAGAAGGGGCGGACGTTGCGGACGCCGTCCCAGGGGTAGAGCCCGTAGGGCGGCTCGCGCTCCGCCTCGTCGCGCTCGAGGAAGCGGGGCATGAAGAACTCGCGCGTCAGGGTCGTCAGTCGCACCCTGCCGGTCTCGCCGTAGCCGACGACCCGATCAGGTTGATCCGGATCGACGACCTCGATCATGGCGCGGGGCGCGGGCGGGTAGTAGATGATCGCGTAGTCGTCCTCGGGCAGGCGCGGCTTGCCGACGGCGAGCCCCATCAGCGTGTTGCCGTAGGTCGGGCGGAACTCCACGCCGTCGAGCAGCTCTTCGACGGCGAAGCGGTGGAACTGCGGGGTCATCTCCGTGCCGCCGCAGAAGACGCCGCGGATGCCGAGCTTCTTCAGCGAGACTTTCTCGCAGATGGCTTCGAGGAGCTTCGGCGTCGTGAACAGGCATTTGATGTTCTCGTGCGCGCGCAGGAGGATGAGAGCCTGATCGACGACGTGCCGCTTGTAGTCCTCAGCCTGCTTCGGCTGCCCCGACTTTAACAACTTGATCACCCAGCGCGGATCGAGATCGACCATGAAGCAGATGCCGCCGCGGTGCTGCGCGAGGTGCTCGACGGCGAGGCGCAGGCGGCGCGGTCCCGTCGGTCCGACCTGCAGCCAGTCCGCGCCGCGCGGGAACGCCTCGTCGGGCAGCGTGTCGCTGAACGCCTCGTAGTCGATGCGGAAGTCTTCGACGTTGATGCGGCTCTTGGGCACGCCGGTCGAGCCGCCGGTCTCGAAGACGTAGACGGGGCGATCTTGGTAAGCGCGCGGCACCCAGCGGCGCACGGGTCCCCCCCTCAGCCACTCGTCCTGAAACTCGCCGAGCAGCGCGAGGTCTTCGTAGGTCCTGATCTCCTCGCGCGGATCGAAGCCGAGCCCCTTCGCGTGTTCGAGCCAGAAGTCGCAGCCCGTCGCGGGGTCGAAGTGCCACGCGACGATCTCGCGCACGTGCGCGTCCAGGCGCCCGCGCGCCGCCTCGACCCTCGCCTGTAACTCGTCCGTTGTTACGACCGGCATGATGCTCGGATTCTACCGACGCCTGATGAGAGAGCGCAAACTCTACAGCCCGCCGGGACTTTACGTCCCGGCGGGCTGTAGAGTTTCCTGACCGTCGTCGCGCGCCGCTTTAAAAACTCCTGACGCGCTCGTTGCCCAACTGTTCGAGCATCCGATCCGCCTCCGGCGGGTCGAGCTTGCGCAGCAGCACGAGCGTGCTCAGGACCGTGCTCGTGTTCCACCCGCGGCGGTAGTCCGTCAGGATGATCTCGCGCGCCTTCTCGACGAGCCGCGGCTTCAATGTCGGGTCGTTCAACTCGACGAGCCCCTTGAGCGCGTGGAACTGCATCGACTGCGACTCGTCTTCGAGGTAGCCGACGAAGAGCTCCCGCAGCTCGGCTCGCTCGCGGATGCGCCGGCTCAGACCGTCGAGCGCGACCATGCGCACGACACGCTTCTGATCCGAGCGCGCGGCGTTCAGGAGCAGGTCGTAAACCTCCGCGTTCTCGACCTTCGCGGCGAGGGCGCGGGCGGCGCGCGAGCGCACCAGCTCTTTCGCGTCCGAGCGGAGCGCGTCCACGAGCGCGCGCATGACGGCGGGGTCGTCAACGTACTTCGCGACCGAGCCGATGATGGTCGAGCGGATGACGTCCTTCTTCTCGGTCGCGAGGACTTTCAGCAGCCGGTCGCGCACGTCCCTCTCGCCCGCGTATTTTTTGGCGAGCGCGGAGGCGGCCGTCATCCGCACCGAGTCGTTCTTGCCCGTTTCGAGCGCGCGCAGGAACGCGTCGCGCACCTCGGGCTCTACAGCGTAAGCCGCCAGCTCGCGCGCGGCGGTCATCTGCACGAGGTTGTTCTGCTCGTCGCGCAGCGCCTCGACGAACGCCTGCCGCACCTGCGGGTTCGAGACGTGCAGCGCGAGATCGGAGACCGCCTGGTTGCGGTTCGTGCTGCGGTCGGACGACTTCAAGACCGCGAGCATCTCCGCGACGTTCTGACCGCGCGCGAGGCGCACCGTCCCCGTCACGTCGTTGACGTTGACGGGGACGCCGCCCGCGCCGACCTTCGCGCGGAAGTCCGTCTTCGTCATCTCGCCCTGCACGGCGACGTTCGGCAGCTCGACGTAGACCTTGCCCTTGACGCCCCCGGTCTGCAACTCCGCGTTCACGTCTTCGAGGAAGCGGAGCGTGACCTTGCCGGCGACCTTCGAGACCGTGACGCCGCGACCAGACAGGCGCGAGAGCGCCATCGAGACCGACCCCGACACGTCGGAAATCTCCGCGCCCCCGCTCGCCTGCGCGATGCCGACGCGGCCCGCCACGCGGTCGAGCTTCACCGTCCCGTCCAGCTCGCCGACGCGCACGCTGTCGCGGACATTCGTCAGCACGAGGTTCGAGCGGCGCGGGATGGTGAGGCGCACCGAGTGGCGCGTGCCGTCCGCCGAGTCGAAGTCGCCCTTCTCCCTCCGCTCGGGTCCGCGCAGGGTCAGGCTCGAAGAGGTCTGCTCAAAGACGAGCTTGCGCGGGCTGGCGGCGTAAGAAAAACTCTTGACGACGACTTCGGCGCCCGCCCCGTCGGTCGTGTCGATGTGGACGGGCCCGTCGATGTTCGAGAGCTCGACGCGCGCGCCTGGCGAGAGTTGGAAAGTCTGCCGCAGCTCCTCGCGCTCGGTCGTCTCGTCGCCCGTCCAGATGTCGCCGCCGTTGATGTAGATGTCGGGCATGTCCGGCAGCGGAGCCAGCGCGGGCATCGGCGGCATCTGGAAGTCGAAGTCGGGGATGTTGATCTGGATGTCGGGCAGGCTGATCGCGACGGGCGCGATCTTCGTGTCGATCCTGATCTCCGGCTTGATCTCGACGCGCGGCGAGACGCGCGCCTCCTGCGCGCTCGCGCCCCGCGCGGCGAACGCGGCGGCGACCGACGCGCCGAGGGCGACGACTGCGATCAGCTTCATTCTCATCTTCCGTCACTCCTTAAATTCGGCGGGGTTGTTTTACCGGCACGCGGGAGCCGCGCCGGGCGCGAGCTTCGAGAGGCGCACGGTCTGGCTGAACGAGTCGAGCGTGATCTGCGCCTGCCCGTCGCCCTGCCTGACCTCGACGCGGCGCATCGCCTGCGAGTCGGGGCGCGGGGTGGAGGCGCGCACCGCGAAGTCGCTGACGGCGTCGCTGTTGTAGGACATCAGGTTCGCGGTGAAGCCGGGCGAGCCGTCGGGGATCGACATTCGGACGTGCCCCTCCATCGACTTCAGACGGTAGCGGCCGTTCTGCGCGATCGCGCCGGTGAAGTTGATGTCGGAGTCGGTGGTCGTCGCCTCCACGTCGCCGCCGACGTTGGTGAGCGTGATCTTGCCGCGCGAGGTCCCGGCGTCCACGCGCCCCTTGACGCACTGGATGTCGATGTTGCCGTTGATCGTCGTGACGCGCACGTCGCCGCTCGAACGCTTGACGTTGATCTCGCTGCTCGTCGAGACGACGTAGACGAGGCCGCCCACGTCCTCGACGTTGACCTCGCCGCCGCGCGCGCGGACTTCCAGCGAGCCGACGCGGCTGACGTTGATGTCGCTGCTGCCGCTCATGATCGAGACGGGACCGTCGATGCCGGAGACGTTCAATGCGCCCGCGCGCGCCTCGATGGCGTCGAGCTGCACGTAGCGCGGGACTTTCACGTCGAGCGTGATGCCGGTGTCCGACCCGACGCCCGCACCCGCTCCGCCGCCCGCGACGCGCGGCTGCGCGGGCGGCCGCGCGGGCTGCGGAGACTGCGGCGTGGTGACGACGATGTTCCCCAGGTCGACCGTGACGTTCGGCATTCCATGCACATCGCCGGGCTGCTGCCGTACAAGCCGCCGGACAGGCCGCGGTTGCGGCCGACGACGGCGAGCGAGAGACGGGAGCTCGCCTGCGGGTCGGCGGTCATCTCCACCTGCACCGCCTCCGCGCCCCGGCTGCTCGAAGCCGAGGCTTCGACCGTGTCGCGATCCCAGCCCGTGATGTTGATGTGCCCGTAGCGGTTGCTGACCGAGACGCGGCTGCCGCGCTCCAGCTTCACCGAGACGCGCCCCGACTGGTTGCTCAGAGAGACCGTGCCGCCCGACTCCTGCGCCGTCGCGGCGAGCGGTTGCAGCGTCGCGCAAGCCGCGAGGGCGAGCGCGTTGATGATTGCGGTAAAAGTTCGTTTCCTCATTTTCGTTGATTACTCTTTTCGTTCAGACTCGGGGGGCGCGGGCTCGTCCGACTCGATCAATTTCATTGCCTCGATCAAATTTCACCGTTCGGCGTGCGCCATCTCGCGCAGGACTTCGACCTTCTTGGCGTAAGCCGAGAGCATGTACTGGACGGCGACGGGGTCGCTGCCGTGCTTCCGGACGGTGCGGCGCGTCTCGCCGATGGAGCGGTCGATGGCGGCGAGCGTCTCGTCGAAGCGGGCGGCGGTCTGCGGGTCGAGGAGCGAGCGCCGGCTCTTCACGTCGCGCTCGAGCATGCGGATGGCGGCGATGTAGCGCTGCTCCGCCTCCCGCACGAGCTGGTCGGGCGTCGCCTTGCTGTCGCGACCCGGCGTCGGCGTGGCGTTCACAGCCTGCTCGACGCGACCGCCGCCGCCCGGCAACTCGTTCGCGCGCCTGCGCTGCTCGTCCGACGGGCTCTTGCGGTTCTCGGGCTGCGGGCTCTTCTGTTCGGGCGACGCGCCCGGCGCAGCCGACGGGGCGACGACGGCGGCGGGGGTTGAAGTCGCGGCGGGCTGCATAGTCGGAGAAGTCGCCGCGACCCGATTCGGATCGTACTGCGGGACGTTGGTCGCGAGCGTGGGCTGCTGCGGCTGTTCACGCGAGCCGGTGAGCTTCATCACGCCGACCGTCAGGAGGACGGCGACGAGGACGAGCGCGGCGGTGAGCGCCGGGCTGAAGCGTGGGGCGGTGAGGAGGGGGGCGAACCACGCGGAGACTCTCTGGAGGAGACCCACATCACCGACAGTTTTTTCCGCGCGTATCCGCGCCTCGACACCGCCCCACAGTCGCGGCGCCGCCGCCTCGACGCCGCGCTCGTAGCTCGCGTAGAGCGAGGCTTCGGAGACGAGCGCCTGGTGGGCGTCGGCGCACAGGGCGCAGGCGGCGAGGTGTGCTCCGACCGCGTCGCGGTCGCGCGCTTCGAGCTCGCCGTCCACGTATCCCTCTAAAAAGTTTTCACACTCCTGGCACTTCATCATTGCTTCACCCCCATGTAGGGTCCGATGCGCCGGCGCATCTCGGCGCGCGCGCGGTGGAGATCGGTCTTGACCTTCGGCAGGGAGAACCCCGTGATCTCGACGATCTCCTCGTAGCTGCGCTGCTGGAAAATTTTCAAGGCGAAGACCATGCGCTTGTCCTCGTCGAGCGCGCCGAGCGCGCGGCGCACGACCGAATTCAGCTCCTTGTCGAGCAGCTCGCCCGCGGGCGTCTGCCTCCCGTCGCGCAGCTCGAGCACGGACTCGTCGTCGAGCTCGACCTTCGTCGCGCGCCGCTCGCCGCTGCGGAGGTGCTCGCGGGCGACGTTCTTGGCGATGGAGAAGAGCCACGTCGAGAACTTCTCCTCCTCGCGCAGCTCGCCGAGGTGGCGGTAGGCGCGGACGAAGGTCTCCTGCGTCAGGTCTTCGGCGAGCGCGCGATCCCCGACCATGTCAAAGACGAACGAGATGACGGGGCGGCTGTAGCGCTCGAAGAGGAGGCGGAACCCTTCGGCGTCTCCGCGCCGCGCGCGCGCGATGGGGGTCGAGGCTGTGCTCATCTGTGGGGCGGTCTTCCGCGCGCCCGACTGGCTCGCCGCGGCAGCGTCAAATGTCTCGATCGCCAGTCGTTCCATCATCATCCCGCCTAGTAAGTGACGCGTGAGGGGGAAAAGTTTCAGCGAAGGCGGACGAATGTCGAGAGAAAAACGCCCGGCGCGGCAGGGAGAGTACCATTATCCGACGAAAAGGCGACCAGCCCCCGAAGGGGGCGGAAGATTTTAGCCCACGGCGTGAGCCGTGGGACTAACGACATAAAAAAGATTGAGAGCCCCTGAAAGGGGCGAAAGAAATTGCGGCTTGAATTTCTTTCGCCCCTTTCAGGGGCTCTCGAATTTCTACCTATCGAGTCACCCACGGCTCACGCCGTGGGCTACTATCTGTCGCCCCTTTCAGGGGCTTCGTTAGGGTGTCGCCCATTTCAGGGGCTTGGCTCGCTGCCCCGCGCCCTACTCGAAGCTCCTGCGGAAGAGGTACGACATCTTGACGAAGAAGGTGCGGCCGTTGCGGCGGAAGCCGGGCTCGAGCTCGCCGGTGAAGCGGTTGAAGCCGTTGCGCGTCATGTCGTCGTTGTAGCCCGCGTAAAAGGCCGTGCCGGGGTTGGGCGTCCAGCCGAGGAGGAACTGCCCGCGCGCGTTCGCGTCGAGCGTCTCGTAATCGACGCGGGCGCGTGCGAAGAGGAAGCGCGTGAACTGGTAGGTGGCGCGGAGCTGATAGATGTTCTCGTCGAAGGCGAGGAGGCGGGTGTCGCGGCGCGCGAGTCGCGCCTTCGTGTAGTTGAGCGAGAGGTTCAGCGCGTTGGTCGGCTTGTAGTTAACGCCCGTGTTGATGTCGAAGCCGTTGGCGGCGCCGGGATCGAGCGGCGCGTCCTGACCGAGCGCGAGCGCGACGGGGCTGACGCGCGGGAAGCGCGGGCCGGCGCCGAAGTCGAAGTCGAAGATGCCGCGCTGCGTGCCCACGAAGAGGTTGGCGTAGACCTGCTTGGTGAACTGCCGCTCGGCGTACATGAAGACGGCCTTGCGGCGCACCTGCCGCTCGCCGTCCAGGCCGGCGAACGCGCCCTCGATGAGCTTGCCCGTGGGGCGCGCCTGACCCCGGCGCGGACCGAACTCCTCCTCGAAGATGCGCTCGTAGCCGAAGTTGGTGCCGAGCTGCACGAAGGTCTGGTGCGCGAGGCTGAACCCGAAGTTCGTGCCGTTCGACCAGCTCTGGAGGCTCGACTGCCAGTTCCACCACGCGGCGGTGAAGTTGCGGATAGTGAACTTCGTCAGCGTCGCCTTCGGGTTCGGCTCGGTGTTCCAGCGCCAGCCCGCGAGCGCGTTGTTCGTGTTGGTCTGGCGGGTGAAGCCCACCTCGGCGCGGTAGTCGCGCGTGCGCCCCGAGCCGTTGAAGACGTAGCCGAAGTGGCGGCCCGTATAGTCCCAGACCCACGAGTAGGCGAAGCCGTTGCCCGTGCGGAAAATCTGCTGACCCGGATAGACCGGCTCGCCGGGCGAGGTCGGGTGATCGTCCGGGTGCGTGAGCGTGTAGTCGAGATCGGGGTTGCGGAAGAAGCGGCGCGAGTTCGTGCCGACCACCTCGAAGCCCGCGACCGTCTTGGCGTCGATCTTGAAGCGACCGTCTACGCCTACGACGTGGTTGTGCCGCTCGATGAAGTTGTAGGTCGTGGCGAACGCTCCGACGCTCGACTCCTTCCCCACGTCGCGCTTGACGCGGAAGACGCCGATGTAGGCGTTCTTGCCGACGAACCTCTCCATGAAGGTCTGGAACTTCGCCTCCTCGCGCCTGCGCACGTCGGGGTCGGCGATCCCGAGGACGCCGAGCCGGCGCTCGTCCAGCTCGTCGTCGCTGAAGTTGCCGGGCGCGTTGTCGGAGGCGAGGATGACGCCGAAGCTGTTGCGCCCGCGCTTGCCCGTGAGCTTGACGGCGTAGTCGGGATCGACGATGGCGCGCGTGTGGACGACCGAGTTCGAGGTCTCGAAGATTTCCTTGCCTTCGAGGAAGAAGGGGCGCTTCTCGGAGAAGAAAATGGGAAAGCGCTGGTTCGCCGTCACCACGGTGGCGTCCGCCTCGACCTGCGCGAAGTCGGGGTTGAAGGCGAAGTCGAGCGAGACGGTCGGCGTCAGCGTGTACTTGGTCGTCACTCCGATGTCGAAGGCGACGGGCTCGTTCAAAAGGCGGCCGGGGAGCGCGGGCGGCGGCTGCCCGACGGTGACCGGGGCGAAGGAGCGCGCGCGCCTGCCCGTCTCCGAGACGGTGAGGCTGGGGATGATCTCCAGCGTGCGCTCGGTCGAGATGCCTTCGAGCCCGGTGATCTTGCCCGCCTGGATGAGCACGCCCGAGACGTCGCGCGAGAGGGGCATCCAGGTGTCTGACTCGTTGTTGAATCGCCTGATCTCGCGGTAGAGGTGGATGCCCCAGAGTTTGCCCTTGCCCGCCTCGTAGCGCAGCGACTTGAACGGCACGGCGACCTCCACCGTGTAGCCGTCAGCCGTCAGAGTGCCCTTCGACTCCATCACGAGATCGAAGCTGGAATCGTCGCCGTTGCTGTCGCTGTAGATCGCGTCCGCCTGGATGCCGAGCGGGTTGAACTCCAGCTGGTAAGCCTTGCGCTGATCGTTGAACGTGTCGAGCAGGACGCCGACCAGGTCGTCGTCGTCGATCCCGTCGCGCTTGGCGATGCGCGCACGCACCTGCGTGGGATCGTCGTAGGCGTGGAAGGCGAGGTAGAGGAAGCGCGAGTCGTAGCCCATCCTCACCTCGGTCGGCTTCGAGGGCGCGATGTTGTCGCCGGGCTCGATCTGGTAGAAGTCTTTGAAGACCGCCGCCTGCTTCCACACCTCGTCGTCGAGCTTGCCGTCGATTGTCGGGGCTTTCTCGAAGCGTGGGACGCGGACGGGCTGCGCCTTTTCGGGCGGCAACTTGACGGCGTTGCGCCCGCCCCCGGAGGCGACCGTCTTCGACGCGCCGACCGCCTCGCGCACGGTCAGCGGATCGGTCGTCGCGGGCGCGCCCGGCACCGTGTTCGACGGATCGGCCGGCTTGACTTCAGGCGCGACCGGAGCCGGCGTCGGCTTCGCGGGCGGCTGCTGGGACGCGCCCGACTGCGCGGCGTCCTGCCTGTTGAAGATGACTTCGAGCCGGTTGAAGCTCTGGCGCACGCGCGCCGCGACCCCTTCGGGCAGCGCGAACGAGAGCACGACGTCCGCGCCGCGCTGCTCGACGCGCGCCCCGGCGATCGCGCCGCCGACCGAGTTCGAGATCGCGGAGGCGTCGGCGCGCGGCAGGCGGACGACGAAGCGCGAGCCCTCGCGCCGGGCGGCGTAGTCGTCGAGCGAAGAGTCGGACGTGACGACGACGCGCCAGCCGTCCAAAGTCTCGCCGCCGCGCAGCGAGGCGATGCGCTTGAGCGCGCCGCGCTCCTCGCCCGCGGCTGCCGGTTTCGACGCGGCCGTCTTGTCGCCCGAGAGGCGCGCGATCTGCTGCGCGCTCGCGGCTGAGGCTAAAGCGGCGGCGCATAAAACGGCGGCGGCGAAGACGGAGAGTCTTCGCCGCGTCGCGCCGCGGGGCGGCTCGTCCGTCAGTCCGGACGCGAGTCTGAAAAAGTTACTGGTGGTAGGTGGTAGTGCGCGCTGTGGGGCGCGACTTGCCCTTGGGCTCATCCTCGTTCTGCCTTTCACGTTCCGCCGCAAATGCTTCCAAGCTCCGGGTCGCCCGCCGCCCGGCGCGCGGGTAAGAAGCCCACCGACCCGACCCGCCGCGACGGCGGCGACCCGGAGCTTGAAACTCGCCACCCGCCGTCAGCCGCCGAAGCTGCGCCGGATGAGGTATGACATCTTGATGAAGAAGGTGCGACCGTTGCGGCGGAAGCCCGGCTGGAGACTCCCGGAGAAGGGGTCGAAGCCGCTGCGCGTCATGTCGTCGTTGTAACCTACGTAAAAGGCGGTGCCCGGGTTCGGGGTCCAGCCCACCAGAAACTGACCGCGCATGCGCGAGGCGAGCGTCGAGTAATCGGCGCGGGCGCGCGCGAAGAGGAAGCGCGTGAACTGGTAGGTCGTGCGCGAGGTGATGATGTTCTCGTCGAAGGCGGTGCGCCCCGTGTCGTCGCGCACGAGCCGCTGCTTCGTGTAGTCGAGCGAGGTGCGCAGCGCGTTCGACGGCTGGTAGACGAAGGAGCTCTGGATGTTCCACAGATCGCCCGCGCCCGGATCGAGCGGCGCGCCCTGACCGAGCAGCAGCGCCGCCGGGCTCACGCGCGGGAACTTGCGCCCGTTGCCGAAGTCGAAGTCGAAGACGTTCATGTCGCGGATGACCTGCAAGAAGACGAAGTACTTCTTCGAGAACTGCGACTCGACGACGCCGATGACGCTGTGCTTGTAGGTCGAGCGCTCCGGGTCCGCGCCGTAGAACCCGCAGTTCGGGCGGCGTCGATCGGGCGGCAGGTTGATGTCCTCGAACGCCGGATCGCAGGGGTGCGCCACCGAGCGCTTCTTCCCGAACTCCTCCTCGATCAGCCGCTCGTAGGCGCGGCGGTAGCCGAAGATGACGGCGGTCTGGCGCTGGAGGTTGAAGCCGAACATCGGCTGCACGTCCACGCGCTGCGACCGACCCTGGAAGTCGGTCTGGTAGACGACGGAGGCGTTGGCGCGGTAGGAGATGATCTGGTTCTTCGTGTTCGGCTCGCTGTTCCAGCGCGGGTTGATGCGGACGGCGTTCGTGTTCGTGCGCGTGGTGAAGCCCACGTCAGCCTTGTAGTCGCGCGTGTAGCCGTCGCCGTTGACGTTGATGCCGTAGTTGCGCTCGCTGCGGTCGTAGCTCCAGCGGTAGGCGAAGGCGTTGCCGGTGCGGTCGACGTTCGCGCCCAGCTCCGGCTCGAAGAACGGGCGGTGCGAGCGCGTGCCGAGGAGCTGGAAGCTGAAGACCGTCTTGGGGTCGAGCTTGAAGCGGCCGTCCACGCCGCCGACGTGGTTGTAGCGGTCGGGGAAGCTGTAGGTCGTCGCGATCAAGCCCAGCGTGTTCTCTCTACCTACGTCGCGCTTCAGGCGCAGTACGCCGATGGTGGCGTTCTTGCCGACGAGCTTGTCGAGGAAGCCGCCGCGCAGGTCAGCCTCGGCGGCACGCCGCGCGTCGGGGTCGGCGATGCGGTTGACCTTCAGCCAGCGCTCGTCGATCTCGTCCTGGCTGAAGTTGCCCGGGGCGTTGTCTGAGGCGACGATCAAGCCGAAGGTGTTGCGCCCCCGCTTGCCCGAAAGTTTAACGGCGAGATCGGGATCGACGATGGCGCGCGTATGAACGATGGTGAGCGGCGTCTGGAAGACTTCCTTGCCCTCGAGGAAGAACGGTCGCTTCTCCTCGAAGAAGATGGGAAAGCGCTGGTTCGCCGTGACGACGGTGGCGTCCGCCTCGACCTGCGCGAAGTCGGGGTTGATCGCCGCGTCGAGCGTGACGGTCGGCGTGATGCCGAACTTGACGGTCAAGCCGGGATCGAAATCGATGGGCGCGTTGAGCGTGCGGGAGTCGAGCAGGGGCGGCGGCGCGCCGAGCGCGGCGGGGGCGAAGGCGCGCGCGCGCCGGCCCGTCTCCGAGACCGTGAGGCTCGGCACCAGCTCGACGTTGCGCTCGTTCGAGATGCCTTCGAGCCCGGTGATGAAGCCCTCCTGGATGAGCGTGCCGGAGATTTCGCGCGAGAGCGGCAGCCACGAGTCGAGCTCGGAGTTGAACCGCTGGATGCGCCGGAAGACGTGGAAGCCCCAGAGCTTGTCCTTGCCCGCCGTGTAGCGCAAAGACTTGAAGGGGATCGCCGCCTCGACGACGTAGCCGTCCGACGTCAGCATCCCCTTCGACTCGTGGACGAAGTCGATGCTGAAGTCCTCGCCCGACCCTTCCGTGCGCACGGCGTCCGCCTGCACGCCCAGCGGGTTGAAGAAGAACTCGATCGCCTTGCGCTTGTCGTTGTAGGTGTCGAGGTAGACGCCGATGAAGTCGTCGTCGAAGATGCCGTCGCGCTTGGCGACGCGCGCACGCACCTGCGTGGGATCGTCGTAGGCGTGGAAGGCGAGGTAGAGGAAGCGCGAGTCGTAGCCGATGAAAGCCTCGGAGGGCTTCGACGCAGGCGTGTTGTCGCCCGGCTGCACCTGGTAGAAGTCTTTGAAGACGGCGGCGCGCTTCCACACCTCGTCGTCGAGCTTGCCGTCGATGACCGGGGCTTTGTCGAAGCGCGGGACGCGGATGGGGACTAACTTCTCGGCGGGCACCGTGATCACGCCCGACGAAGTGCGGATCGTGCGCCCGCCCGCCGGGGAGTTCGCGGCGAGAGCCTTCGCGCCCGGATCGGTCTTCCCCTCCGGCGCGATCTCCTTCGCGTCGTCAGTCTGTTTCGCCGCGGCGGTGGGCGAGGGCGAAGGCGTCGAGACCGCCGGCGTCTGCGCGAGCGCGCAGACGTGCAGGGCGAACAGGCAGAGAGTTAACGCTAAAACTTTCACGGCTTCTTTTTTACGTTTGCTGACTGGATTAAATGGAATGACCGACCGGCTCGCGCTGGGGATTCGTCGAATCGGCGTCGCGGCGTTAGACGCCGACGCGCGCGAAAATGTTTCTCATAAATTCGGTGTCCCGGTCGGCGACTCGTCGCTGTCAAAGTCGGAACCGCCTGCCGCGAGCGGCGCGAGCGCGAGCGTGATCGCCCCCGAGCGCGCGCGCGCCGCGAGCTGGCGGAAGCGACCGTCGAGCGTGATGCGCCCGTCGCGCGTCTCGGCGATCGCGTCGCCCTCGAACGCCGTGACGCGCACGCGCCCGTCGCCCGTCACGGCGTTGAGCGTACCGCGGCTGTCGAAGACCTCGATCGCGCCGTCCGCCGTGCGCAGGTCGAGCGCGCCGGAGACGCCCGCGAGCCGGAGCCGCCCGTCGCCGCTCCTCACCGTGACGTTCGCGTTGCGCGGCACGCGCACTTCGAGCGAGACCGAAGCCCACGTGACAGCAGCCGTCCGCCGCGCGCGCGGGAACTCCGCGCCGAAGCTGACGGCGTCGGGCGACCCGCCGGCGGCGACTGCCAAGACGATGCCGCGCATCGCCCGTTCGTCGCGCGCCCGCTTGGTCGCCGTGACGCTCACCGTCTGCCTGTCCCAAGCCTCGACGCTGATCTCGCCGTCGAAGGTCGAGAGCGAGATGCGCGGGCGTGTGCCGACCGGGAACGATCTGTATTCGACCTCGGAGAGACGGTAGCCGTCCGTGCGCCGCGTCTCTTCCGCGCGCTCTTCGCGCCCCGCGCCCTGCATCGCCGACTGCGCCTCGCGCGCCACCCGCTCCGCGTCGCGCCCGAGCCTTTCCAGCTCGCGCTCGAAGGCGCGGTCGGGCTGTTCCGCACGGCGGCGGGCGTCCTCCTTGATCCGATCTAGCTCCTCGCGATTAACGCGCGCGCCCTCGCGTTCCGAGTCGGGGCGCCCGCGCCGCGTCGCGTTCGCGACCTGCCGATCCACGCGCTCGCGCAACTCTTCGCGCGTCTCGGCGTCGCGCCCCTCGTTGCTCGACAGGTTCGTCACGGGACTTTGCGGGCGACCGTCCGCCGCGCGGCGCACGCGGATGATGCCGTTGACGTTCGAGAGCTTGACGCGCGCGGCTCCGGCGCCGAGCTGCCCTTCGAGCGACGCGCCGACGTACTGCCCGCGTTTGACGGGCAGGCCCAGATCGCTCGTGATCGTGCCGTGGACGGTCTCGGCTTTTAAGATCGCGCTCGCGTCCGACGGCAGCACGGCGTCGAGCGTGCCGTTGACGGAGCCGAGCGTGATGGTCTTCCCCTCTTCGAGCCGGTCGAACTCCGCCGAGAGCGCGCCGTTGATCGTCGAGAGCCGCGCCTCGCCCGCGAGGTTTCGCGCGGTGAGGCGGCCGTTGACGCACGTCGCCTTGATGAGCCCGGCGACGCCCTCCACGTCGAGCGCGCCGTTGATGAGCTCGACGGAATCGACGCGCGCGCGGCGCGGCACCGTCAGCGTGTACTCGACGCTCGCCGGGTTGTCGAGGGTGTCGCGCCCGTCCCAGCGCAGCTCGTCCGTCGGGTAGCGCGTGCGCGCGCTCACCGAGTCGCCCGTCGCCTCGACCTCGATCGTCGCCTCGGCGAGCCGCTCGCGCGTGCGCGCGTGCTTGACGGCGTCGACCCGCACCTCGTCGCGATCCCAGACGGAGAGGCGCGCGCCGCCGCTGATGTTGCGCAGCGCGACGTGGCCCCCGGCTGTGAGCTTGTAAGTCTGGTGAAACTCCTCGCGGAACTCCTCCGCGCCGGCGCCGCCTTCGGCGCTCGCGACGCGCAGCGCGTCCACGTTCGTGAACGCGAACGCGGCGACGAGGGCGAGGGCGACGAGTCTGCTGGGCTTCATTTTTTTACTCCGCTGATTGACGCGGCGCGCGCGCGTCGGCGTCGAGATCGGAGACCCACATCTCAACCTTGCCGCCGACGCGCGCACGCGCCGCGCCCCGCCCGCGCTCTCGACTTTACGAGCGCGGGAGAAGCTTGACGCTGCCGTTCACGCCCGAGACGTTGATGGGCGATCCGCCCGCGCCGATCTTCGCGTTGAAGCTCGTGCGGCTGACCCTGCCCTGCATCGTCACGTTCGGCATGTCGGCGTTGACCGAGCCGTTGATGCCGCTGACCGCGAGGTCCGCGTTGAGCGCGCCGTCGAAGCGCAGCACGACCGAGCCGTTGACGCCGGAGACGCGGATGCCGCGCTCGGTGATCTGCGTGATCAGCATCGACACCGCGCCGTTGATGCCGGAGATGTCCACGTAGCCGCGCGCCTGCGCGACGTCGACGCGGCCGTTAATGCCGGAGAGCTTGACGGGTCCGTCCAGCTCGCCCACCGTCGCCTTGCCGTTGATGCCGCTCGCCGTGAAATCGACGTTGCGCGGGATCTTCATCATCACGCGCTGGCGCACCTGTCGGTTATCGCCGCGCCAGCCCCCGCCTTTATTGCTCTCGCCGCGCACGACGAGACCCGTCGCGGTCTGCTCGACGATCACCTTGTGGTAGTCGAGGTCGGAGCGGTTGCGCGCCGTGCGCAGGACGTACACCTCCGCCGCGCCGCCCGCGGAAGTCTCCACGTCCACCGAGCCGTTCATGCCGGAGACGCGCACCTGCGCGCCGGGCGCGAGCGCGTAGCTCTGCCGGAACTCGTCGCGCTCGGTGAACTCCCTGTCGTCGTCGCCGCCCCGGTGCTTGTCCTTCTGGGTGTCGTGGTCGTCGCCGTCGTGTTTATGCTTCTCTTTGTCCTGGCGCTCGCCGCGCGCGAGAGTCGCCGCGCTCGACGAAGCGGGGAGGGGCGAGAGCGTGCCGCCCAAAAGCGCGAGCGAAGCGAGCGCCGCGAGGAGTGTCATCGACATCAACCTGAGTCTCATTTTTTTCAGTGCCTCCTGAACTTGATCCGCGTTAAAAAACTTTTCCGCGCGCGGCTCTATTCGCCCGTGCGGTGGAAGCGGACGTTGCCGCTGATGCTGTTGAAGGTCAGCTTCGTGCCGCCGCCGCCGACGCGCCCCTCGTAGTCGGAGGAGTTCTCGATCTTGTTGATGGTCAGCCCCGGCACGTTCGAGGTCACGCTGCCGCTGATGCTGCGCACACTGATGTCGGCGTTCGCGCCGTCGGGCAGTCCGACGTCCACGGTGCCGCTCACGCTGTTGACGCGCACGCCCCCGCCGCCGAGGCTCGTGAGGTCGAAGCGGACGCGGCCGCTGATGCTCGAAAAGACCACGTCGCCCGACGCCCGCGCGACCGTGGCGCTCCCGCTGATGCTCGAAAACACGATCTTGCCGGACGCGCGCTCGACCGAGGCGTTCCCGCTGACGCTGTTCAGGCGCGCCGACCCGTCGAGCGCGCCGACGCGGACGTGGCCGCTGACGGAGTTCACGTCGAGGTTGACGCGGCGCGGCAGGCGCAAGTTTAGGGTCTGGTGAACCTGCACGTTGCGGCACTGCCGGCGGTCGTCGTTGCCGTCGAGCCGCAAGCGATCCGACGAGGTCTCGACCTTGAACTGCCGGCAGTCGAGGTCTGCGCGCGTGCGCGCCGTGCGCACGATCTCGACCTCCGCCCGGCTCGACTCGGAAGTCTCGACGGTGACGCCGCCGCTCACCGAGTTGATCTCGACGATCGCGCCGGGCGCGAGCGCGTAGGTCTGCCGCGAGGCGTCGCGCTCCTTGAAGTCGTCTTCGTGATCGAAGGCCGCGCCGCGCGCAGTCGTTATTGACAGGCAAGCCGCGAACGCGACGGCGAGCTTGGTCAGAATATTTTTTCTCATCGTCTTTAACCGCTCCTCTCGTACTCCGCTTTTTAGGCGCACCAACCCCCGGCACGCTCCGTGGCGCGCGAACCGAAGTCCGGTTCGGGGTTGGGCAAGGAAACTAGCCGCGCGGGTCGCAGTCGAGTGAGACGGTCGTGGCGGGTGTGTCGAAGAGCGTGACGCAGTCGAGGGACGGCGCGTGCGCGCGTGCGGGCGCGCCGCCGTCGGCGTCCCGGTCGGGCGCTTCGTCGCCGAGACCCGCGCGCGGGTTCGCGGCGGGCTCGGGCACGACGGGCTCCGGCAGGCGGAACTCGAACGCCGCGGGGGGGAGGCTCACGCCGTCCAGTTCCGCGACGCGGACGAAGACCTTCCGCAGACCGAGCTTCTTCAACTCCGCGGCGACGCGCGTGCGTGCCGCCCCAGCCTCGACGCCCTTGTAGGCGCGAACCGCTTGCATCGCCTCGCGCTCGTCCGAGCCCACGCCCGCCGATTTCGCCGCGCCTGCGACGCGGGGCATGACCCTGAAGACGAACTCCTCGCGCGCCTTCCATTTCATCGGCGCGTCCGGCGTGGCGGCGAAACTCATCGCCAGCTCTTCGAGCCCGCGCGCGAGCTTCTCAGCCGCGCGCGCGTGCCCTCGGGCGGCGACTCTGTTTCTCGAAGCAGGGCGGCTCGCGAGAGCCGCGGAGGTTGACTTGCCGCAGCCGTCGGCGGCTGCGGCGTGTGCGAGGAGGACAGTCGGCTGCGCTGCTTGCGCCGGACTCTCGGTCCCGTCGGCGGCGTAGACGAGGAGGCTCCCGAGGAGGCTCGTCCGCGTCCAGTCGTTGACGGAAGTCTTGAGCGCGTCGAACTGCGTGAGCGCTTCGCCCGCCCCCGCGAGCGTGATGACCGCGGCGAGAATGGTGACGTTAAGTTTTTGTCTCATCTCGCTCCTCCTCCTGCCGTGAAAATCCAGGGCGCTGATTACTATTACTCTGGTAAAACATCCCAGTTCCGAAAAAGTTACATCGCGTTTTCGCGACTCGCTTCCCTGGCGCCCCGGTTTGATAGACGCGACCACGGGGCGGAATGTTTCAGCACCACCGAATTTTCAAGCAACTGCCTGCTTCTACTCTCAAAACACCGCCGCCGTTGATTTCGTGGCAGAAAAATTTTTACGTGACGGGCGGCGTGTGACGGGCGAAGGGTAAAAACTTTTCTCTTCGCGGCCCCCCGCTCGCCCCGTCGCCCTCGTCATGGTGTGTACTCTTGGCAAGCCCCGTGCC
>JAIVJC010000123.1 GCA_020200235.1 Acidobacteriota bacterium | reverse complement strand
GCGTCGGCGCGGAGCGTCACGGCGAGGTGGCGCTGCTCCGCTCCGCGGCGGTCGCGCCCGACCTGCGACGCTCCGGCTTGGGCTCGCGCCTGACCGCCGCACTCATCGAGCGCGCACGCGCGGAAGGCGCGGGCGAGATCGCGCTACTGACGACGACCGCCCGCGATTTCTTCGCGCGGAAGTTCGGCTTCGCTGAAGCGGCGCGCGCCGACTACGAAGGCAGGCTCGCCGCCTCGCCCGAGTGGCGCCTGCCGCGCTGCTCCTCCGCCGCCTTCATGCGCCTGAGCTTGCGCGACTCGCGCCGCGGGCAGACTGATTAATGATCCGTCGATGATCGAAGATTGATCGACGAGCGAAGATGATGACACCCACCGCGGGGGCGCAGAAGTTAAACGATGAAGTAGGAACGATGAACGATGAAGTTAAAGAGATGGTCTTAACTTCATCGTTCATCGTTCCTACTTCATCGTTTAGTCCGCGCCTTCCCTTTTCCTTGACGCGCGCGAGCCGCAAACCTTATCTTACCCGCTGAAGTCGAAGCGTCCGCTCGGGCTTCCGAGAGCCTCGACGAGGTGCTCTTCCCGCGACCGAGTCCGATTCTGAATAAACCAGGCGACAGAGGGTCTTCCGTGCCCGTTGCAAGGCGCGTCGTCGCGGCGCACATCGTCAGCCTCCTCGCGCTCGCCGCCCCCGGCTTCCCCGCGCAGCAGGTGGCGAAGCGCGAGCCGCCCGCCCTCTTCGCCGTCCGGCAGAACAACCAGTGGGGCTACATCGACCGCGCGGGCAACTACGTCTGGCAGCCCACGAAGTGAGCGCGCCGCGACTTCGTGGAACTCAACCACGAGCCCGGCGGAATTGACTGAAGAGTTAAGTCTGATCTCACGACGCAAACCCCCAACCCGTGAGGCGCCCACACGCGCCTTCGCGGACGCGGCAACGGCAGTAAGCAAGTCGAGTAATACCCCATGAAGTTTCCACCCCCACGTCGCAGAAGCGTAGTCTCTCTCGCCATCTTCGCCGCAGCCTGCGCGTGCGCGCTCGCGTGGGCGCTCGGCGGCTCGCTCGCCCCCCGCGCCGCGGCGCAAGTGTTCGCGCCCTTCAGGAATTTCGAAGCGCCGCAGGTGCACCCGCTCGCCATCACGCCCGACGGCACGCGCCTGCTCGCGCTCGACACCCCGGAAGGCCGCCTCTCGGTTTTTAACCTGACACCATCGGGGCTCACGCTCGCGAAGGAGATCGCGGTCGGGCTGGAGCCCGTCAGCGTCGCCGCGCGCGACAACAACGAGGCGTGGGTCGTCAACTGGCTCTCCGACTCGGTGAGCGTCGTCGATCTCTCGAACGGCAACGTCACGCGCACCTTCGACGTGGGCGACGAGCCGACCGACGTGCTGTTCACGAAGAACGGCGCGCTCGCCTTCGTCTGCGTCTCCGGTCTCTCGCAGGTCAAAGTCTTCACGGGCTCGTCCGACGCCCCGTCTCAAACCCTCAACGTCCGCGGCAAGCAGCCGCGCGCGCTCGCGCGCGACGCCTCGGGCGACCGCGTCTTCGTCTCCGTCTTCGAGTCGGGCAACCAGACGACCATCGTGCCCGAGGCGCAGGTGCGCGCCGGAGGAGGCGCGCCGCCGCCTTCGCCCACGCTCGCCGCGGGACTCCCCCTGCCGCCCTCGACCGGCTTGATCGTCAAGTGGAACGGCGCGCAGTGGGCGGACGAGCGCGGCGACGGGCGCTGGTCTAACTTCATCCCCTACACGCTCGCCGACGTTGACCTCGTCGTCATCGACGCGGGCGGCTCCCAAGCCGCAATCGCCGAAGAGATACGTGGCGTCGGCACGAACATCGGCAATGCCGTCTACGATGCGGCGACCGACCGCCTGCTCGTCCTCAACCTCGAAGCGCGCAACCAGGTGCGCTTCGAGCCGAACCTGCGCGGCCGCTTCATCTCGAACCGGCTCTCGACCATCGACTTCAAGACGGCGGCGCATGGCGTGACCGCGCTCGACCTCAACCCGCACATCAACTTCAGCCAGCCCGCCGGCACCGACGCCGAGCGCGCCAAGTCGCTCGCGCTCCCCGCGGACATCGCGCGCGCCTCGGACGGCACGCTCTACGTCGCCGCGACGGGATCGAACCGCGTCGGGGTGTTCTCATCGTCGGGCGCGGTGCGCGCGCGCGTCGCGGTCGGTCAGGGCCCGACGGGTCTCGCCCTCGACGAAGCGCGCGGGCGGCTCTACATCCTCGACCGCTTCGAGAACCGCCTGAGCGTCGTCGACACGCGCACGCGCGCCGAGGTCGCGCGCGTGCCGCTCGGCTTCAACCCGGAGCCGCAGCTGCTGCGCGACGGTCGCCGCTTCCTCTACGACGCCTCGCTCTCGGCGCACGGCGACGTGTCGTGCGCGACGTGCCACCTCGACGGGCACCGCGACGGGCTCGCGTGGGACTTGGGCGATCCGCGCGGCGCGCTGCAAAGCTCGGGCGGCTTCGGCTCGCCCGCCCTGCACCCGATGAAGGGACCGATGACGACGCAGAGCCTTCGCGGCATCCTCGCCACCGTCGGTCTGCAATCCACGGGTCGGCTCCACTGGCGCGGCGACCGCGCGGACCTCGCCGCGTTCAACCCGGCGTTCACGGCGCTGCTCGGCAGCCCGCGCCAGTTGACCACGGGCGAGATGCAGGCGTTCACCGAGTT
>JAIVJC010000047.1:26187-28589 GCA_020200235.1 Acidobacteriota bacterium | reverse complement strand
TACGGGAGTGTGGTGCAAGGGGGCGCAATCCGCCGCGGCGATGCAATAAGAATTGAGTGAGGAAATAGAGGCTAACTTATTCCCGCCGGATGTTGCCTAACAACGGCATGCACCCGACGCCCCAGCACGTTGCCTCTCATGGAAGTTGAATGCGGGCGCGGGTGATGCCGGGCGTTAGGCGGACAGCCCATAGAGGTCGCGGAAATTTCGACGTGTGATTGGTGTCGCGATGACCATAAGATTTGCCGCCGTCGCACCGGGGCAGTCGCCAACTTCGGCTATCCGTCCGGCGTGGCGTAGCCTAAAAAACTGATCAGGCGGCTGGTGGCACTCCGGCGGCGGAGCGGTCGAGCGCAGCCATGAGGGATGCAACGTCGCCGACGCCCGCGCCGAGCGCCGCAGGCACGATCTCGCACGCGCGCACGGCTTGCGGCAGGGCCTCCTCTGCGAGCGCGCGTCGGGCGGGCGCGAGCAGCCTCTCGCCCAGAGCCACCGCCAGCGAGCCGAGCGCGATCATCTGCGGGTTGAGCGTGTCGACGAGAAGCGCCATGCCGCGACCGAGCCACTTCCCCGCTTCTTCCGCGACCGACAGCGCTTCCGGGTCGTCGCCCAGCATCGCGCCGACGACCTCGCGGATCGGCGTCTCGGGTGTCCAGCGGCGCGGGAACATGCGCGAGGCTAACTGCACCATCCCCGCGCCCGAGGCGAAGCCCTCGAAGGAGCCCTCTTTCCCGAAGAGCGTCGGACCCTCGTAAGACAGACGGAGGTGTCCGACCTCGCCCGCCGTGTCGGACGCGCCGCGCAGGATTTGACCGTTGACGATGACGCCCGCGCCCATGCCCGTGCCGCAGGTGAGGAAGACGAAGTGGCGCAGGTCGCGCCGACCGCGCCCCGCGCCGAAGCGGAACTCCGCGAGCGCGCCCGCGTTGCCGTCGTGCTCCGCGAAGACCGGCAGCGTCGGGTACGCTTCGGCGATCCGATCCTTGACGCGCGCCCCGTGCCAGCCCGGCATGTTCGGCGGATCGATCAGCACTCCCTCCTCGATGCGGAGAGGTCCGGGGAGAGCCATGCTGATCGCCGTCGCGCGACGACCCGCACTTTCGGCGGCGGCGACGGTCTCGTCCAGCAGGGCTTTGATCTGCGGGAGCTTCTCCTCGAACGGCAGACTGCTTTCGGTCGGCACCGTCCGCTTCTGTAGTATCTCGCCCAGGCGCGTGCCTTCGACGACCGCGGTCTTCGTGCCGCCCACGTCGATCCCCAACACGGTCGCGCCGCCGTCAGTCTTCATGCGCACGCCACCTCAGTTCCCGCCGCCCGCGGTCTTCGCTTGCGCCGTGGGCCAGCGCTCGCGCGGGACGTTGCGGTAGACGTCCTCCAGCTTGTGGTAGCCGTCTTTGATGACCGTCTCCGCGACGTTGCCCTTGTCCACGACGACGGGGTCGAGCAGGATCGACGGCACGTCCCTGCGCCCGTTGTTGACCGTCGTCGATGACTCGACCTTCTCGCGGCGGGCGAGGGCGACGGCGGCTTCGGCGGCACGGCGCGCGAGCGCGGGGATCGGCTTGTAGACCGTCATCGTCTGCTTGCCCTCGACGACGCGCTGCACGGCGGGCAGCTCCGCGTCCTGACCGGAGACGAGTATCTTGCCCGTCAGCCCGCGGCTCTCGATCGCGCTGATGACGCCGCTCGCCGTCCCGTCGTTAGCCGCGACGACAGCCACGACGTCGTTGCCCGTGCGCGTCAGCGCGTCCTCCGTGTAGCGCAGCGCCTCGCTCGCCAGCCACTCGCGCGCCCACTGCTCCGCGACGATCTTGACGTCGCCGCGCTCGACCGCCGCGCGCAAAACTTTCACGTGCCCCTCGCGGTAGAGCCGCGCGTTGTTGTCCGACGGCGAGCCCTCGACGAGCACGTAGTTGCCTTTCGGCGCGCGCTCCAAAAGGTAGCGCGCCTGCATCTCGCCGACGCGCATGTTGTCGAAGGAGACGTAGAGATCGACGTCGCTGTTGCGGATCAGTCGGTCGTAGGAGACGACGGGGACGCCCTGCCGGTGCGCGGCTTCGACGACGGACGCCGCCACCTCGCCGTTGTGCGGCGCGACGACGAGCACGTCCACGCCGCGCGTCAGCATGTTCTCGCACTGCTCGACCTGCACCTTGTCGTCGCCGTTGGCGACCTGCACGATCACGTCCGCGCCGAGTTCGGCGGCGCGCCGCTCGAACTCCCGCTTGTCGCGCTGCCAGCGCTCCTCTTTCAGCGTGTCCATCGAAAACCCGATCCGCACGCGCGCCGGCTTGCCCGCGCCGCCTTTCGCGTTCTCCGACTGCCGCGGCGGCGGCGACCCGCTCACGCACCCGGCGACGAGCGCGGCGGCGAACGTGATCGCCGTCAAGAACTTCTTCTGC
>JAIVJC010000047.1:2523-26167 GCA_020200235.1 Acidobacteriota bacterium | reverse complement strand
CGGCGTAGGCGGTCGTGTCGAACCAACGATCTATGCTGCGCGCATCACCCGACAGGCTGCCGTCGCGGAGGCAGTCGGCGAAGGCTCCGACGAGTCCGCCGCCGCGGGCACCACCGAGCGCGCCGTTGTTGCCGTTGGCGGCGACGGTAAAGGGTCTGCCGGATCGGACGTTGCTCAAGCCGCTGATCCGCCACCCGCCGAGGAGCGCGGCCGGGACGCCCTCGCTCAAGTAGCTGCGCCCCTTGCCGAAGGGCAGCTCGTAGACGTAGCTGGCGACGAAGCGGTGGCGGATGTCGAAGTCGCTCGGACCGCGCCGCTCGCGCAGGTTGCGGGCGTTCTGCGTGAAGCTGCCCGTGCCCCCGGTCTCGAGGTGCTCTTGCGCGAAGTCGATGGATTTCGAATACGTGTAGGCGGTGCGGAAAGAGAGCCCGCGGCTGAACCGCTTTTCGAGAGACAACTCCCCGCCGTGGTAGTTCGAGTTCCCCCCGTTGTCACGATACTCGATGGGTCCGAGGTTCGGGTACGGGATGATGCCCGTGCCGAAGCCGTTGGCATCGAAGAGCTGCTGATTCAGGTTGCGCAGGGTGGAGAGGTGCGTCCCCTTGGTGCCCACGTAATCGGCGGTGACGACCATGTTGCCGGGGAGCAGTCGCTGGATGCCGATGTTCCACTGATCGATGCTGGGATCGACCGATTCGGGATTGACCGCGCGCAGACGAACCAGCGTGGGATTGACCGTGCTCGGATCGAGCGAGAGGTTGAAGCCCGTGCGGAGTCGGATGTTGTTCGCCGTCGAGTTGTTGTTGGCGGCGGCGATACTGTTCTGGACGAAGAAGGGAAGATTCAGCGCCAACTGATCCTCGCTGCCGGCGCGCTCGAACAGCATGTAGAACCGACCATACCCGGCGCGGACGACCGTTTCGGGCGTGAGCTGATACGCCAAGCCGACGCGCGGGGCGAAGTTGTTTTTGTCGGGCTTAACCAGGCTCCTCCCGACCGTCGAGGTGGCGGGCGTAAACTTCAGTCCGGTCACCGGGTCCAGGTTCGCCATCCGGTTCGCGCCTTCATAGGGCCAGGTCGCGTAGTCGTAGCGCAGTCCGAGGTTCAGGGTCAGCTTCTGCGAGGCTTTCCAGTCATCCTGGAAAAACCCGGAGAACATTTTCAGGCGCGTGTCCACGACGGCCGGGTTGGAGAGCTGCACACCGGAAGGGTAGCCGAGGAGGAAGTCCGCCATGCCGATCCCCGTGCGGTTCCCGTCGAAGGTGTAGGTGCCGCGCAGACTAGGCACGTCCAGGTAGATGTTGCGCATCGGACCGCGCACGTCGCCGCCGAACTTCATCTGGTGTGCGCCGGAAGAGAAGCTGACCGTGTCAGCCCACTGGAATTGATTAGTGCGTTGCGACTTGGGCAGGAAGTCGGGCGAGCCGAGTCGATCAAATCCCGACTGACCTCCCGGCAGTTGAGTGCCGCCGCGCGCCGAAATGCTGAGACCGGGGAGCCCGCCGCTGTAGAGGGGTGAATCCGGCACGCCTCTGAAACCGAGTTCCGCGAGCGTGTTCAGCCCGAAGGGGTCTTGCGTCGCGAGCGAGTTGTTGCGCCCCCAGCCGAAGCGGAACTCGTTGACCATGCGCGGGCTCAGGATGCGCGTCCAGCCGATCCCGGCTGACTGACCCTTCATGAAGAGCCGCCCGTTCGCCGAAGAGCCCGTGCCGTCGACGATGCCGCCGAAGATGCCCGGGATGTAGCGGAAGCGATCCGAGAGGGTGTAGCGGACGAAGATGCTGTTGGTCGCGTTCGCCTGGTAGTCCACGCGCCCGGTGTAGCTGTCGTTGTCGTCGATGATCCCCGGGTTGCGGATGAAGTTGCTCAGGTTGAGCGCGCCCGCGCCCGGGATCACGTTGGGACCCGGCAGCAGACCGAGGACCCTTTGCGCCAACGGGTCGAGACACCGGGCGGGAATCTGATTGTTCGGAAACGGGTTGCCGGCTCCGACGCAATCCCCCACCCGATCGACGATGGTCTGATAGCAGAAAGCCGCGCCGCCGGGACAAGTGGCCAAAGCTTTGACTCGGTTAGCCGCCGCCGCCGCCAGAGAAAAATCACCGATGATCTCGTTCGCGAGCGGGACGTTGCCGAGGCGCGTCACGCCCTTGCGGATGCGCGTGCCCTCGTAGTTGAAAAAGAAGAAGGCTTTGTTCTTGCCGCTGTAGGTGGAGGGTCCGCCCTCGCCGAAGCGCGGCAGCGTGACAGGTCCGCCGAGGTTGCCGCCGAAGAGGTTCTGGATGTTCTGCGGCTTGCGCGCCCCGGCTCGGTTGTTGAAGAAGTTGTTGGCGTCGAAGATGCGGTTGCGGTGGAACTCGTAGAGGGTGCCGTGGAAGTCGTTGCTGCCGCTCTTGGTCGTGACGCTGATGAGCGCGCCGGGGCTGCGACCGTTCTCCGCCGAGTAGGGGTTGGTGCTGACCTTGAACTCCTGGATCGAGTCGACCGAGGGGCGCGCCACCTGTGTCGTCAGCTCCTGCACGTTCTCCGAGATCGAGTTGTTGTCCACGCCGTCGAGCACGAAGTTGTTCTGTAGCGAGCGCACGCCGTGGACGTTCGCGCCGCCGGTGCGACCGCCCGCGGTGCCGCCGCCCTCCTCCGTGTAGCGATCCGCCTGCACGCCCGGCACCTGGCTGATCAGATCGTCCCAGTTGCGCCCGCTCAACGGGAGCTGCGCGATCAGGCGGTTCTCGATGACGCCGCCCGTCGTCGCCTCCTGCGTCGTGAGCAGCGGCGCGCCCGACGCCACGACCACCGACTCGGTCACGTCGCCGACTTCCAAGGCGGTGTCGATGCGCGCCTTCTGCCCGACTTCTAGATTGACGTTCTCGTGGACGGCTTTCTTGAACCCCTTGACCTCCACCGTGAGGGCGTAGGCGCCGACGGGCAGGCTCGCGAAGGTGTAATAGCCGGAGCTGTCGGTCGTGGCTGAGGTCTCGGTGTTGGTCGCCTTGTTCTTGACCGTGACCAGCGCGTTGGCGATGACGCTGCCCGCGTTGTCCGTGACCAAGCCCGTCAGGCTGGCGTTGCTGACCTGGGCAGACGCAGGCGCGGGCAGCCCCGCACAAAGAAGCAGCAGCAGGCACGCGACGATTCCGGGGGTTCTTCGCAGCATAGTTTCTCCTCGTCTCAGGGTCGGACAGCTTCGGGCTAGTCAGGTTCTCGGCACGGTCGAAATAGCGGGTAAGTCCGGGGCGTGACGGCGGGCGGAATCCTCAGGTCGAATCCGTAGCCGCGACGGCACCGCAGATGTGGCGCGGATTATAACTCATGTTTCAGGAAGCGGAAGTAAAAAGATCAGCCGCCTCGGCAGCCCCGCGCGACGCCCGCGCTCCCCTCCGATCCCGCGAACGATCCGAGGCTTGTCACGCGGGCTAAACTGCCGTAGCTTGAAGCGCCGCGTCCGGCGCACGCCGCGCGGGGCGAAGTAACTACGGCGTCTTTAACTCGTCGCGCGCGTGAAGCCGGGCGCGCGCACAGGAGGAAAAGATAGTTTGAAACTGATCGCGCGAATCGCTCACCCGCTGTTGTCGATCGTTCTCTCCTGCGCCGCGTCGGGCGCGCAGCCTTCGCGGCGTGCGGCGGCGCGGACAACCCCGCAAGCCGCGACTAAATCGCTCGCCTCCGAGACTTTCAACCTGACGGAAGAGTCGGAAGTCGGGCTCGAGATCGTGGCGCGCTCGCCGGGCGCGTCGTGGGCGCGCAAGGGCGCGGAAGCGTCGGCGCTCCTCGTCTCGGTGGACGGCGCCTACAACCAGGACGTACTGCTCTGGGCTGGCGAAGAGTCTTACCCCTACCGCGTCATGCTCGGTCGCCTCGCCAGAGGCAGGCACACGGTCTCCGTCTCGCTCAACACCGAGCGCTCGGCCGCCGGGGCGCGGCGCGCCGAGATCAAAGCGCTGCGCCCGCTCCCGTTCCCAACCTCGCGCGCCTCGGGCGATCTTTACGCAGAACAACTCGCGCTCTCCCACTCGCCCATCATCTACGCGCGCGCCAACACCATCGACCGCTTCACGGACATCCCCTTGCTGATGTACTACGAAATACTGCGCGAGGGCGCGGGCGATCTCGTCGTCCGCTACACGGCGGTCTTCACGAACGAGGACGGCGGCACGCAGACCGCCGCGCTCATGTCGCGCTGGGGTCGCGCGACCGACATCGAGTGGGTTTACGAGTTGCGCGTGCGCGGCGGCCAGGTGGTCGAAGAGACCTACCAGGGCGTGCAGCACGAGACGAAGTTCTTTAAGGGCTCGCGCGCCGCGGGCGCGCACCCGCTCTTAGCCGACGCCTCGGACAACAACAACTTCACAGACCTCGCCTGCTCCGCCGTCCGCTTCGCCCCGCTCCCCGAGCGAGCGCGGCTGGAGTCGGCGACGAGAGAGAGCGTGATGGACTTGCACCCGCAGACCTACCGCGTCATGGTCGAAGAGCTGCGGCGCGAGGGGCGCATCAGCGAGACGCCTGCGGACGTCAACACCATCTACGATCCGCGCGAATACCTCTACGTCGAAGCCGGATCGGGACAGGAGGGCGGGGCGGCGATCGCCTTCGACGTGAAGCTCGCGGGTCAAGACAAAACGTTCTCCACCGACATGGGCGACGCGCGCCTGAGGATCGAGCGCAGCGGCTACTTCCGCACCGCCGTGCACCTGCCCAAAGGCACGAACCTCTCAGCGGTCGAGTCCGTCACGGCGCGCTGCGGCGCGAGCCCGAAGCCGACGGGCGCGGGGCGCTGCGTGCGTCTGAAGTTCTTGCGCGTGCTCATGCTCGACGAGAATTTCGTGCCGCGCCCCGTCGCGGCGCAGCCCCAGCCCGAAGCTTCGCTCGCGCTCGGCGAGACGAAGGTCTTCAAACTCGCACGCCCCTGATCGGATGGCTAACGGTTGCGCGCGCCGACCCTGACGTAGACGGGGTTGGTCAGCGCGATCATGGACTTCGATTTATCGCGCACTTCGAGGCGGAAGTAAGTGTCGCGCGCGCACTCGATCTCGAACGCCTGCGTTTGCCCGTCCGCCCTGACCTGTGAGGTGCGAATCACCTCGCCGTCCGAGACGAGAGAGATCGTCGCGTCCGTCGGCGCATCCTTCACGGTGATGAACAGGCGCACCGCCGCTGGCGCGCCGAGGCGAATCTCGTCGCCGACTATCGCTCGCCGTTTGCCCGCAGACGTTTCGACTTCGAAGCTGACGAAGGGGCGCTCCGCCGAGCCCGTCAGGTAGACGTGCCCCTCGCGGATGGCGTTCAAGATCGAAGTCTGCGTCAGCTCGCGCGCGGCGACGTGAGAGGCGGGCTGACCGATGGGCGTGTCCTGCCGGTGCGAGTCGGTGGAGGCGATGGCGGTGATGCGCCGCCCTGCGCGCAGGATTTTGTCCCACATCACGAGCGACTCCTCGTCGGGCGCCGCCCATGTCCCGTTCCACACCTCGATCCCGTCGAACCCGCGCCCCGACGCGTCGTAGCTCCAGGAGCATCCGCCGCACCGCTCCGCCGGGTGATTGATCGAGATGAGCGCGCCGAGCCGGTGCGCCTCATCAGTCACGCGAGCCATGCGCGCCGAGTCGCCCGCGCGCACGCGGAAGTCGATCCACGCGCCCGCCGGCAGCCCCCAGGCGTTCGCGTGACCGCCGTAGGTCGTGATCTCCTCGCCGCGCATCACGAGCGGACGCCCCGACGTGGGGCGCAGCCGTTCGATCTCGGCGTGGTGGCTCGCCGTGTTGTGATCCACGACGGAGATGAAATCAAGTCCGCCCGCGCGCGCACTCTCGATCAACTCCGCGACCGTCCAGTTGCCGTCGCTGTGGACGGTGTGCATGTGCAGATCGCCCGCCCACCAGCGCAAGCCGCGCGCGGCTGTGCGCGGGGGATTCGCCCTGCGACTCGCGCCGCCCGCGGCGGACTTCGCGGCGGACTTCGACGCAGTGACGACCGCGGGCGAAGGCTCGCCCGCGCGCGACGACACGGCGTCATTCGCTGACGATCCACCACTCCGCGTCTCGACCGCGATCTTGAGAGTGACGTCCACGCCCGCAGGCGCGATCCGGTAGAGACCGAGGATGACGCGCCACGTCCCCGCGGGCAGCGCGCCGGGCGTGTAGCCGGGCGTCGCCTCGTCGCGCGTGAGGAAGAGTTCGGAGCGGCGACCGCCGCTCCACCCGCGGAAGCCGCGCGGGTCCGCGCCCGTCGCGGAGCGCGCGTCGAAGAGCCCGATGTCGATGGTGTTCGCGCCGCCCGCGCGCTCGTACTGGTAAGCGACCGAGACGCGTGTCGCGCGCGCGGGCACGTCGAACGGGACGTAGACGTAGCGGCTGTCGTTAGCATCGGGAGGACCGACGTGAACGACGCGCTCGACTGCCCGCGCCTGAACGTTCTTCGCGCGCGGCGCGCCGGACGTGATGTGCGATGAAGCGGCGCAGAACGCGCAACCCAGCAGCGCGAAGATGATCAAACGTCTCGCAGTCGGCATAGCCCACCTCGATTATTCCTGGACGACGAAATGAAGATGACCCGACGACGACCGCGCGACACCGCCGCCGCTCGAGTCTTGAGTAGTCCCCCGCCCTCGCCTACTTCGTGATCGTCTTCGCGGGAGGCGACAGCGAAGGCGGTCTCTCGCCGCGCCCCCACGGGGAAGGCTTCGCGCCCATGCGGAGCACGAGCCGCCCGCCGCGCGCGATCTCTTCGTGCCTGAGCCACGCGCGATCCAGCGCGCGCCCGTCGAGCGTCGCCGACTGCACGTAGAGGTTCGTCTCGGAGACTTCCGGGGCTTCGACCGTGAACGTGCGACCGCCGCCGAGGTCGACGCTCGCGCGGCGGAACACGGGGCTGCCGACGTAGTAGAAGGGCTGCCCGGCGTTCGGGTAGAGACCCAGCGCGCCCCACACGTACCACGAAGACATCGCGCCGCTGTCGTCGTTGCCCGGCAAGCCCCCGCGCCCCGTTTTGTATTCGGTCGCGAGGATGCGGCGCACGCGCTCCTGCGTGCGGTCGGGTCGCCCGGCGTGGACGTAGAGGAAGGCTGCGAGGAAGTCGGGCTCGTTGTTGTGGTTGTAAAGACCGGGGTTGAACGCCGGGTCGCGCGTCGGCGGGTTCGCGAAGAACGCGTCGAGCCACGCGACGAATTGATCGTCGCCGCCGAGTTTATTTATCAAGCCCTGTGCGTCGTGCGGGACGTAGGTGCCGTAGATGTAGCCGCTGCCCTCGTAGAAGGGCGCGTCCCAGTAGCTGAAATCCCGATCGGGGTAGAAGTGCGACGCCGCGAACGGCGCGAGCCACGTGCCGTCGCCGCGGCGCGGTCGCGCCGAGCGCGCCTCGTCGCTCCACACGTTCGCCCAGTTCTTCGAGCGCGCGAGATATTTTTCCGCGTCCGCGGTGTGACCCAACGCCCGCGCCACCTGCGCGACGCAGAAGTCGTCGTAGGCGTACTCCATCGTGCGCGAGGCGGAGCGCGGGTAGTTCATCGAGACGTAGCCGAGCCGCTTGTAGTCGGCGAGCGCGCGCCCTTCGTAGAGCGGGCGCGGGCTGTCGACCTCCGCGTTCTTCACCAGCGCCTCGTAAGCCTTCGCGTAGTCGATCCCCGTCACGCCTTTCGCCAAAGCGTCTGCGACCACCACGTCGCCGTTCGAGCCGCCCTGCGTCATGCCGTTCGCCCCGGCGATGCGCGAGTCCGGCATCCAGCCGGTGTGCGCGTAGGTGTCGACGAGCGAGCGCACCATGTCGCGATGTCGGTCGGGCTGGATCAGCGTGAGCAGCGGGAAGTGCGTGCGGAAGGTGTCCCAGATGGCGTAGAAGTCTTCGTAGTGCGGCTCACTCGATACCCACCACGCGTTCTCGCCCGTCAGATCGTGCGGCATGTAGTGCGAGTGGTAGAGCGCGGTGTAGAAAATCTCGCGCTGCTCCTCGGTGCCGCCTTCAACCTTGATCTTACCGAGCACGCTCTCCCACTCAGCCTCAGCCGCGCGGCGCACGGCGTCGAAGTCCCAGCCGGGAACCTCGCGCGCGAGGTTGGCGCGAGCCCTCTCGGGGCTGACGAAGGAGACGCCGATCTTCATCTGCACGGTGCGATCAGTCGTCGTGTCGAAGGTGGCGTAGGCTCCGACCCTGCCCTCGCTGCCGGCGGCAGCGGTGCCCGGCTCGACGCGCCCGCCGCGCCACGTGCCGTAAGTCGCGAACGGGCGGTCGAACTCGGCGGAGAAGTGGACGGTGTAGGGCGACTGGTTCCAGCCGCCGACGAAGTTGCCGCTGCCCTCGACGCGGTTCGGACTGATGACGCGCACCCAGCAGTCCACCGCGTGCGGGTTCTTGATCGCGTCCTCGCCCCTCTCCGGCTGCACGACCGAGCTCGCCTCGACGAGCAGGTGCGAGAGCTTCGACGCGGGGAAGGTGTAGCGGTGGAAGGCGACGAGGCGCGTCGCCGTCAGCTCCGCCTTCACGTCGGGGCGCGTAAGCCGCACAGAGTAGTAGCCGGGCGACGCGGTCTCTTCCGCCTTCGGCGATCCGAGGTTCGCCACGCGCAGAGCGCCGACCGCGGGCGTCGTGAGGAAGTTGCCGTACTTGCTCGCGCCGCCCGTGCCGGAGACGTGCGTCTGGCTGAAGCCGAGGACGTTCTCGTAAGGGTTGTAGCCGGCGGTGTTGTGGTTGGCGGTGTCGGGGCTCGCGTGGACGAAGCCGAAGGGGACTTGCGCGCCGGGCACGACGTTGCCGCCGTTCTCCGTGCCGACGAAGGGGTCCGCGTAACTCGCCAGAGTCCGCGCGCGCCGAGCCGCCTGACCGAGGGCGGGCGCGCACCAGACTAACAACATCGAGACGGCGAGCAGCGCGCTCGCCGTGATGCGTGAGAGCGAGGAGCGACGATTCATCATGGTCGTTGCGATCCCATTCAGGTCTGCAGGTCTCTCGCGTGGGCGGTTAAATGCCGATCTCTTTTCGCAGGTACTCGCGGCTGCGCAGCGCGCTCTCGAAAGGCTTGACCTCGGGGTTGCGCGTGTCGACGTCCTGCTCGACGAGAGCCCAGGCGGAATACCCCGCGGCGGACAGATCGTTGATGACGCGCTTGAGATCGACCGAGCCCTCGCCGAGTTCGCAGAAAACGCCGCGGCGCACCGCTTCGAGGAACCCTGCCCGGTCGCGCCGCGCCGCTTCGAGCACCGGGAGCCGCACGTCCTTCAGGTGGAGGTGGCGTATGCGCGAGCCGTAGAGCCGCGCCGCTTCGGCGGGGTCGCCGCCGCCGAAAGTGTAGTGACCCGTGTCGAGGCACAGACCGAGCAGGTCGGGGTCAGTCGCCTCGCACAGGCGCGCGATCTCTTGCGGCGTCTCGACGAACGTGCCCGCGTGGTGGTGGAAGACCGCGGAGAGTCCCATCCGGCGGCACTCGGCGGAGACGCGCGAGAGCAGGCGCGCCGCCCCCTTCCATTGCGCGTCGCTCATCCCGTCGCAGTCTTCTGCGACGCGCCCGGAGACCGCCACGCGTGCCTCGCACATCTCGTCGGCGAGGACGACGAGCGGCGCGCCTGCTTGCGACAGCAGCTCGGCGACCCGCATCGCCTCGCGGTAGCCCGCGTCGTGCCGCTCGGCGTGAGCCAGCGGGAGCGGCACGAAGCCGCCGATCAGTTCGAGCCCGCGCATCGCGAGTTCCGACTTGAGTCGTTCCGGCTCCGTCGGGAAGTAGCCGTAGGGGCCGAGTTCCGTGCCCGCGTAACCCGCCGCGCCGATCTCGTCCAACACCCTGCCGCAAGGCACCTGCTGCGCGCCCCACCCCGCGACTTCCATCACGCCCCAGCTGACGGGCGCGTTGCCGACCTTGATCTTCATCCCCATCCCTCAGACGAACTCCTGAATCTTCACGGGGCGGTTCTCCTTGTAAGAGAGCATGGCGGCGGCGCTCGCCCGCAGAGCCGCCACGCCGTCGGCGCAGGTGACGCCGGGCGGCTTACCGGCGAGAACGTTCTCGACGAAGTCCTGGAGCTGCGAGACGTAAGCCTGCTCGAAGCGCTCCGTGAAGTAGGGCACGGTGTCGTGCGTGATGCCGTCTCTGGTCATCACGAGGATCGGCGTCTCGCGCAGGTAGCCGATCTTAAGAGTCCCCGCGGTGCCGAGGATTTCGGTGCGGATGTCGTAGCCGTAGACGCCGTTGCGGCTGAGGCCGTAGACGCTCGCGATCTCGCCCATGTACCAGCGCGCGAGATCGAGATCGTGGATGCCGCAATCGACGAACAGACCGCCGCTGTGCGCGGGGTCGAGGTATTCGAGGCTCGGTCGGTAGGGGTCGCGCGAGGAAGACTTGAAGACGACGGGCGTGCCGATCTCGCCCGCCTCGATCTTCCGCTTCGCGGCGACGTAGCCCTTGTCGAACCGGCGCATGAAGCCCATCTGGAAGAAGACGCCGGAGTGTTCGACGGCGCGCTGCATCTCCCGCGCCTCCGCGAGCGAGATCGAGAGCGGCTTCTCGCAGAAGATCGGCTTGCCGCGCCCCGCCCCTTCGAGCACGATCTCCTTGTGCGTACTCGTCGGACTGACGACGACCACGGCTTCGACCGCCTCGTCGGCGATCAAGTCCTGGTAGTGCGCGTACCTCTTCCCGACGCCCAGCTCGGCGGCGAGCGCCTCGGCGGCAGACTCGTTCACGTCCGAGACGGCGACGAGGCGCGCGCCGTCGATGCGGTTGCCGAAATACTTCGCGTAGGAGCCGCCCAGGCGCCCCAGCCCGATCACGCCGATGCCGAGTCTCTTGTTCATCCGCCCCTCCAAAACCCCGACTCACTTGCCCGGGTTCGACGAGCCCGCGTTCTCTTTCGTGATCAGTTTGATCGGCACGACGATCTCCTCCTTGATCGGCTCGCCCTTGATCAGGTGGTAGGCGTTCTCGACCGCGAGCGCGCCCATCTGCGCGGGCGACTGCGCGACCGTCGCGCCCATCGTGCCCTTCGTGACGGCGGCTCTCGCCTCGTCCGAGGCGTCGAAGCCGACGACCATGATCTGACCCGTCTTCTTCGCGGCGGCGATGGCTTCGAGCGCGCCGAGTGCCATCAGATCGCTGCACGCGAAGACCGCCTGCACCTCCGGGTGCGACTGGAGGATGTTCTGGAAGACGTTGAAGCCCTGATCGCGCTCCCAGTTCGCCGTCTGCGAGGCGACGATCTCGATGCCGGGCGAAGCCTTCAAGGCTTCGCGGAAGCCGCGGATGCGCGAGTCGCCCGTCTCATGTCCGGGGATGCCTTCGAGAATCGCCACCTTGCCCTTGCCGTTGAGACTCTTGGCGATGAACTCGCCCGCCAGCTTGCCGCCCTCGTAGTTGTCCGAGCCGATGAAGGTCGCCACCCTGCCCTTCGCATCGGCCAACGCCTTCGCGTCCACGCGCGTATCGACGATCACGACGGGGATGCCGGCGGCGTTCGCCTTGTTGACGGCGGGGACGATCTCGCGCGAGCCGCTCGGCGTGACGCAGAGCGCGGCGACCCTGGTCTGGATCAGGTTCTCGACGATCTGCATCTGCTTCTCGACGTCCACCTCGCGCTCCGCCGCCTGCACGACGAGCTCGACGCCGAGCTTCTTCGCCTCCGCCTCCGCGCCCTTCTGCATCTCGATGAAGAAGGGGTTGTTCGCGGTCTTCATCACGAAGGCGATCCGCGGCGCGCCGTTCGAGGCGGTGCCGCCCGCGCCGCCGCCGCCGCGCTGGCAGCTCATGAAAGTGACGGACAGTGCGAGCAGCAGTGTCAGCATGAGACCCTTCTTCATAAACTTTTCTCCTTCTTTCGGTGGACGATTCCCCGGTTGATGTTTTTCCGCTTGGACTGTCTGACTATTACTTCCCGCGCCGCTTGAGCGCCATGTCGATGAGCACGGCGACGATGATCACGGAGCCGATGACGATCTGCTGGATGAAGGACGAGACGCCGAGCAGGTTGAGCCCGTTGCGCAAGACCGCCATGATGAGCGCGCCGACGAGCGTGCCCGCGACCGTCCCCTCGCCGCCGAGCAGGCTCGTGCCGCCGATGACGGTGGCGGCGATGGCGTCGAGCTCGTACATCATCCCGGCGATGGGCTGCGCCGAGTTGAGCCGCGCCGTCAGAAGGATCGCCGCGAGCCCGCTCAGCAGCCCGGCGATCCCGTAAACGAGCGTCTTGTAAGCGCGGACGCCGACGCCCGAGAGCAGCGCCGCCTCCTCGTTGCCGCCGATGGCGTAGGTGTAGCGACCGAGCTTCGTGCGCCGCAAAACGAAGTGCGCGACCGCGTAGACACAGATCATGATGACGACGGAGGCGGGCACGCGCAGCACCTCGCCCGTCGCGAACCAGCGGAAGTTTTCCGAGAAGCCGGAGATCGGCCGCCCCTCCGTGAACATCAAGGCGGTTCCGCGCGCCACGCTCATCATGCCGAGCGTCGCGATGAACGGCGGCAGGCGCCCGACCGTGATCAGCAGCCCGTTCACCGCGCCGCACGCGAGCCCTACGCCCAAGCCCGACGCGAGCGCCAGGGGCAGCGGCACGCCGCGCTGGAGCGCGCTCGCCATGACGACGCCCGAGAAGGCGAGTACCGATCCGACCGAGAGATCGATGCCGCCCGTGATGATGACGAACGTCATGCCGACGGCGACGATCGAGATGATCGTCGCCTGCTCGGCGATGTTCAGCAGGTTCGAGACCGTCAGGAAGTGCGGCGAGAGCGCCCACAGGACGAGCGAGAGCGCGACGAGCCCGGAGAGCGTGCCGAGCTGCCTTCCGTAGTGCGAGAGGAAATTCTGTCGCAGGGCTATTCTCCCAGGGCGCATTGTAGGATGTTTTCCTGTGTCGCTGCGGCTGCCGAGAACTCGCCCGCGATCCTCCCGGCGCGCATCACCAGCACGCGGTCGCTCATCCCCAGGACTTCGAGCATCTCCGAAGAGATCATGATGATGGCGACGCCCGACGCCGTGAGCCGGTTCATCAGCTGGTAGATTTCCGCCTTCGCGCCCACGTCCACGCCGCGCGTCGGCTCGTCGAAGATGAAGACCTCAGCCTCCGAGCAGAGCCACTTGCTCAAGACCACCTTCTGCTGGTTGCCGCCGCTTAAATACACGACCTTCTGATCGAGACTCGGCGTGCGGATGCGCAGCTCTTTGACGTAACGGTTGGCCGCCTCGCGCTCGCGCGCGGAGTCCACCACGCCCCACTTCGTGAACTTGTCCACGCTCGACAGGCAGAGGTTCTCCCTGACCGAGAGCGGCAGCACGAGCCCCTGCCCCTTCCTGTCTTCGGTGAGGAAGCCGAGACCCGCGTCGATCGCCGCGCGCGGCGAACCGATCCGCCTCGCTTCGCCGCCGACGTAGATCGCGCCCGCGGTCAACTTGTCGAGACCGAAGATGGCGCGCGCCAGCTCCGTCCTCCCCGCGCCCAAGAGACCGGCGACGCCCAGAATCTCCCCCCTGTGGAGCGAGAAGCTGACGTCCTTGAGCCCGCCCTCGGTGCTCAAGTGTTCGACGCGTAGCGCCTCAGCCCCGCGCGCGGCGTGCTCTTTCGGGAAGAGGTCGGTCAGCTCGCGGTTCACCATCAGGCGGATCAGCTCCGACTTGTCGGTCGCGCGCACGTCGTAGGTGCCGACCGTGCGCCCGTCGCGCAGGACCGTCACGCGGTCGCCGATCTCGAACAGCTCCTCCATGCGGTGCGAGATGTAGACGACGGAGACGCCCTTCCCCTTGAGCCTGCGGATGGTGGCGAAGAGTTCTCTGATCTCGTGCTCGGTCAGCGCGGCGGTCGGCTCGTCCATGATGAGCACGCGCGCGTCCAGAGAGAGCGCCTTCGCCACCTCGACCATCTGCTGCTCGGCGACGCGCAAGGCTTTAACGGGCGTGCGCGGGTCGAGCGACAAGCCGAGGTCTTCGAGCGCGCGCGCCGCCGCGCGGAAGATCGCGCGCTGATCGATCACGCCCGGCGCGCGCGTCGGCTCCCTGCCGAGGAAGATGTTTGTGTGCATCGTGTCCGGGATATGAGCAAGGATAGAGTTGTAATTCGTAATGATGTTGAGCATAGCATTCTGCCAAGCTGCCAACCATATGACCGTCTAGCGTGAACTTGCGACCCTCAAACATAGCCTCCAGTTCTTTAACGATCTGGTAAAGCTCTTGAATCAGTTCAAGGAATCGCTTGTCATCAAATGGCATTCGTATCTCACATGAAGGTTTAACTGGATTTACGGTGGAAAATCGTATGGCGATTAGCCGCCACCTAGAGGAAGTGTCGCTCGCGTTTTACCGCCTCGTCATAATCTTCGCGCGCGCATTTGACTGATTCGATCTCCGAGACCTCAGCCACGGGCACGTCCCACCAAGACTCGTAGCCGGGCACGCGCGCCTCCCGATCGACCTCCACCACGATGACGGTCGTGCGCTCCTGTGCGCGCGCCTCTTCCAGAGCGCGCCGCAGATCGTCGCCCGTCGCGGCGTTGATGACGTGCGCGCCGAGGCTCGCGGCGTTGGCGGCGAAGTCCACCTTGAGGCGCGCGCCGTCGAGCTGACCCGTCTCGCGGCTGCGCGCGCGGTACTCGGTGCCAAAGCCGCCCGAGCCGAGCGACTGCGAGAGCCCGCCGATGCTCGCGAAGCCGTGGTTGTCGAGCAGGACGACCGTCAGTTTATACCCCTCCTGGATCGACGTGACGATCTCGGAAGACATCATCAGGTACGAGCCGTCGCCGACCATCACGTAGACCTCGCGCCCGGGGTCTGCCATCTTCACGCCGAGACCGCCGGCGATCTCGTAGCCCATGCACGAGTAGCCGTATTCGAGGTGATAGCCTTTCGGGTCGCGCGTGCGCCAGAGCTTGTGCAGGTCGCCCGGCAGGCTGCCCGCGGCGCACACCACCACGTCGCGCGGCGCGGAGAAGTTGTTGACGACGCCGATGACCTCGCCCTGCGTGATCGGCTCTCCCTGACTGCCACCGAACAGACGCCCGGTCTCCTCAAGCCACTCCTCTTTGAACGCGGCGACGCGCGCGGCGTACTCGCCCGAGACGCGGTAGCCGGCGAGCGCCTCGCGCAACTCGTCGAGCGCGGCGCGCGCGTCGGCGACGAGCGCGAGCGCCGAGTGCTTGTGCGCGTCGGACTCCGCGACGTTGACGTTGACGAAGCGCACGCCTTCGTTCTGGAAGGCGGTCTTCGACGCGGTCGTGAAATCTGTGAGGCGCGTGCCGACGGCGACGACGAGATCGGCTTCGCGCGCGAGCAGGTTCGCGCCGCGCGTGCCCGTCGCGCCGATCGCTTCAAGGTTCTGCGGGTGATCCCACGAGAGCGCGCCCTTGCCCGCCATCGTCTCGCAGATCGCGATGCCCGTCCCTTCGACCAGCCGCGCCAGGGCTTCGGACGCTTCGGAGTAGATGACGCCGCCGCCCGCGATGATGAGGGGCTTGCGCGCCGCGCGGATCAGCTCGGCGGCGCGCGCGAGCGAGGCGCGGTCGGCGAGTGCGCGCGGGACGTGCCACGTGCGCGGCTCGAACATCTCCGCGGGGTAGTCCCAAGCCTCCGCCTGCACGTCCTGCGGGAGCGCGAGCGTCACGGCGCCCGTCTCCGCGGGCGAGGTCAGCACGCGCATCGCGGCAGTCAGCGCCGACGGCAGTTGATCGGGTCGGTTGATGCGATCCCAGTAGCGCGAGACGCATCGGAAGGCGTCGTTGACCGACGCGTCCTGCGTGTGAGCCGACTCGAGTTGTTGCAGGACGGGCGCGACGTTGCGGCGCGCGAATACGTCGCCGGGTAATAAGAGGACGGGGAGCCGGTTGATCGTCGCCGTCGCCGCGCCCGTGATCATGTTCGTCGCGCCCGGTCCGACCGAAGAGGTGCAGGCGAACGCGCCGAGGCGGTTCTTCATCTTCGCGTAGGCGACCGCCGCGTGCACCATCGCCTGCTCGTTGCGCGCGAGGTAGTAGCGGAAGTCCGGCGCCTGCTGTAGAGCCTGACCTATCCCTGCGACGTTGCCGTGCCCGAAGATGCCCCAGACGCCCGCGAAGAAAGGCGACTCGCGCCCGTCGCGCTCGACGTGCTGGTTCTGCAAAAACGTGATGAGCGCCTGTGCGGCGGTCAGCCTTCGGGTTTTCATCGTTGCTTCGCGTCGTCGCGCGTGGTGAAGTGATCCGCCAACACTTTCACGTCGCGCCCGCGCCACCCTTCGCGCGCGCCCAGGGCGCGCTCGACCGCCCAGCCGTGATGGATGATCGCGCCCGCGGCGTGCGCTACGACGTAAGGGTCTTCGTCGCCGGGGAACAGGACGTTGCGCCCGACGAGCGCGCCGCGCACGTTCTCGCCCGCCGAGAGCCCAGCCTCGATCTCCTTCAACAAAGGCGTCGCGTCGCCGACCGACTCGCCGCCGAGCAGCAGGATCGGCAGGGTCGTCGCGCGCGCGACCCGTTCGTAGTTTTCGCAGTAGGGGAGTTTCAGCCAGAGCAGTCGGCTGCTGTCGCCGAGCGCCGACGCCACGCCGACGAGCTTCGCCAACGCCTCCGCCGTTTTGACGACGCGGTAGCCGCCGTCCGCTCTGACGACGGGCAGTGGTTCGAGAAACGTCGGCAGACCGGCGGCGTTCATCTCCGTGATGGCGCGCGCGCAGTAGAGCATGGTGGCGAGCGACGCCGCCTCTTCGTCGCAGACGCGCAGCAGGAGCTTCGCGCCGTCGAGCCCCATGGCGACGCAGTTGACGGGCGACGTGCCGGTCAAGGGATCGTCCATCTCCCAACTCGACTTGGCGAGCCCGCCGCGGTTGAGGCTCGCGATGAGCAGGCGGTCGTCGAGCAACGCGGGTCCGCCCTCGTCGACGATCAGTTGGTGCAGGATCAGCAGGTCTTCGAGCACATCCATCGTCGCCATCACGCCGTCCACCGTCTCGCACTGGAGCACGCGCAGGATTCGCGCGAGGTAGCCGCGCCGATCAGCCATCCTCAGGGGGTCGTCGCCCACACCCGTCACGCGGCGCGCGGGGTGATCCGCCGCGAGGATGTTCAGCCTGCCGTCGGCGGTGAGTGCAGTGCGCCGCTTGCGCGACCGGGCGGCGCGGGCGGGCAAGTCCGGGTCTGTCACGCGGACTTCCGTGATCCTCGCCAGCGCCGAGGCGGGCAGGAACTCGTCTGCGAGAAAAGCCTGCACTAAAATCCTCCCCGCGCTTCGACGAAGGCGAGCGCCTCTTCTTCGTAAGGCATGAAGTTGGCGCAGCCGTGGCGCGTCACCACGATCGCGCCGCAGGCGTTGCCCATCCGCGCCGAGCGGTGCCAGCCCCACCCCTTGAGGTAGCCGTAGAGCAAGCCGCTCGCGAAGGCGTCGCCCGCGCCGAGCACGTTCTGCACCTCGACCTCGAAGGTGTCTGCTTCGATCCTTTCGCCGCCCTTCAGATAGACGGTCGTGCCCTCGCCGCCGCGCTTGAGCGCGAGGGCTTCCACGCCGGCATTGATAATCGCGTCCACGCCTTTCAACACGTCGCCGCCCACCCGCGCGCCGGAGACCTGCGAGTGCTCGACGGACACCGAGACGCTTTCCTGAAGAGCCGCGGCTTTCACCTCGTCGTCCGTGCCGATGACCACGTCGGTCAGCCGCAGGATCGAGCGGACGGTCACGCCGTAGGCGCGCGGGTCGTGCCACTGGTCCGGGCGAAAGTCGAGATCGAGGACGACCTTCGTGCCGGACTCTCTCGCGCGCTCGGCGGCGAAGATCGTCGCGCCGCGGCTCGGCTCGCGCGAGAGACCCGTGCCGGAGATCAGCAGGAGGCGACTCTCCGCGACGGGCGACGCGATCACGTCGTCGATGGTCAACTCGATGTCGGCGCAGTTGTCGCGGTAGAAGACGAGCGGGAATCTGTCGGGCGGCTCTATCCCTAAGACGACCGCGCTCGTGCGCCGCCCCGGCTTGCGCGGGATGAAGCGCGTGACGATGCCCTCCCGCTCCAGGAAGTGGAGCACGAAATCTCCGACCGGGTCTTCGCCGACCGCTGTGAGCAAAACCGAGCGCATCCCCAGGCGGCGCGTGCCGACGCTGACGTTGGTCGGGCAGCCGCCGACGTAAGCAGCGAAACTCTCGATCTCCGCGAACGGCGCGCCGATGTCCTTCGCGTAGAGATCGATGGAGCTGCGGCCCATCGACAGGATGTCGAACGCTCTCTCTGCCATCACCTGCCCCGCCCGCCCGTCACGAGCGGGACGCGCGGGTCGGTCTCAGCCCACTCGGCGCGCACCCAGGCGTAAGCGGGATCGTCCGAAGCCGCCATCGAGCGCGCGCTGCCCGCGAGCGCGTTGAGGTAATAGACGTTGTAGCCGTGCGCCGCGACCACCGGGTGGTAGCCTTCCGGGACGAGGACCAGCTCGCCGTCGCGGACGGTCAGCGTCTCGTCGAGGCGGCCGTCCGAAGTGTAAACGCGCTGGATGGCGTAGCCCTCGGGGCGGTCGATCTTGTAGTAGTAAATCTCTTCCAGATCGACTTCGCCGGGCGGCTCGTGCACGTCGTGCTTGTGCGGCGGGTAGCTCGACCAGTTGCCGCCCGGCGTGTAGACCTCGACGAGCATCAGGCGCTGCGCCGCGAACTCCGGCTTGAGGACGTGGTTGATCTGCCGCGTGGCGTTCGCGCCGCCGCGCACCTCGACTTCAATTTCGTCGGGCGTGATGAGTCGCGCCGGGTGCCGCTCCTCGGCGCGCGAGAAGCAGAGGGCGAGCTCGCAATCGGTCGCGGCGGTCACTTCGAACTCGGTCTCGACGCTCAGGTAGAGCGCCGTGGGCAGACCGTCGAAGACGTGTGCGCGGCTGCCGACGTCTGACCACGATCCGGCGGACGAGTTGACCGTGCAGCGACCGCCGAGGATGACCAGGCCGAGTTCGGACGCGCCCGTCGCGCGCGAGAATTTCTCGCCGCGCGCGAGGCGGCGGACGCCGAAGGTCAGGTACTCGAAGCCGGTCGAGTCGGGCGCGACCGCCAACGTCTCGCCGGACGCGCCGGAGACAGGGCGCGGCTTGACGAGCAGGTCTTTCGCGTAAGGCGGCATCGGAGATTCCTCGTGCGTCTTAAGACTGTCAGGCGGGAGCCCTTCGACCCGACGCGGCGGCGCTTGCGTCCGCCGCGGTGCCGTCGTCATGGTCAATGCGGCAGAGGATATACAAAGGAGGGCGGCGTCTCAACTAAAAAATTCGCCCGGTCGAAATTTAAGTCGTGAGGTCGAGGGCGCATTCTTTCGCCAGCCAGGACCGGGCGGCGGTTTTGTCCGTCCGCGGGCGGCGAAAAAGTTGCTCGACAAACTGCGTGCGGTGAAGTTTAATTGCCGCCGTCTTAACAACCGCCCGCCGCAGAGGTGAACACAGTCCATGCCGCTCGCGCCCAGGTCTCGACGCGCCGCGCCCGTCGCGCGGTTGATCGCGCTGTGCCTCGCCCTCAACCTCCCCGCCGCGCCGACCGCCTTCGCCCAGCAGCCCGTCGACGAGGTGAACGTGATGATCGGCACGACGGGTCCGAGCGTCTACGACTACGGCGGGATGATACCGGGCGTCGCCGCGCCCTTCGGCATGACCCACTGGACGGCGCAGACGCGCGATAACAAGATCAGCGTCTACTCCTACAACCACAAGGACGCGACGATCCAGGGCTTCATCGGCACGCACCAGCCCGCGATCTGGATGGGCGACTACGGTCAGGTGATCCTGATGCCGCAGGCGGGCGAGCTGAAGACCTCGAAGAAGCTGCCCTTCAGCCACGCGGACGAGACCGCCGCGCCCAACTACTACTCGGTGAAGATGGACGATCACGGCAAGCCGATCAGAGCCGAGATGACCGCGACGACGCGCGCCGGGTTCCTGCGCTTCACTTTCCCCGCGTCGAAAACTTCGCACGTCGTCGTCACCGCCAGCCGCGCCGAGAAGACCGAGGGGTTCGTCGAGGTCGACGCGAAGGCGCGCGAGATCACGGGCTACAACCCCGACCGGATGTCGTCCGAGCTGGGGCCGCCCCTGCCGAACTTCAAGGGCTACTTCGTCATTCAATTCAACAAGCCATTCGCTTCGTCGGGCACGTGGGAGGGTGACCACACTCACTCCGGCGAAAAGCGGCGCACGGGTCATCACGTCGGCGCGTACGCCACCTTCCCGACGACACAGGGCGAGGCGGTCGAGGTGAAGGTCGGCACCTCGTTCATCAGCGTCGAGCAGGCGCGCGACAACTTGAGGAGAGAGATTCCCGGTTGGAATTTCGAAGGCGTGCGGGCGGAGGGGCGGAGAGTCTGGAACGAGGCGCTCGGCAAGATCAAAATTCAGGGCGGATCACGTGATGAGCGGGTCAACTTCTACACGGCGATGTACCACTCGCTGCTCTTCCCGCGCATCACCTCCGAGTACGGGCGCTACTACAGCGCCTTCGACGATAAAATTCACAACGGCGTCTCCTACAACGACTACTCGCTCTGGGACACCTTCCGCGCCGAGCACCCTCTGCTCATCCTGATCGAGCCGGAGCGCGTGCCCGGCATGATCACGTCGCTGTTGCAGATGTACGACGAGGGGGGCTGGATGCCGAAGTGGCCCAACCCGACCTACTCGAACATCATGATCGGCACGCACGCCGACAGCGTCCTCGCCGACGCCTACGTCAAAGGCGTCCGCGGCTTCGATCTCAAAAAGGCTTACGAAGCCGCCTACAAGGACGCCATGACTCCGCCCGACGGCGACGCGCATAACCGCTGGGCTGACCGCGCGCCTTGGACCGCCTACGAGGCGCGCGGCGGGCTGACGTGGTACAAGTCGCTCGGCTACGTGCCGATCGACAAGACGGACGAGTCTGTCTCGCGCACGCTGGAGTTCGCCTACGACGACTTCTGCGTCGCGCAGCTAGCGCGCGCCGTCGGCAAGCGCGATGACTACGAGATGTTCATGAAGCGGAGTCGCAACTACAAGAACCTGTACGACCCCGCGGTCGGCTTCATGCGCGCGAAGAGATCGGACGGCAGTTGGGACGAGGAGAGCTGGGCATCGACCGAGGATCGCAAGCCCGGCTTCACCGAAGGCAGCCCGTGGACGTACCTCTTCTGCGAGATGCAGGACATCCCCGGCATGATCGCCCTCCTGGGCGGCGACGAGAAGTTCGCCGCCAAGCTCGACGAGAATTTCGCCGGCGGTCACTACCGGCACGACAACGAGCCGGGGCACCACTACCCCTACCTCTACGACTACTGCGGTCAGCCGTGGAAGACGCAGGAGCAGGTGCGCAAGGTGTTGGACGAGCACTACCACAACTCGCCCGACGGCTTGAGCGGCAACGACGACTGCGGGCAGATGTCCGCCTGGTACATCTTCAGCGCGATGGGCTTCTACCCCGTCACGCCCGGCAGCACCCTCTACGCCGTCGGCAGCCCCCTTTTCGCGCGCGCCACCATCATGCTCAAAGGTCCTTACAGGAAGGGACCATTCACGATGATCGCGCGCAACCAGTCGCCGCGGAACAGGTACATCCAGTCGGCGACGCTCAACGGCAACCCTTTGAACGAGCCTTTCATCCGCCACTCGGACATCGCCGACGGCTCGACGCTCGTCTTCGTCATGGGACCCAAGCCGAACAGGAAGTGGGGACTCGCGAGGACTGCGCTGCGCGCTCAGTAGTCAGGTCGGCGGGGCGCTTCGGCTTGAAGAACTCTCCGACGTGCCGTCGCGGAAAGCCTGCGCCGCGGCGACGTACTCCTGGTAAAGACGCAACTCTTCATCGACGCGCGCCGATGACCAGCCGAGTTCCCTCGCGAGCAAGGCGGCTGCTTTCGTCGCGGCACCGCGCCCCTGATCGCGGCTGAAGCCGAGCAGCGTGCGGCGCGCGAGGAAATCGACGAGCCGCGCGCACTGTTCGGCGCGCGCCGCGAAGACGACCTGCGCCGCGAGGTCGGGCGCGTGCGGCGAGAGGGGCGCGCGCAGGCTCTCGTCCGAAGCCGCGAGCCGGACGACTTCCCACGCGCGGCTCCCGTAGAGGCGGAGGAGGTGCGCGACCGTGTCGCCGCCCAAGCCCGAGCTACCGGACGCATCGCACGCGTTCTCCAACGCTTCGCCTTGCGAGTTTGCGCCCGAAACGTTTGAGACTTTCGCGCTGCCGCCGCGCGCGCCGGGGAGCGGTTCGCGCGCGGTCGACGACGAGACGCGCGCCTTTAGTTTCTCGCAGACCGCGTCGGTCACTTCCTCGGCTATCGCGCGGTAGCCGGTGATCTTCCCGCCGAGCACGGAGATCAGATTCTCCGCGCCCGCCCTCGCGCCGTCCGCGACGCGGTGCATGCGCGAGACGGACGACTCCGATCCGTCTTCCCGCACAAGCGCGCGCACGCCCGCGTTGCCGAAGTAGATGCGCGCGGCGTCGAGCGTGGGGAAGTATTCGCGCGCGGAGCGGATCATGTAGTCGACATCTGCCGCGTCCGCGCGAACCTTTGACGGGTCGTCGGTGAAGTCCGTGTCGGTCGTGCCGATCCAGCTGTAGCCGAGCCACGGGATGACGAACATCAGGCGACCGTCCACGGGCGAGAAGAGGACGACGGCGCGGGTGGTGACGGGCGGGCAGGCGACGTGCGCGCCCTTCGTCGTGCGGATCAGCGCGGGCGCGGGCGCGCCGGTCAGCACGCCCGCCACGCGGTCGAACCACGCGCCCGAGGCGTTGACGACGACGCGGCTCCTGATGTCTACTTCCGCGCCGCCCTCGCCGAGGAGATCGCGCACGCGCACGCCGCGGATCGCCCCGCCCGTCGCGCCGAGAGCCCCTGTGACCTCCGCGTAGTTGAAGGTTCGCGCGCCGTGTTCCGCGGCGTCGATGATGTTTTCCAGGCACAGCCGCTCGGGCGAGTTCACCTGGGCGTCGAAATAACTGGCTGCGCCCTGCAAGCCCCGCCGCCGCAGGTTCGGTTCGAGCTGTTCCACCTCGCGCGCGTCGAGGAAGCGGTGGCGCGGCAGCGTCTTGTCGTAGCTCAGCAGATCGTAGAGCGTCATGCCGATCCTTATTTTGGCGCGGTGAAAGAGGCTCCTGCCGTAGAACGGCATGACGAATTCGAGCGGCTTGACGAGGTGCGGCGCGATGCGCAAAAGCGTCTCGCGCTCGCGCAGGTCCATGCGGACGAGCCGGAAGTCGAGCATCTCCAGATAGCGCAAGCCGCCGTGGATGAGGCGCGTCGAGCCGGAGGTGGTGCCGCTCCCGTAGTCGCGCCGCTCGAAGAGCGCGACGCTCAAGCCCCGCAGCGCGGCGTCGCGCGCGACGCCTGCGCCGATGACGCCGCCGCCGACGACAATGACGTCGAACCGCTCGCCCGCGAGCGACGCCAGCCGGGACCCGCCCGACTCCGGAGTTGAATTTGAAGCCGACATAGAGGGGGAACCTTTAATGACGTGAACGGCGCGCGCTAGTTGCCGGGGCGAGTGAGTTTAATAGCAAGGCGCATGGAAGGGTGTCAATTTCGGAGGGCGTGACGGATGAACGTGTACCTGGCGGAAGCGATCGGCACGATGATTCTCCTCATCCTCGGCGACGGCGTGGTCGCCAACGTGCTGCTCAACAAGTCGAAGGGGCAGGGCGGCGGGTGGATGGTGATCACGACCGCGTGGGGGCTGGCGGTGACCATCGCCATCTTCTGCGTCGGGCGCGTCAGCGGCGCGCACCTGAACCCGGCGG
>JAIVJC010000047.1:0-2426 GCA_020200235.1 Acidobacteriota bacterium | reverse complement strand
GCGCGGTCGTCGTCTGGGTGCTCTACCACCCGCACTTCGCGGAGACCGAGGACGAGGGGTTGAAGCTCGCGGTCTTCTGCACCGCGCCCGCGATCCGCCGCCCCGCCCCCAACTTCGTCGCCGAAGTGATCGGCACGGTGATCCTCCTCTTCGGCATCCTCGCGATCGCCGCCAACGCGCAGAAGCTGACCGCGCCGAGCGGCGTCGATCTCTCGCTCGTCTTCAGCCAGGGCATCCAGCCGATCCTGGTCGGCTTCCTCGTCTGGGGCATCGGTCTCTCGCTCGGCGGTCCCACGGGCTACGCGATCAACCCCGCGCGCGATCTGGGACCCCGCCTCGCACACGCCCTGCTGCCCATCGACGGCAAGGGCGGGAGTGACTGGCGGTACGCCTGGATTCCGGTCGTCGCGCCCCTCGTCGGCGGCGTCATCGGCGCGGCGCTGTTCACCGTCATCGGATTCTGAGAGTGGAGGAGGGGCACGACATGACTCGATACGTCGGCGCGATCGATCAGGGCACGACGAGCACACGCTTCATGGTCTTCGATCACGCGGGGCGCGAGGTGGCGCGCCACCAGTTGGAGCACCGGCAGATTCTGCCGCGGGCGGGGTGGGTCGAGCACGACCCCGTGGAGATTTACGCGCGCACGTGCGAGACGATCGAGGGCGCGCTCGCGAACGCCGGGCTCGCGGCGCGCGATCTCGCCGCCGTCGGCGTCACCAACCAGCGCGAGACGACCGTGGTGTGGAACCCGCGGACGGGCGAGCCGCTCTACAACGCCATCGTGTGGCAGGACACGCGCACGGATCGCATCATGAACAGGTTGGAGCAGGAGGGCGCGGGCGACGCGATCCGGCGCAAGGCTGGACTCCCGCCCGCGACCTACTTCTCCGCGGGGAAGCTCCGGTGGATTTTAGAGAACGTCGAAGGCGTGCGCGCGGCGGCGGAGCGGGGCGAGGCGATCTTCGGCAACATCGACACGTGGCTCATCTGGAATCTGACGGGCGGCACGCGCGGCGGCACGCACGTCACAGACGTGACGAACGCCAGCCGCACGATGCTGATGAACCTCGAAACGCTCGAATGGGACGAGGAGCTGCTCGCGCTCTTCCACGTCCCGCGCCGGATGCTCCCTTCGATCCGCCCGTCTTCTGATTCAAACTTCTACGGCAAGACCCGAACGGACGGACCCTTCAAAGGCGAGCTGCCGCTGTGCGCCGATCTCGGCGATCAGCAAGCGGCGACCGTCGGGCAGGTCTGCTTCTCGCCCGGCGAGGCGAAGAACACTTACGGCACGGGCAACTTCATGCTGCTCAACACGGGCGCGGAGATCGTGCCCTCGAACGCGGGGCTGCTGACGACCGTCTGCTACCGACTCGGCGCGGCGCGCGCCGTCTACGCGCTCGAAGGGTCGGTCGCGGTGACGGGCTCCGCCGTCCAGTGGCTGCGCGATCAGCTCGGCGTCATCAGACAGGCGGGCGAGGTCGAGGCGCTCGCCAACACCGTCGCGGATAACGGCGGCGTCTACTTCGTGCCCGCCTTCTCCGGTCTCTACGCCCCGCACTGGCGCTCGGACGCCCGCGGCTGCATCGTCGGGCTCTCGCGCTTCAACGACAAAGGTCACCTCGCGCGCGCCACGCTCGAAGCCATCTGCTACCAGACGCGCGACGTGCTCGACGCGATGGTCGAGGACTCCGGCGTGCGCCTGGAGGTGTTGAAGGTGGACGGCGGCGCGACCGCCAACGACACGCTGATGCAGTTGCAGGCGGACATCCTCGGCGTGCCCGTCGTGCGCCCCGTCGTCGCGGAGACGACGGCGCTCGGCGCGGCTTACGGCGCGGGGCTCGCGGTCGGCTTCTGGAAAGATGTGGAAGAGACGCGCCGCAACTGGCAGGCGGGCAAGCGTTGGGAGCCGCGCTGGGGCGCGGACGAGCGCGAGGCGGGGCACGCCGGCTGGCGCAAAGCCATCGAGCGCACGCTCAACTGGGTCGAGGTCAGCTGATCGAGAAACCCCGATCAGATGTTGCCCCCCGCAATTCTTTACCCGGGTGGCACCTCGCTCATCAGACAGAGGTTGTTGTTTTCGGAGTCCTTACGGCTGCTCGTCGTTCAAGACGAGGTAAGAGCTTTCGTCGACCGCGTAGATGCCCTTCCCGGTGTCGTAGAGCGCGCGGCCGTGAAAGAACGACTTGATCGATAACAGTCCCACCCCTTCCCAATGGTGCCGCCGTCCTTTCTCGTGCAGGACAAACCCGCACCTGTCCGGCGGCACCCGCACGGAGGCGTCGGGATTAAGGCGGGACGGGATCAGTTTAGGGTCGAGGGTCATCAGCAGTCTAACGCCCGGCATTACCCGCCGCGCACACAACCCAATTGGCGGCGAGTCTCGCGCATGAAGGCAACGCTATTCGCGGTCGGGTGCATGC
>JAIVJC010000246.1 GCA_020200235.1 Acidobacteriota bacterium | reverse complement strand
CTCACCCTCCGGTCGAGACCAGAACTTTTTAATGCACCCCGCCGCACACGTGATCTGATAACATCTGCCCGTCGCGAGGATTTTCGCGTGCAACGTCTCCCGGACTCGCCCCCGTCAATGTTTCGGCAGCTCGTCCGCGTGATGCGGCGCGCGAGACTCGACGAAGACCAAGAAAGACAATGGCTGACAAGGTCGTAGAGGGAAATTTTTCCATGCGCCGCTTGCTGAGCGCGCGGCGGATTGCCGTCTGCGTCGGAGTTGTCGCGTGCCTCGTCGCCTTCGCGCACGTGCGCGCGCTCGTCGCCTCCGACGACAAGCGTCGGTGCGTCGCGGACACACACGAGGCGGCTCGACTGTTAGAGACGGGGAGCGCGGCGAAGCCGCAGGGGGCGGCGACCGCCAGCGCGCCCGCCGACATCAAGATCGTCAGCTACAACATGCGCTGGCGCGGCGGCGAGGAGCTGCGCGCGATCACGAAACTGCTGCGCGACGATCCGCAACTCGGCGGCGCGGACGTGGTCGGCTTGCAGGAGGTCGATCGCCGTCGCAAGCGCAGCGGCTCGGTCAACGCCGCGCGGCAGATGGCTGACGAGCTGGGGTGGAATTACGCGTGGGCTGCCGCGCCGAACGACGGCACGAAGCGCGGCGACCGCGGGGCGGGCGAGGACGAGACGGGCGTCGCGATCCTCTCGCCGCACCCGATGGGCGATGTGACGCGCCTCGTGCTGCCCCACGCCGGACCCGACTGCCAGCGGCGCGCCGCTGTCGGCGCGACCGTGCGGATCGGCAACCGGGACGTGCGCGTCTACTCAGTCCACGCCGAGACGCGCATCCCCGTCGAGCGGAAGGTCGAGCAGTGGCGCGCCATCCTCGACGATCTCAAGTCGCACGAGAAGACGGGGCGCGTCGTCGTCCTCGGCGACTTCAACACGATCAAGGAGAAGGACGTGCGCGCGGCGCGCAGGCTCTTCACCGACGCGGGCTTCACCACGCCCTTCGCCGACGACGACGTGACGTGGGAGATCTTCATCGTCGCCCTCAAGCTCGACTGGCTCTGGCTCCGCGGTCTCCAACCCACCGCCCACGGCGTCCGCCGCAACGTCACCTACTCGGATCACTACCCGCTCTGGCTGAAAGCAAAAATATAAGTGATGGGTGATGAGTGATGAGTGATGAGCAAAAGCCGCGTGCTTTAACTCGTCACTCATCACCCATCACTCATCACTGTTCGCGTCAGCGGACGCTGACGCGAACGCGGTTGGCTTCGAGCGAGTTGCCGGTGGCGCGCTGGAGCTCGGCGATTGACTTGTTGAGCTCTACTTGCGCGCGCAGCTCGTTGCCGCGGGCGGCGGCGAGCGAGGTCTGCCGCTCCAGCACGAGGAAGAAGGTGGACTGGCCGGCGTCGAACTTGCGCAGCTCGCTCGCGTACTGCTGCTCGGCCGCCTGGCGCGCGACCGAGGCGGCGCGCAGGCGCGACTCGGCGGTGCGCGTCACCTGCAAAGTGTTTCGCACGTCGACCTCGATGAGCTGTTCGAGCTGCGCGCGCTGCGTGCGGATGCGCTCGCCCTCGACGAGCGAGCGACCGAGCTGCGCCTCGGCGGTGCGGTTGCGCAAGGGGAGGTTCAACTGCACGCCGACGCGGAAGTTGTTGTAGCGGTTCGCGGCGAGGTTCGCGAGCGACTGACCGTAGCCGCCGACGAGTTCGGGCGGCAGCGTCTGCGCCGCGGGTTGTGGCAGCGGCGCGATCTGGCTGTTGCCGCCGGGCAGACCGTTGAGGGTCGTGATGATCTGGTTGATCGTCTGCCGCTGCAGCTCGCTCGCCGCGCTGAAGGGGTTGACGGCTCTCGCCGGATCGAGCGCGCCCGCGAGCCCGACCGCGCCGTAGCTGCCGATGAGATCGACCTGCGGCTTCGACTGCTCGCGCGCGAGCCTCTGATCCAGCTCGTTGATAGCAGTGAGCACGTCCGACTGCTGCAACTCGGGGCGGCCCTTGAGCGCGGCGCTCATGGCGTCTTCGAGCGTGGCGACGGGCGGCCGCTGCAAGTCCACGGTGTCGGTCGGGACGATCGCCACGCCCCAGACCTGCGAGGTGCGATCCTCGGCGATCAGGTTCTTCAGGTTGTTCTCGGCGCGGTTCACGTCGTCGAGCGCGGAATAGACGCTCTGCTCGAAGCCTGAGACCTGCGCTTCGGCTGCGACCACGTCGATCGGCGCGAGGATGCCCTCGACGACGAGCCGCTTGGCGTGTAGCTCGCGGTGAAGGCGGTCGGGAACTGCGGGTTGAGCGCGGCGAACTGGTTGTTCGTCGTCAGCCGGATCGAGGAGAAGTCGAAGCGGTACCCGCCGCCGCCCTTCGGCGTCAAGCCCTGCAGGCTGAACGCGCCGACGAGGTTCGACTGCTGCACGGAGCCGCCCGCGCCGCCCGAGAGGAAGCTCGACGAAGGCTGCTCGGTGCGCTCGTAGTAAGAGGTTGACGTGAGGCGCGGATCGTAGACGCCGCGCGCGCCGAGCAGATCGAACTCGGCGATGCGGACGTTCTCTCGCGCGACCTCGATGTCCTTCGCGTTCTTGAGCGCGAGCGCGATCACCTCGGCGAGCGCGAGCGGTCGCTGCTCCGTCATGTCGACGCCGACGCGACCGAGTTCGGGGAGCGCGGCGGGCGCGGGGCGGAAGTCGGTCGCCACCTGCGGCACGCTCAAGGGCGGCTCCTGCGGCGCTGGCGTCGGCACGCTCTCTCTACCCGGAGCTACAGGGCTGGCGGGCGGCTGGACGGTCGTCGTCGTGCGCTGCACGCCGCCGAGCGGCGTTAACCGATCGAGCGCGGGCACGTCTTCGAGCCGCACGGGCGGCGGCTGACCGGCGGGCAGTTGGCTCGCGAGCGGCGACTGCGACTGCTGCGCCCCCTGCTGCGCGCTCGCCGCGGGCTGAGTCCCGGCTTGCGCCTGGACGTCGGGCGTCGCCTGTCGCGCGTTGGCGCCGGTCGGCGGCGTCCCTTGCGTCGGCTGGTTCGCAGAGGGCGCGGGCTGCTGCTGTGCCGGCTGGCCGCTCGCGGGCGGCGGCGGCGACTGCTGCGCGAACGCGACGGCCGACGATACCGCGACCGTCATCATGAACAGCGCGGCTCTCATCAGTCGCACTCCGCTCGCCGGCGCAAGCCGTCTGCCGAGTCCCGTCAGGGACGGAATGTTTATAGCTATTGCTCGCAACATAATTTCCCCAGCTCCGTCAGTTCGGCGTGCCGCTCCTGACGGAGCTTGCAATCCTCCTCCGATGCGGAGGCTATAAACATTCCGCGCCTACGGCGCTTGTGTTCCCGAACAGACACATCATCGACTCTTAACGTCAGGTCACCTGCTCTCACTTGCTAACCGTGCCGAAGAGCGACGAGGCGGCGGCGGCAGTCCTGCGGCGCGCCCACGCGAACGGCGCGGCGGCTCTCGCGCCCACGCGGCGCCAGACCTTGCTGTGCCCGAGATCGTCGAAGAGCGAGTAGAAGACCGGCACGGCTAAGAGCGTCAGGAGCAGACACAACGATTGCCCGCCGACGACCAGGACGCCGATGGATCGGTTCGTGCCCGAGCCCGGCCCGCTCGAGAGCGTCAGGGGCAACATCCCTGCGACGAGAGCGAGCGTCGTCATCAGGATGGGGCGCAGGCGGTCGCGGTTCGCCTGGATGATCGCCTCGTAGCGCTCCATGCCGCGCGAGCGCAGCTCGTTCGTGTGATCGATTTGCAGGATCGCGTTCTTCTTGACGACGCCGAAGAGGAGCAGCAAGCCGAGGCCCGAAAAGATGTTCACGGTCTGACCCGTCGCCAGCAGCGAGACGATGCCGAACGGGATCGCGAGCGGCAGCGTGAGGAGGATCGTGACGGGGTGGATGAACGACTCGAACTGCGCCGCCAGCACCATGTACATGAAGATGAAGGAGAGCGCGATGGCGATCATGAAGTAGTAGCCCGCGCGCCCCAGCTCCTTCGAGCGCCCGACGAGCCCCGTCTCGTAGCCCTGCTCCAGGTTCATCTCGCGCACGAACCCGTTCATCCGCGCGAGCACGCCTGACTGCGAGCCGCCCGGTCGCACGTTGGCGGTGAGCGTCACCTGCCGCTGCCGGTTGCGCCGATCGATCGCCGAAGGCCCCGTGCCCTCTTCGACGCGGACGAGGTTGTCGAGGCTCACCCAGCCGACCTTCGACGAGCTGGCGAAGAGCCGCGACAGGTTCTCCTTGCTCGCGCGCGCTTCGCCCACCGCGCGCAGGCGCACGTCTATCTGATCCGTCCCCTCGTTAAAAGTCGAGACCTTCTGACCCGCGACGAGCGTGTTCAAACTCTGAGCGATGTCGCCGACCTTGACGCCGAGGTCTGCGGCGCGCGCGCGGTCGATCTCGATCCGCAGCTCGGGCTTGCCCGCGACGAGCGACGAGTCGGCGTCGACCACGTCCGGGATCGTCTTCATCTTCTCCAGCAGCGCCTGCGAGTAGGCGGTGAGCTTCTGGAGGTCGGGCCCGCCGACGATGTACTGGATGTCGGAGTTCGCCTGACCGCCCCCCGAGATTGCCTGCACCTGCGCGACGTTCGTGCGCAGCTCCTTCGGGTGCTTCGCCAAGAGCTTGCGCGCCTCGATCATCAGATCGGTCTGGGAGAGCTCGCGCTCGCCGAGCGGCGCGAGGCGGACGTAGACGTTCGCGCTGTTGACGAGCTGCTGCTGACCGCCGCCGATGGTCACGAGCGTGTCGGTGACGCCGGGGAGTCTTCGCAGGTCGGTGCGATGCGCTCTAAGATGTTCGAGGTGGCGGCGAGCGTGTAGCCCTCGGGCGCGCGCACGTTGACCTCGAACTGCGACTGATCGTCGACGGGCAGGAAGTTTTTGCCGACGAACATGAAGAGCGGCACGATGCTCACGATAACGAGCAGGCATAAACCCACCACCGCCCAGCGGTGCGCCATCGACCACTGGAGCATCCACGTGT
>JAIVJC010000046.1 GCA_020200235.1 Acidobacteriota bacterium | reverse complement strand
GGATGGCGCGCTGCGTGTTCGCGGCTTTCAGCGGGCGCATCTGCGCGCGCACGCGCGACTCGTCGTAGTCGCGCCCGTCGCGCGCGGTCTGTAATTTGAGCCGGCGGCGCTTCCTCAGGTGGCGCGCGTCCAGGACGAACGGCGCGAAGACCTCGCCGACGCCGCGCACGCTGCCGATCCTCGCGGAGAGCCGCTGCTTGACCTCGTTGTTCGAGACCGCCCCGACGAGCACGAGACGTCCGACGCGCTCCGGGTGGTCGAGCGCGCAGACGGCGGCGACCGCGCCGCCGTAGGAGCTGCCGACGAGCGCGGCGCTCCCGATGCCGAGCGCGTCCATCAGGCGTACGACGGCGCGCGCCTGCGCCTCGACGGTGTACTCGCCGTCGCGCGGCTTGTCGGAAAAGCCGAAGCCGACGAGATCGGGCGCGACGACGCGCAGGCCCGCCTCGGCGAGCGGCACGAGCGAGTCGTGCCACACGAAGTTCGACGCGGCGAACCCGTGCAGGAGCAGGACGGCGGGCGCGCCCGCGTCCCCCGCTTCGAGGTAGTGGACGCGCACGCCCGCGACCTCCGCGAAGCGCGAACGCTCGACGTGCCCGAGGCGCCCGCGCTCCTCGTCCCACGTCACGTCGCGCGGGCGCGCGAAGAGCCGCGCGGCGACCGCCGCGCCCACGAAGCCCGCCGCACCCGCGAATAAATAGCGCTTCTTCATCGTCTGCCAATCGGACTAATTTTCGCGGCCCTTGGAAACTTCTGTTTAACTTGCGCTCGACCCACCGTTGCGCCGCTCGCTGATGAACCGCTCCACGACATTGACCAGCGCGTTGAGTCGCTCGTCGGTCTCCGCCATCTGCCTGTCAGTCCGCTCCTGCGCTTCTGTCAAGCGCGCTTGACCGTCCGCCAACGCTGTGATCTCTTGATTGTGTACTTCAGCTATCGTGAGCAACGCGCGGATGCTTTCTTCCGTGCGCCCCCATCTTCGCTCCCACTTCTCGTCGGCTTGCGCCTGTATCTCGCGCATCTGTTGCATGTCGGAGGTGAATTGCGCCTGCTGTTCCAAGATGAAACTGATGTTGCGCTGATTCTCTTCGTCCCTCCTGCGAGACTCTTGATCGTTAGCTTCGACACGCGCACTTAACTTCTCGAAAAGTGCGAGGAGTCGTGATTCGGGTGTGGGTGCCCAAAACGTTCTCTTTTCTATCTCCTGATCATCGTCCTCTTTACTCATCCCGGTTCATCCTTTCGGTGAGGTTTTGTTCATCGCGCTTCCGATCATCCGGCGATCATAACGCCCGCGCCTTCCACGAGGAAAACGCGGGCGTGCCTATCGATCCCCGCTCGCCTCGCATGGCGAAGCGACCTCTCTATCGTTATCGCGAGAGCAGCGTGCCGACGTAAGTTAAAAGCTCGTTGGCGCAGACGGGGCAGTAGCCGTGCTCGCGCACGAGCCGGTCGACCACGTCGTTGATGCGCCGCGTCTGATCGGGATCGGGCGTCTTCGAGGAGGTCGTGATCTTCACCACGTCCTTCAGATCGGCGAAGATTTTCTTCTCGATGGCTTCCTTCAGCCGCTCGTGCGAGTTGTACTCGAACTGCTTGCCCTTGCGCGCGTAGGAGGAGATGCGGATCAGTATCTCCTGCCGGAAGGTGTTCTTCGCGTTCTCCGAGACGCCGATCTGCTCCTCGATCGAGCGCATCAGCTGCTCGTCGGGCTCCATCTCCTCCTCGGTGATGGGGTCTTTCATCCGCTCCTTGTTGCAGTACGCCTCGACGTTGTCGAGGTAGTTGTTGCAGATCGTGCGCGCCATCTCCTCGAACGAGTAGACGAAGGCGCGCTGCACCTCGATCTTCGCCAGCTCGTCGTACTCCTTGCGCGCCGACGAGATGAGATTCAAATAACGCTCGCGCTGCTCGGCGTTGATGCCGGTGTGCTGCTCGAAGCCGCTCTTGATCGTGCGCAGCGCGTCGATCGGGTTGATGCAGGTGACGCCGTCGCGCACGAGCGCGGAGGACAGGCGGTTGATGATGTAGCGGGGGCTGATGCCGTCCATCCCCTCGCGCACCGTGTCGTCCTTCAGCTCGCGCACGTCCTTCGACTTGTAGCCTTCGACGTCCTCGCCGTCGTAGAGCTTCATCTTCTTGACGAGATCGACGCCCACGCGCTTCGGGTCTTCGAGCCGCGTCAGCACCGCGAACATCGCCGCGACCCGCAGCGTGTTCGGCGCGATGTGGACGTTGCGCAAGACCTCCGACTGGTTGAGGAGCTTGTCGTAGATGCGCTCCTCCTGCGAGACCCGCAGGTTGTAGGGCACGCGCACGAGGATGATGCGATCCTGTAGAGCCTCGCTCTTGCGGTTGCCGGCGAACGAGACGTACTCGTTCTCGTTCGTGTGCGAGAGGATCACCTCGTCGGCGTAGATCATCGCGAAGCGACCCGTCTTGATGTTCTGCTCCTGCGAGAGCGTGAGGAGCGAGTACAGAAACTTCTCGTCCACCTTCAGCATCTCGACGAACTCCATCACGCCGCGGTTGGCGATGTTCAGCTCGCCGTCGAAGCGGTACGCGCGCGGGTCCGATTCGACGCCGACCTCGCCGATGGTCGAGAGATCGATCGAGCCGGTCAGTTCCGTAATGTCTTGCGATTTTGGGTCCGAGGGCGAGAACGTGCCGATGCCGACGCGCTCCTTCTCGGAGAAGAGGATGCGCTGGACTCTCACGTCTTCGTGCCGCCCGTGGTAAGTGTGCTCCAGGGTGTAGCGGCACTGCGGGCAGAGGTCGCCCTCGATGTAGATGCCGTAATGTTTTTCGATCTCGGCGCGCAGCTCCTGCGGGATGAGGTGCAGCGGCTCCTCGTGCATCGGGCAGTCTTTGATCGCGTAGACCGCGCCCACGTCAGTCCGCGTGTACTCTTCGAGACCGCGCTTGAGCATCGTGACGATGGTGGACTTGCCGCCGCCGACGGGTCCCATCAGGAGCAGGATGCGCTTGCGGACTTCCAGGCGCTGCGCCGCCGACTTGAAGTATTCGACGATGCGCGCGAGCGGCTCCTCGATGCCGAAGAGCTCCGAGGAGAAGAAGTTGTAGCGCGGCGTCTCGTCGCGCGTGCCCTCGTTCAACTTCTCGACGCCCGCCGCGTGGATCATGTCGTTGACGCGGGCGTGCGAGAGCTGCGCGAGGCGCGGGTTCTGCGTGACGCGCTCCCAGTAGTCCTGGAAAGAGCCCTCCCAGTGCAGCGCCTCGCGGTCGCGCCGCAGGGATTCCAGACGCTCGTTGATGTCGAAATGCTTTTTGCCATCCTGCTCTTCGTGCATCGCCTTGTACCTCTTGATCGGCTTCGCGCGCGTGGACGGCGTGGGGGTTGGTCACGCCCTGTGCTGGTTTTGCCGGTCGGCGGACAGTGTCGGCGGCGTCAGTCTCAGGCGACCCCGCGTGACTGACGCGACTGACGTGACCGCAAGCGCCGCTTCTCGCGTCCGGGGACAGCCTCGATGCGTCGGTCAGGGCGCGCTGCGCGCTCCTTGTGTTGCGTCCGACTGATGCCGTCGAGCCTTTCTTGCGACTCCCGAACGGGCTCCGGAAATTTCAAACCTCGAAAGCGACGGCTCGCGGTGTGGCTTACGGAAGCAACGCCGCTCCCCTGCTTTGAGACGAATTATAACACACGAACCGGAGGCGAAAATCAACGCTTATTTCCCGCCCCCTTCGTCGCCCGCGAGCATCACGCGCGGCTGCACGTGCCCGCGCGCCGCGTCGTAGATGCCGACCGCCAGGAGCCGTCCCTCCGCGTCCAGCATCCTCACGCTCGCGCCGTCCGCCCACCCGTCGGATCGGGCGCGGGCGACGACAGCCGCGCCGTGGCGCACCCTGCGCGCCTCATCATTCGTTAGATGCGCGGCGGGCAACTCGGGGAGCGCCGCGTTCATGCCGATCAAAATTTCCGACGCGCGACCAGCCTCCGCCAGCTCGTTCAGTCGGTCGAGGCTCACCGAGTGCCCGACGCGGAACGCCCCGGCGCGAGTCCGCCGCAGCGCGGAGAGGTGCGCGCCCGTGCCGAGCCGCTCTCCGACCGACTCCGCGAGCACTCGCACGTAAGTGCCAGCCGAGCAGACGACGCGCGTCGAGAGATCGCACGTCCCGTCTTCGTTGCGGCGCAGCCACGCGCCCGTCTCGTCGGGCGCGATCTCGAACGCGCTGACGTTAACGCGCACCGCCTCGCGCTCGATCTCTTCGCCGCGGCGTGCCAGCTCGTAGAGTTTGCGCCCCTGAACCTTCTTCGCCGAATACATCGGCGGCACTTGATCGATCCCGCCGCGCAGGGGTCGCAACGCTCCCTCGATCTCCGCCGCGCCCCACGCGCCGCAGGCGGAGACTTCGCCGCGCCGCGCGCCGGTCAGATCGCCCGTCTCGGTCGCGTAGCCGAGCCGCACCGTCGCCTCGTACTCCTTCTCCGCGCCCGCTAAAAACTGCGCGAGCCGCGTCGCGCGCCCGACGAGCAGGACGAGCAGTCCGGTGGCGAACGGGTCGAGCGTGCCCGTGTGACCGACGCGCCGCTCGCGCAGGCAGCGGCGCGCGCGCGCCACCACGTCGTGCGAAGTCCAGCCCGCGGGCTTGTCGATGATGAGTAAGCCGTCCATCCGGGAATTTCGATTTCAGATTTTCGATTGCCGCGCGTTAATCTTAGACTCGAAACCGGGAATCGGAAAATCAATGTTCGGCAAACGAAAGCAGCGTCCGAAATTCAAGCCCCGCCCGCGCCCGAACGACCGCCAGCTGCGCGAGCCGGAGGAGGCACGCCCGCGCCGCCCCGTCGACGCGGAGAAGGCGCGCTCGCGCACGCTCCAGCGCGCCGTGAAACTCCTCGCCGCCAAGCCGCGCTCCGTGGAGGAGCTGCGCGAGCGGCTCGCTGAAAAAGAGACCGCGACCGAAGAGGCGATCGATTACGCGATCAAGAAGCTGAGCGAGTACGGCTACCTGAACGACGAGCAATTCGCGCTCTCGTTCGCGCAGGCGCGCGTGCGGCAGAAGCCCGTCGGTCGCCAGCGGCTCGCGCGCGATCTGCAAACGAAGAAGATCGACAAGGAGCTCGCCGAGCAGACGCTCGAAAAGGTCTTCGACGAGACGCCCGAAGACAAACTGATCGACGAGGCGATCGAGAAGCGCGTCCGCCTGCGCGGTCGCCCCACCACGCGGCAGGAGACCAAGAGTCTCTTCGATCACCTCCTGCGCCGCGGCTTCTCCTTCGATCTCGTCATCAACAAAGTCCGCGCCCTCGGCACGGCTCCACTCGACGAAGAAGAAGACTCGGACGCGGTCGCGCCCGAGTGATTTTCGCCCCGACCGGGCGGTCTTCGCCGCCGCCGCCCGTCGTTTGCCCGCCAATTTCGCCCGCCCGCGCCCCGCGTGTTAAACTTCTGGTTTCTGATAGACCTGAAATTCGCAGTCTTATTGTGTGACTTATGGCCATGACCGGAAACGAAGTTCGCGAAACCTTCCTCAAGTATTTCGAGCGGCACGGGCACGCGCGCGTGCGTTCGAGCCCGCTTCTGCCCGCCAACGATCCGACGCTCCTGTTCACCAACGCGGGGATGAACCAGTTCAAGGACGTCTTCCTCGGGCTGGAGCGGCGCGACTACGCGCGCGCCTGCTCCTCGCAGAAGTGCATCCGCGCGGGCGGCAAGCACAACGACCTCGACGAGGTGGGCAAGACCGCGCGCCACCAGACCTTCTTCGAGATGCTCGGCAACTTCTCCTTCGGCGACTACTTCAAGCGCGAGGCGATCCAGTACGCCTGGGACTTCCTCGTCAACGTCTTGAAGCTCGACGCGGAGCGGCTGTGGTTCACGGTCTTCGGCGGCGACGACGAAGTGCCCGCCGACGAAGAGGCTGAGCGGCTGTGGATCGAGGTCGGCGCCAGACCCGAGCGCATCCTGCGCTTCGGTCGCAAGGACAACTTCTGGCAGATGGCTGAGACGGGACCCTGCGGACCGAACTCCGAGATCAACTACTACCTCGGCGAGCACCCGGAAGACCCGAATTTCAACCGCGCCGATCTCGTCAACGGGCCCGGCGACACGACGATGGAGATCTGGAATCTGGTCTTCATGCAGTACAACCGCGTCGAAGAGGAGCGCGGCAAGTACAAGCTCGAACCGCTGCCCGCGCCCTCGGTCGACACCGGCGCGGGGCTCGAACGCCTCACCGTCGTCCTGCAAGGCGTGAAGACGAACTACGAGACGGATCTGCTCAAAGACATCGTCCTCTTCACGGCGAAGCTCGCCGGGCGCGAGTACGACGCCGACACGCAGGAGGGCTTTGCCATGCGCGTCGTCGCCGACCACGCGCGCGCCACCGCCTTCTCCATCGCCGACGGCATCCTCCCCGGCAACGAGGGGCGCAACTACGTCCTCCGCAAGATCATGCGCCGCGCCATCTACCACGGGCGACACACGCTCGGCTTTGACGGCTTGTTCTTCAACGAGGTGACGAACTTCGTCTGCGACCAGATGGGCGACGCTTACCCCGAGCTCGAAGCGCAGCGCAGCTTCATCGAGAAGATGGTGCGCTTCGAGGAAGAGAGATTCGGCGCGACGATGACGGTCGGGTTGCAAAAACTCGACGCGCTCTTCTCAGCCACGCCCGAAGGCGCGCTTCCCGACTACAAGGAACTCGCGCACCTCTACGACACCTTCGGCACGCCGCGCGACCTCGTCCGCGTCAGCCTCGAAGAGCGCGGGCACATAATCGAAGAGGACGAGTTCAACGCGCGCTTCGACGCCGCGCTCAAAGAGCTTCAGCAGGCGGGCGACGCGCGGGGCGGCGCCGAGGCGGCGAAGAAGACGAATGAGGTTTACGCGCGCGTCGCCGAGCGCGGCGGCAAGTCACAATTCAAAGGCTACGAGACGACGAGTGTTGAAGATTCGAAAATCGTTTCTTTGCTCAAAGGAGACGACGAAGTTAAGTTTTTGAACGAAGGCGACGAAGGCGAAGTCATCTTGAATCACACGCCGTTCTACGCCGAGAGCGGCGGACAGGTCGGGGACGTTGGTGTGTTCGTCGGCGAGAGTGCGCGCGCAGTGGTCGAGGATACTTATTCGCCCGCGCAGGGGTTGATCGTCCACAAGATCAAGGTCGAGAAGGGTAGCTTGAAGATCGGCGACACCGTCTCCGCACGCGTCGATGTCGAGAAGCGCGACGCGACGAGGCGTAACCACACGGCTACGCACCTGATGCACGCCGCGCTGCGCGAGGTGTTGGGGACGCACGTCAAGCAGGCGGGCTCGGTCGTCGCGCCGACCTATTTGCGGTTCGACTTCACGCACTACCAGCCGCTGACGAAAGATGAGATCGCGGAGGTCGAGCGGCTCGTCAACTATCACGTCCTGCGCAACGAGCAGGTGCGGACTGACGAGCTCGCGCTCGAAGAGGCGATGCAGTCGGGCGCGATGGCGCTCTTCGGCGAGAAGTACGCGGAGAAGGTGCGCGTCCTCTCCGTGCCGGGCGCGGAAGGCGTCTTCTCGAAGGAGTTGTGCGGCGGCACGCACGTGCGCTCGACGGGCGACATCGGTCTCTTCAAGATCGTGAGCGACGAGTCAATCGCTTCGGGCACGCGGCGCATCCGCGCCGTCACGGGCTGGGACGCGCTCGCCCGCTTCCGCGAATCGGAAGCCGTGCTCGACAACCTCGCCGGGAACCTGCGCGCGACGCGTGGCGATCTGCCCGCGACGGTCGAGCGGCTTCAGGAAGAGCTCAAGCGCGCGCGGCGCGAGGCTGAGCAGTTGAAGCAGAAGCTCGCGAGCGGCGGGGGCGGCGCGTCCGCGGGGAACGGCAACGACGCGCGCGAGGTCGCGGGCGTGCAGGTGCTCGCCCGCGAGGCGAGCGAGCTGGACGCTAACGGCTTGCGCCAGTTGTCGGACACTCTGCTCGCGCGCGTCAAGTCCGGCGTCGTCGTCCTTGGTCGGCGCGACGAGGGCAAGGTCTCGATCATCGTCCGCACGTCGAAAGACTTGCAGGGTAGAGTGCCCGCCGGTCAGGTGATCAGAGAGCTCGCGCCGATGGTGGGGGGTCGCGGCGGCGGCAAGCCGGACATGGCTGAGGGCGGCGGCTCGCAGCCCGACAAGCTACAGGACGCGCTCGCGGCGAGCTACGGCGTCGTCGAGAAGATGCTCGCGCAGGGCGCTGGTTAAAAAGTTATAGAGACTGACGACGAAACATTCGTCGCCGGGAAATATGAGAGCGCGGCGACCAGATGCTCATCTGGTCGCCGCGCTCTTCTTTCGTTTCCAGTCGAACGCTCTCAAGCCTACTTCGTGTTGGCGTTCGCCTGTGAAGCCTGAATCTTCTGCCAGGTCTCCTTCTGCTTGTCGGTCATCGTGATGTTCATCCGCTCGACGGTCGCGGCGTTGAGCGTGCCGGTCACTTTCATGCCTTCGGCTTGCTGGTATTTCTTCAAGCCCTCGCGCGTCGGATCGTCGAGTTTGCCGGTCGCCTCCCCGGCGTAGAGCGCGCGTTGCTTGAGGATGGTCTGCGCCTGTTTGATCTGAGCCTTCGAGGCGCGGAAGATCGGCGCGTACTTGCGCGGCGCGCGCGAGTTGGCCTTGGCGGTCCTGGCGGCTGCGGCCGTCGAAGAGTTGGTGTTCTGCGCGAGCGCGCCGCCGCTGTAAAGCAGGGCGAGCAGGGACGTGGACAGGATGAGGTGTCTCATGTGCGTAAGCTCCTTAATTTTTTTGAGCGCGTGAGGCGCCGGGGTTGAAGTGACCGTGAGTGAGGTCACTGGGGTTAAATCGAGAAGCATCATACACCCTTAGTCAAGACCCTTTCTGCCGAGCCACGAGCAGTCGCCCGTTTTCCGCGTTTTTAGCGCCATTTCCGCGATTTTCGGCGGCGCGGGGAAACTTATTGCCGCCCCTTCGAGCCGTGTGCTACTCTGCTTGTGTGACCTTCTTTCACGGGGGTCGCGCCCCAGCAATCGGGACGACGCGAAAGCGACGCCCGCCTCACCTCAGATAATTCCCAGACGAAAAAGTTTTTCGACAGACGCTCCGCGCGCGCGTCCCACGCGCCGCCGTCGCCTTCGGAAATCTTTACCGACCTTGATCGCCGAGCGAGCAAGGGTGTTCCCGACCCCCGTTACCGTTATGAAAAAGTTATTCCCCCTCGTCGCGTCCGCGCTGCTCGTCGCCTGCGCCGCCGCCGCCCAGGCGCAGACGCCCGCCCCGCGCACCGCCTTCGACAACTTCGACTTCGAGAACGGCGTGCGCGTCGAGCCGACGCCCGCGCCCCGCAAGTTCCGCCTGACGCCGATGCACCGCGCCGAACTCGCGCACTCCGCGCCGCGCGTCAAACTCACCGCCCACACGGGCGCCGGGGCGCTGCCGATGACCGCGGGCGACTCGCTCGACGGCTTCACGACGGGCGACTCGAAGGTGGATTCCTACATCGTCGAGTCGGGCAGGCGTCACGGCGTCGATCCCGTCCTGATCTACGCGACGATGCACCAGGAGTCGTCGTTCAAGCCGCGCGCGATGTCCTACAAGGGCGCGCGGGGCTTGATGCAGTTGATGCCCGCGACAGCCGCGCGCTTCGGCGTCAAGAACATCTGGGACCCGCGCCAGAACATCGACGGCGGCGCGCGCTACATGAGATTTCTGCTCGACCGCTTCGGCGGCGACGTGCGCCTCGCGCTCGCGGGCTACAACGCGGGCGAGGGCGCCGTCGATAAGTACAGCGGCGTGCCGCCTTACAAGGAGACGCGCGATTACGTCCGCCGCATCGGCGAGCGCTACAGCCTGATGCGCAACCCCGAGACCGCGCGCGTCGCCGTCTCGAAGACCTACGCCGAGGCGAGCGCCGCGAACAACGCCGCCACCACCGCGTCGGAGCCGCTCTACGAGCGCAGCGCCTACGCCGTGCGGCTGCCCGACGGCAGACTGATCCTCGTCAGCCAGTAGGGGCCACTTCCGGCGCGCGCGCCGAATCTTTCACGACGGGCGGCTCGCGCAAGAGTGCGAGCCGCCCGTCGCCGTTTTCGGCGCGGTCAATGTTTAGGTATGATTGCGCGCGTCGGACTGTCGCGCGCGGGATCACGCGCCGCACACGCTTCGATATTTACGAGCCGGTCGAAGACGCGATGCCGAACGGCACACTTCCGAATCACGCGCCGCGCGACGCAGGTCGCGCGCGGGCGCGGCGCGTGCTCGTCTGCGAGTCGAGCGCGGCGGGCGCGGCGTTCGCCTCGCACCTCGCGGGAGCGGGCTACGAAGTCCAGCGCGCCTCAGCCGACACGGTTCGTAGGGAGATCGAAAACTTCGCGCCGCAACTCCTCGTCGTCGAGTTCGACGAGGGCGACGACGCGGCTTCCGTCGCGCTCCGCGCGGGCGAGTCGGACGCGCGGGTGCCGCTCGTCGTCGTCTACGGGGTGCGCGTCGAAGCGCCGCGCGACGCGGCGCGCGAGTGCCGCGCCGAAGACTGCTTCGTCTCCCGCGGCGAGGGCGAGACGGTGCTGCGCGAGGCTCACGATTTTTTCCGTCTCAACCTGCGGCGCGTCGACGCCGTCGCCTTCTACGGTCCGGACCTGCTCGTCGCGCACCTCCCGCGCCGCCGCTCCGTCTCGGCGCGCGAAGACCTGCTGCGGCTCTGCCACGAGTTCGACGCCGATCACGCGCCCGCGCGGATCGCCGCCGGCGTCGCGTGCGCGCCCGAAGACGGCACGGAGGTCGAAGAGTTGATCGAGCGCGCCCAAGCCTCGCTCGAAGCGGCGCGCGAGCCGGTCGCTCTGTCGCGCGTCGTCTTCCATTCGACGCGCTGGCGCGACGCGCGCGGCGATCTGACGGCTCAAGAAGGGGCGGGCGTCGCCGCGGACGGCAGGGACGCGGACGGAACGCCCGTCGCGCCGTTGTCGTTAACCATTGAGGACGCGCCCGGTCGCGTCGTCGAAGAGTCCGCACGCGAGCCCGTGCCGCCTTCGCGCGCCGCGGCGTTGACGCCCGCCCCCGAGTCGTCTTTGAAAATCGAGCGGGGGTCGCCCTCGTCGTCAGACTTGCACGACTCTACCGCGCCCGCGGGCGCGAGGAACAATGCGCCGACGGGCGGGCGCGCGCTGCGCGAGTCGAGGCGCGGCGGCGAGTCGTTCGAGACTTCGGTGCTGCCGCAGCAGGGGATGGCGGGCGGGGGCGTGCTGCCGAAGTCGGCGGCGGAGGCGGCGCTGCGCGAGCGCGAGATGCGCGCGGCGGGCGTGCCGATGCCGCGCAGGGTGCTCCTGACCGTCTCCGATCCGGCGCGCATGGCTCAGGTCAACCTGCTGCTGCGCTCGGCGAGCTACGAGGTGCGCGCCGCGTTCGACGGCGGGCAGGCGCTCGGCTTCGTCCAACTCCCTTACGATCCGGCGGAGCTGCTCGCGGCGGCGCGCGAGACCGGGACTAAGGTCTGAGGTGGTTGCGGCGGCGGAAGGTTTTTGAGGAAACTTTATGAACTGTCAAACTTGCGGCGCGCGCCTCGCGCCGGGCGTGCGCTTCTGCGGCGCGTGCGGCGCGGCGGTCGACACGGAAACCACGCGCGTCTCCACGGCGCGCGACGGGGACGAGTTGACGCGACTCTCGCAGAATGACGAGCGGACGAGCGTCTCGAACGACTCCGAGGCGACCCGCGTCGCGGCGCGCTCGCCCTTCGACGACCGCGCCTCGTCCGCGCCCACGCGCGTCGAGCGTCTGAACGCTGCGGACGAGCGCCGCCCTCAACCTCAACCGCGCGAGCCGCAGGCGATGCAGCGCCAGCCCGTTCATCAAACTCCGGCGCGGGCGCATGTCGAGGACGCCGAGCGCGTCATCTTCTCCGTGCGCCCGACGATGCTCTTCGTCGGCTTGGGCTACGCGCTCGCCGCGCTCGCAGCCGTCGGGCTCACCGTCCTGCTCGCGACCTACAACCTGCTGCCCGTGCACTACTCCGTCCTCGTCTCGCTCCTCTTCCTGCTCATCCCCGCCTACTACCACCTGCGGCGCAACTCGATCAAGTACACGCTGACCGACTCGAAGGTCGAGATCGATCAGGGGCTCGTCGCCAGGCGCACGCGCAACATTCCGCTTCGCAACATTCAGGACGTGACCGTCGCGGCGACGATCCCGCAGCGCATCCTGGGATTCGGCGATCTCATCATCGACAACGCCAGCGAGCTGGGCGGCACGACCCTCATGCACAACATCCCCTCCCCGCGACAGCGCGCCGAAGAACTCCTGCGCGAGCTGCGACGTTGGAACTAAATCCGCCCGGCGGTTACTATTAACTTCACTAGAAGGGCGCGCCGCGCGGCGGTCTCGGCTGACGATGTCGGGCTGCCTCCGGGGCGGCGCGGCTCATCCAACGCTCTGATGAACTTTCGCCGGCTCCATCAACTATCCCTCGCGTGCGCGCTCGCGCTCTGCGCCGGCGCCGCGGCTCATGCTCAGACGCTCGACGTGAGCGACGTAAGTAGTGAGGACGGCATCCCCGTCCTCGTCAAGCACCTGCCCGACTGGGAGTCCGCCCGCGCCCGCTCGACCTACACCCGCAGCCTCGCCGAGTTGCAGAAGGTCTTGCCCGAAGCGCCCGCGCTCGAAGTCGTCCCGTTCGGGGGTGGCACCGAGGCTGTCGCGGCCGACTACGGCGCGGCAGGGCGCTTGGTGATCGTCGAGTTCTCGACGCCGCAGTTCGCGGCTGACGCCGACGCTCGGATTAATGCGCGCGTCGCGGAGCTTCGCGCGGCACAGCAGCCCGTCCCGGCCGTCTACCAGCGCAAGGGCAACTACTCGGTCTTCGTCTTCGGCGCGACGGACGAGGCGGCGGCGAAGCAATTGGTGGATCGCGTCCACTACGAGAAGGACGTGCGCTGGCTCGGGCGCGACCCGCACGCCGCCGAGCGGTTCAATCGGTACTGGCTCAACATGTCGGCGGGCGTCCTCGTCAACACGGTCAAGGCGGCGGGGCTCGCCATCGTCGCGTGCCTCTGCGTCGGCGGGACGCTGGGGATGCTCGTCTTCAGGAAGCGGAGAGCCCAGGCGGCGCTCGCCGCGCGCTATTCGGACGCGGGCGGCGTTAACGCCCGCTCGGTGCCAGAAAAAAGTGCGGGTCGCTGACCTACCACCGGAGTTCCCCCAAAGCCCCGACGGAATTAATCAGCGACCCCGCAACTCATGCTCTTCGACCGCATAGCTCGCGACAACTCCGTTCCCCCGAAAGAGCCGCCGCTTGCAGAAGCGAGAGAAAACCTCCCCCAAAGTTTTCACTCACTGCCGTCTCCGAGCCTGACCCGATATCACTATCTACTTTGTCAATTTTAACTATCTTCCCCTTCTTGCAACGACCGTGCCATTTGCATATACGACCTGGCGCGCTATTCGCTTTAACCTTCTCAGCCTCTAAATACGCGTCCCGCAACTTTCTCCGACCGCGCACTTAAGGTATCGACGGCGAACGTTAGGCGACGAATTTTGAACGCTTTTTATACTCTCGCCGTGTACGGCTGACTTGTAACAATGCGCTTTCAGGGGCATTTACGATGAGAAAGCCGGGAGGCGCGGTTAAAAATCTCTCCGGGCGCGCCTCCCGTCAGTCCGGCGCTCGTCGTTAACCGACCCGTTCCAGCTCGAACGCGGCGCGCACCTCGCCGACCGTGTCGCCGTTGTGATTTCGTATCTTGAAGCTCGCGTAAGGCTCAAGCTCCTCGCTCGCCTCCGCGTCGAGGGCGCCGAGTTGCCGCAGCGACTCGATGACGACGGTCGGGCGCGCCCGCCGGTCTTCGCCGTCCTCGATCTTGAGCGCCAGCCCCAGCCCGCGCGGGAACGAAGCGCACGGCAGCACGCCCACCGTGTAGACGCCCTCCGCCCCGATCTTCGAGACGATGCCTCCCCGCGTGACGCGCATCATCTCCGTGTCGAGCCGCTCGTGCGTGCCGCCGACCATCTCGGGCGCGCCCGTCATCGCCCCGACGATGCGCGCGGACGCTGCGCGCGTCGCGGCGTCGAGCCCCGCGCCCGGCGCGACGAGCCTCGCGTACATCAGCGCCATCACGCGCACCGGCAGACCGAAGACGGGGACGCCGCAGCCGTCCGTCGCGGCGTTGATCTCCCCTTCGGGCAGGTTCGAGAACTGCGAGACGGCGCGCAGGATGGCGCGCTGCACGGGGCTGTCGGGCTGGTCGTAAGTCTCGACGGGTGCGCCGAGGTGGAGGGCGAGGGCGAGCATCCCGGTGTGCTTGCCGGAGCAGTTGTTCTGTAGCACGCGGGGCTGTTCGCCGCGCCGTCGCAGCTCGCGCGTCGCCTCCGGGCTGAACGGCTCGTGCGTCCCGCACCTGAGCGCCGGCTCGTCGAGCCCGATCTTTCCCAGCATCCCGGCGACCGTCTCCTCGTGGAGGGGCTCGCCGCTGTGGGAGCCGCAGGCGACGGCGATCTCGCGCGGCTCGAAGCCGAAGCGATCAGCCGCGCCCGACGCGACGAGCGGGAGCGCCTGGAAGGGCTTCGCGGAAGAGCGCAGGTACGTGACCGTCTCCGGCTCGCCGAGCCGCGCGATCAGGTTGCCGTCCCCGTCCACCGCCGCGACGTGACCGCGGTGGCGTGACTCGACGATCCGCCCGCGCCACACCTCCGCGAGCGGCGCGGGTCGCGGAATCCCCGCGGGTCGGTGAACCTCTACGGACTGCTCCCCTTCGTTCATGCCCCTCCCGCGCACGCGGCGCACGAGTCCCCGCGCGACGGGGCGCGCGAGTCGTTCGTCAACACCGGCGGGCGCGTGCCTTTCAATCTTCTGGTTCGGGAAAACTTCCGCGCATCTTAACCGCGCCGCGCCGACGCCCGCAACTTCGAGAATCGGACAATCAACTTTGACCGGGCGCTCGATACCAATCGCCCGCCGCGAATTTTATTGACGCGGGGCGGGTGCCGCCCATAAAGGAAAGAGTCGCCGTCTTCGCGACGGCGACTCCCCTCGTTTCTCACCAGCTATGTCTGACGACTTTTCGGTCTAACGCCGAGCCTTCGTCGCGCGCGCGACATGGCGCGAGCCGTAGCTCAGCACCGTCAGCCGGACGGAGCGGCGACCGAATCGCATCGCCTCGCGGGTCGAGGGCACCCAGATGTCGATGATCCGCCCGCGGATAGCCGAGCCCCGGTCTGCGACGAGGTACTCGCCGCTGTAACTGCCCGCGTCGATGCGGACGCGCGACCCCAGCGGCAGGACGCGACGATCCGCCGCGATGAGCCCGCGCCGGACGGTCGCGCCGCTCGCCGTGCGACCCAGGAGCGAGTAGGCGGTCGCCGTGTACTTCTCGGCAGAGAGCGACAGCGTCGCGCCGGTCGGGTTCTTCTCGACGGTGGGCGTCGCCCGACCCGCGTCGGGCTTCAGGGCGGCTGCGGCGGTCTCAGGCTTCGCGGCAGTCTCGTTCGCGGGTGCGTTGTTGGCGTTCGGCGAGGTCTCGGTCGGCAGGCTCGTGCCCGTCGAGTTGGGTTTCTGCTGGGTTTGCTCTGTTGAGTCGAAAGAGGCGAGGCTTTCTGCGACCGACGGGCGTGCGTTAAAAGCGAGGGAAGCCAGAAGGAGCGCGCCCGTCAACACCGCGCCCCCTCCGTAGAGGGATTTAGCCATTCAATCGGTTCTCCTTTCCGAGATAACTTCCGGCGCGTCGCGCGAGTCGCTTGAGGACTCGACCTCCGGCTCAAGGAGACCAACAAAAGTTTTTGTCAGTCGGAGTGGGGCTCACACCTTGTTGCGACGGACGCCGAAAGAGGCAAACAAAAGAAAAAGCAAGCGTTTAACCCGCTTGCCGGTGAAAAAGCTAACACAGAAATGTGACAGAGTCCAGCCCCAGGGGTCATCGCTACGGCAGCCCGCGCCGTCGCCTCAGGAGGTAGACGCCCGCGCCGAGAGCGTTGACAGCCAGGAGGGTGATTAAGACGAAGATGAACATGCCCATCACCGGGATGATCATGCTATCCCCGTCCGAAGAGGTACGCATCCCCGTCGCATACTCCTCGTCAACCATCCGTCGCATATAGACGAAGTAAATGACGGGGACGCCGAACTGGAGCAAAACGTTGGCGATTATCCAGAAAAGCAGCCTCTTCGCCATCACCCCTCCCATCACCCCCTCAGCCACTCGCCGCGGTAGACGACCTCCGCCTCGCCCGTGAGAACCACCTCGCCGTCCTCCCTCCACTCGACTTCCAGTTGCCCCCCCGGCGTCTCGACCGAGACGCGCCGGCCGGTGCGCCCCGTCAGGCAGGCGGCAACCGCCGCGGCGGACGACCCCGTACCCGAGGAGAGCGTCTCGCCCACGCCCCGCTCCCAGATGCGC